>NZ_VPEK01000042.1:0-15410 GCF_013417145.1 Acinetobacter sp. YH16044
AATGGGAGTGCATGAGCTGTGGTACAGCTCATGATCGAGATATAAACTCAGCTCTAAACATTCTTGCGCTTGGGCATAAGCGTCTAGCTGTAGGAATCACCCTCTTTTAAGGGGGGGAGGATGTCAAATATTCCAAAATAAATTAAAACCAATATGACTGGTCAAAAAAAAAGCACACAGTTCTGTGTGCTTTTTGAAAACTTGGAAGATTTAGCCAGTGTTACGCAAACCTGCCGCAATACCCGCGATGCTGACCATCAACGCATGGTCGACTGGGGTATTTTCAGCTTGACGCTCGGCAAGGTATGCACGGCGGCGTTTCATTAGCTCGGCTTGTAGTAAATGTAGCGGCAATAAATAAGGCTTACGCACCTTCATGGATTGGTCGAGCACATCGTTACTGCTGAGTAATTTCGATTCACCTTTGAGTGCTAATAGCGTTTGTACCGCATCACGTAAGCGCTGACGTAACTCTTCGCCCAACTGTTTGAGGTCTGCGTCATCAGTCAGATGAGACTCATAATACAGCGCCACATGACCATCGGCTTTGGACAAGACCATTTCCAACATATCAATCAGGGTTTGGAAATACGGCCATTGCTCTAACATTTCTTCGAGTGTCTGCTTTTGACCTTGATCAATCACTTGATTAATCGCAGCACCAGTACCGAGCCAAGCAGGAAGCATCAAACGGATTTGCGTCCATGCGAACACCCAAGGAATCGCACGTAATGACTCAATTCCACCGCTAACTTTACGTTTGGCTGGGCGTGAACCGAGCGGTAACATTTGTAGCTCCAGTTCGGGTGTCACAGTCCGTAGATATTTTACAAAATGCGGATTTTCACGCACGGTTTGACGATACACCTGTACCGACAGATCCGTCATGCTGTGCATGAGCTGACGCCATTCCTGTTTAGGTTCAGGCGGTGGCAATAAGGTCGCTTCTAAGGTCGCAGCGGTGTAAATTTCTAAGTTTTGTAAGGCAATGCCTTCTAATCCAAACTTGAAGCGAATCATTTCCCCTTGTTCAGTGACACGAATCGCTCCTGAAATCGAGCCCGGTGGCTGTGAAAACAGCGCTTGCTGTGTCGGCGCACCACCACGGCTGATTGAACCGCCACGGCCATGGAATAATGTCAGTTGTACATCATGCTTTTTCGCAACTGCGGTTAATTCTTCCTGTGCACGATACTGCGCCCAGTTTGCCGACATAAAGCCCGCATCTTTGGCTGAGTCTGAATAGCCAATCATCACCTCGTGTTTACCCTGAATATGCTGTTTATACCAATGCATATTGAATAGGGTATTCATGGTACGAGCTGCACCATCCAAATCTTTTAAAGTTTCAAACAGTGGCACGACACGTAGCGCTTGTTTGATGCCGGCTTCTTTTTGCAGTAACAATACGGCCAAGACATCACTTGGATGTTCGGCCATGGAAATAATATAAGCCCCTAAACTTTCAGGTGGCTGTTCTGCCAAAGTGCGCATGGTCGCAAAGACTTCTTGTACATCTGGATGTTCAATCAGGCTTTGTTTTGGCTCATTTAAAAACTTCGGTAGCAGTGGACGTTTGCTTTGCAGTTCCTGAATCAAGAAGTTTTGACGGGCTTGCTCCGTCCATGTTTCAAAATTGCCTAAACCTAAATATTCAGTAATGGCAGAAATCGCTTGGCGATGACGAGTCGACTCCTGACGAATATCGAGTTTGAGTAATTCGATACCGAAGCAATTCACTCGATGAATAAAGTCGAGTAACTGACCATTGGCAATTTCAGGTAAACCGCTGTCAATCAGTGAACGGTAGCAAACCAATAGTGGATCGAGCAGCTCATGGCGGCTTTTAATGACTTGGCTATCGTCAGCATCTTCACCACGGAGTTTTAGTGCCAACCAGTGACGAGTGGCTTTGAGGCGTTCCCGCGCATCACGTAGATATTCACGATACGGTTCAGGGTGGAAATGGCCCAAAGCATCACTGAGTTCTTTACTGCATTCTTGAATCGAAAGTTCCCAACGTAGGTCTTCGATATCGCGTAAATACAGGTCGGCAGCTTTCCAACGTGAAAGCCAAAGCACTTCTTGAGTAATGTTATGGGTGACGTTTGGGTTGCCATCACGGTCACCGCCCATCCATGATGCAAAGCGCACAGGGGCAACATTTAAAGGCAAGGTCTTGCCACAATGATCTTGAACCATGCCATCCAATTCACGCATGAATTTGGGTACAGCATTCCACAAGGTCTGTTCAATGGTCGTGAAGCCCCATTTAGCTTCGTCGACAGGCGTCGGGCGGTGTTGACGAATTTCGTCGGTTTGCCATGCCGAGCAAATCAGTTGTTTTAAATCATCCAGTACGGCTTTGCGTTCGCGTGGCGTAAGTTTTTGCTGATCCATTTTAAACAGGCAATCATTAATCCCATCATATTTTTGGATCAAGGTACGGCGGCTGACTTCAGTTGGATGTGCAGTCAGAACCAGTTCAATTTTTAATTCACAAATTTGTTGGAACAGTTGTTCCGCACTGATGTTATTGCTTTTAAATTTTTCAAATAAATGATCGAGTGGATTCGGTGATGGTGCTTGCTCATCAAACTCACTTTGGCGACGGCTGCGCACCACATTGTATTGTTCGGCAATATTGGCAAAGTTGAGAAAGTGTGTAAATGCACGGGTCAGTGGCAGAATTTCTTCATCTTTTAAATTTAAAAATAATTGTTCTAACTGTTTTTCGGCTTCAACTTGTCCATCGCGCGCGCCTTTAGACAAAGCACGAATTTGCTCTACCTGATTAAACAAATCTTGTCCTGCATGCTGCTTTAGGGTTTCACCCAATAAATTGCCCAGTAAGCGCACGTCTTCACGTAATGGAGCATCAATTTGTTGAATCATTTGTTATTTCTCCGTGTATTCCTGTCTCGACTATACCCCGAAAGTGCTGTGGCAAAAGGGGGTACAGACAAAAGTCGGATGACTTTTCTAGGTAAATGAGCAATAGCTATGCCATTTGTTTCAGTTTAGCGTTGAAATATTTCAGAAAATGCTTAGCTCTGCGTGCTGAGTTGATATTTCAGCATAAAGATTTCGATGGCAGAGTGAATAATGGCTTGCCGCTCTGCTGCTTCAGGTACTGGGCGCATGCCCAATAAAACCTCTTGATGGCGTAGTCCCATCAGTAGCGACACAATCAGTTCAGTTTGTCGGGCAGGGTGATCCTGCTGAATGAAATTTAAAGCTGCTGCATCTTGAAAAAAGTTTTCCCAGACTTGGCGCATTTTTAAATGTGAGGCACGGAAAAACTGTTCCACCAAAGGACTGTGTTCGGCAGCCAACTCCAAAAGTAATAAATCCAGTTTAATGGCTTCAGGCAAATTCATGATGTTCAGCCCCAACTCACAAATTTCAACGAAAGCCTGCATAAAATGACTTTCGCTGTGCAGATGTCGCGGGCGGGTATTCAAAATATATTCACAGGTGTCTTCAATCGCACTGGTAAATAAGGTGGCTTTGTCCTGAAAATGATTATAGACCGTCAGTTTGGTGACCGCTGCATGTTGGGCAATCTGATTCATGCTGCAACCGTGATAGCCCATTTCTAAAAATAATTGTTTTGCAGACTCTAAAATCCGTTGTCGTTTTTCTAAGTCTTTCGGGCGGCCGACATTCATTTGCTGAAAAAATTCCAAAAAAGGCGAAAAGGTCATTGATTTAGGATAATTAATCTAATTAATGTACCGCATGGTTTATTAATTAAAAAATAACCAAATTAATTGAATAATATTCTGCCCTAAAAAAGACTTTTTATTAAGAGCGAACTTCATGAGTACGATTAAGATCACAGTTGTCAGCATGATTATCGTTTGCAGTGTGACCTTATGGGGATGCAGCAAGGATAAAGCCCAAACGGAACAGGAAGTGCCATTTGTGATGGTGACTCAGCCAGGCGCCACACATTTTGAACAAAAAAGTTATGCGGGTGATGTACAAGCACGCCAGCAAACAGCTTTAGCGTTTCGGGTTGGCGGTCAAATCACTGAGCGCTATGTCGATGTTGGAGACCAAGTCCGAGTCGGGCAAGTCTTGGCAAAATTAGACGTCAAAGATGCACAATTACAACTCAATGCTGCGCAAGCACAGCTTGAAAGCGCACGTTCCGCAGCGCAAATTGCTGAAGATGAATTAAAGCGCTTCAAGCAATTACTACCAGTCAATGCCGTGAGTCGCTCGCAGTACGATGCGGTAGAAAACCAATATAAAGCAGCGCAGTCGAATTTAAAACAAGCGCAATCCAATTATGATGTCAGTCGTAATCAAACCGGTTATAACCAATTAATCGCCAATAAAAATGGTGTGATTACTGAGCGTAATATTGAAATTGGCCAAGTGATTTCAGCCGGTCAGCCCGCCTATCAGTTGGCGATTGCCGGTGAACGTGAGGTGGTGATTGGGGTGCCGGAACAAGCTGTAACCGATATTAAAGCCGGGCAGGATGCCTGGGTCACTTTATGGTCTAAACCACAGGAAAAATTTGCTGCGTATGTGCGTGAAATTAGTCCTGCAGCCGATCAGTCTCGTACTTATAGTGTCAAAGTGGCATTACGTGAAGGCAATAGCGCCATTCAACTGGGGCAAAGTGCACGGGTATTTTTAACTAAAGCACAGCAGAATGTTTTGCATGTGCCGTTATCGAGTGTGTCTGCGAGTGGTCAGCAGGCGTATGTGATGGTGGTCAATGCAGATAATACGGTACGTAAAGTTCCAGTAAGTTTAGGCGAATACGGACGTGATAGCGTGCCCGTACTTAGTGGTCTGCAAGCAGGGGATTTTGTTGTGGTTGGCGGCGTGCATTTGCTCCGCGAAAAACAAAAAATACAACCTGTTGATCGTGAAAATCGAGCGGTACACATTCAGGCAGGAGTTAAATAATGAATTTTAACTTGTCTGAGTGGGCACTGAAAAATAAAGGCTTAATTCTTTATTTTATGATTCTACTGGGCATCGTTGGGATATTTTCTTATTCCAAATTGTCGCAGAGTGAAGACCCGCCATTTACCTTTAAAGTCATGGTGATTCAAACCTATTGGCCTGGTGCAACAGCCAAAGAAGTTTCGCTACAGGTCACCGATCGGATTGAAAAAGAACTGATGACCACGGGGCAGTATGAACGCATTATGGCGTATTCACGTCCGGGTGAATCCATGGTGACCTTTGTGGCCAAGGACAGTCTACGTTCGCTGCAAGTCCCCGATGTTTGGTACACCGTGCGTAAAAAGGTCAATGATATTCGCCATCAATTGCCATCTGGGGTGCAAGGTCCTTTCTTTAATGATGAGTTTGGTGACACCTTCGGTAATATCTATGTGCTCACCGGCAAAGACTTTGACTATGCCACCATGAAGGAATATGCCGACCGTTTACAGCTCCAGTTACAACGAGTCAAAGACGTTGCGAAAGTGGATTTGATTGGTCTACAAGATCAAAAAGTTTGGATTGAAATTTCCAACACCAAAGCCACGCAAATGGGCATACCCGTGACGGCGATTCAACAAGCCTTGCAGCAGCAAAACACGGTTGCCAGTGCTGGCTTTTTTGAAACCAATTCAGACCGGATTCAAGTGCGTGTCAGCGGCAATTTACAAAACATTGATGAACTGCGTCAGATGCCCTTATTGGTGAATGGTCGAACGATTCAATTGGGTGATGTGGCAGATGTACATCGGGGCTTTAGTGATCCACCGCAGCCTCGTATGCGTTTTATGGGTGAAAATGGTTTAGGCATTGCCGTGTCGATGCGTAAAGGTGGCGACATTCTGGCTTTGGGTAAAAACCTTGAAACAGAATTTGCCCGCCTGCAAAAAACCTTGCCCTTGGGTATGGAACTAAAAAAAGTTTCTGATCAGCCTGTAGCCGTGAAGCGCAGCGTCAATGAGTTTATGAAAGTCCTCGCTGAGGCGGTGATTATCGTTCTGTTGGTGAGCTTCTTCTCCTTGGGTTTCCGTACAGGTCTTGTCGTTGCATTTTCCATTCCCTTGGTCTTGGCCATGACTTTTGCTGGCATGCAGATGTTTGATGTCGGGTTGCACAAGATTTCTTTGGGGGCCTTGATTCTCGCACTCGGTTTATTGGTGGATGATGCGATTATTGCCGTCGAAATGATGGCGATCAAAATGGAGCAGGGCTATAGCCGGTTACAAGCCGCCGGACATGCATGGCGGACGACCGCATTTCCAATGCTAACAGGCACGCTAATTACGGCTGCAGGATTTTTGCCAATTGCCACAGCCGCATCGAGCACAGGGGAATATACCCGCTCGATTTTCCAAGTGGTCACTATTGCATTGGTTGTGTCATGGTTTGCAGCAGTGTTGTTTGTTCCCTATCTTGGGGATAAATTATTGCCCGATTTCAATAAAGATTTGGTACAAAAAGCCCCGTGGTATCAGCGCCTCTGGGCACGTTTGCGCAAACAACCTGAACCTCAGCCAATGGTGCATCATGCCGGCGAACATCATGATCCTTATCAGTCTCCGTTTTATCAACGTTTCCGTGGTTGGGTTGACACTTGTGTGACTTATCGCAAGACGGTGATTGTAGCGACTGTAGGCATCTTTGTATTATCGATTTTAATGTTTAAAACCGTACCACAGCAGTTTTTCCCACCGTCAAACCGTGCTGAAATTTTAGTGGATTTAAAGCTCGAGGAAGGTGCATCTCTGAAAGCCACAGAAGCGGCCGTAAAAAAAGTCGAAGCGTTCTTGTCGAAGAAACAGGGCATTGATAATTTTGTGGCTTATGTGGGGACAGGTTCACCGCGGTTTTATTTACCTCTAGATCAGCAGTTACCTCAAGCCAGTTTTGCTCAGTTTGTGGTATTGGCTTCATCTTTAGATGATCGCAATGAAATCCGCCAGTCATTAGCAGAAGAAATTCGTAAGCTCTTACCTGAAGTACGTACACGGGTTTCACTTTTAGAAAATGGCCCACCTGTGGGTTATCCATTGCAGTTCCGCGTGTCGGGTGAAGATCTGAGCTTGGTGCGTGAGTGGGCACAACGGGTGTCTGCAAAAGTCAGTGAAAACCCGAACACCACCAATGTGCATTTGGATTGGGGTGAGCCAAGCAAAGTCATTAAACTGGACATTGACCAAGATCGCGCACGTCAAATGGGGGTTTCCAGTCTAGATCTGTCCAATTTCCTGAATAGTTCAATCAGTGGCGCGGTGATTAATCAGTATCGTGAGAAACGAGAGCTGATTGAAATTCGGATGCGTGGTGATCAAGCGGAGCGATTGGATGTCGGTTCTCTCAGCAGTTTGGCTGTACCGACCAGCAATGGTGGTTCAGTACCATTGGCGCAGATTGCGAAAATTGAGTATAGCTTTGAAGAAGGGCTGATTTGGCATCGTAACCGTTTACCGACCATTACTGTGCGTGCGGATATTCGCAGTAAATTGCAACCTGCAACGGTGGTGGGTGAGTTAAAAGATTCATTTGATCATTTACGTGCAGAAATGCCGAATGGTTATCTCCTCGAAGTAGGCGGTACTGTGGAAGAGTCAGCACGTGGTCAAACTTCTGTAAATGCGGGCATGCCACTATTCCTCGCAGTTGTCATGACTTTATTGATGATTCAATTACGCAGCATGTCACGGGCGATGATCGTATTTTTAACTGCACCTTTGGGCATTATTGGCGTGGTGTTATTCCTGTTATTGTTCAATAAACCCTTTGGTTTTGTGGCAATGCTCGGCACGATTGCACTGTCAGGAATGATTATGCGCAATTCGCTGATTTTGATTGATCAGATTGAACAAGATATTCAGTCTGGGGAGTCGGCTTGGGATGCGATTATCAATGCGACGGTACGTCGTTGCCGTCCAATTGTGCTGACTGCATTGGCCGCTGTATTGGCGATGATTCCACTTTCTCGCAGTATTTTCTTCGGTCCAATGGCCGTGGCGATTATGGGTGGATTGATCGTGGCGACCCTGCTGACCTTGTTCTTTTTACCTGCGTTATATGCACAGTGGTTTAAAGTGAAAAAAACTCAGCAGAATCCTTAAAAGTGCCATAATATTGGGTGCGAAATATTGAATTTTTCTCTATAGTAGCACCTGATCTACAAAGACATTTTTAAAAAGTAAAACAACCACAAGTGCAGCGCGGCATATTGTGGTGTACGGGGTTGAATCACAGATGACAGCAGAGAGTTTAGCTAAGTATCGCCGTTATGTTGCGATTTCTTATGTCTTCATGTTTTTCGCTTTATTTACCCTGATTAGTGGTGTATTTGCCTACGGCTTTGCACGCAAAGTGACTCAAATCGATTCTGCAGAAGTTTGGCTCCAAGCCCAAGCGCTTTGGGTCATGCGCACCGTCGTGATTTATTCCATGATGGCCATTTTTGCCGCACTGTGGTTTATTCCTTTATTTTTCTATTATTGGGACACCTATCTTTGGGTGACTGCATGCACGGTAATTGGTGTGGTCTTTGCTGCGATTGCCTTTTTGTATCTATTAAATGCATGGATCCAAGGTCTATCCAAATTCGTTAAAAATAAGGCTGTTTTCTAAGTCGATTTATTTTTTTCCTGCCTACCCCTTGAAAAAATGGTTTGATTCCCCAATTTCAGACCACAGTTAAGTATTAAATTAAATTCCGTGAGGAGCATCGCCAGACATGGCTAAACGTGATTATTATGAGGTTTTAGGTGTATCTAAAACCGCAAGTGATGATGAAATTAAAAAAGCCTACCGTAAGTTGGCGATGAAGTATCACCCTGACCGTAATCCAGATAACCCAGAAGCTGAAGAAAAATTCAAAGAAGCTGCAGAAGCATATGAAGTTTTATCGGACAGCGAAAAACGTAGTATGTATGACCGTATGGGACATCAAGCTTTTGAAGGCGGCATGGGCGGCGGCGGTGGCTTCGGTGGCGGTTTTAGCGCAGAAGATATCTTTAGTCAGTTTGGTGACATATTCGGTGGCGCATTTGGCGGTGGTGGCCGTGGTGGTCAGCAACGTGCACGCCGTGGTTCAGACTTACGCTATGTTATGGAGCTTACCCTTGAGGAAGCTGTAAAAGGCGTGAAAAAAACCATTACCTTTACTGCGCCAGCGCCATGTGATGCCTGTGATGGTAAAGGATCTAAAAATCCAAATGACGTCGAAACGTGTAAAACTTGTCATGGTGCAGGTCAAGTGCGTATGCAACAGGGCTTCTTCTCTGTGCAGCAAACCTGTAGCACCTGTCGTGGTCAAGGTAAAATTATTAAGAACCCATGTAATAAATGTCATGGTTCAGGGGTTTCTGACCGTCAGCAAACTTTAGAAGTGACCATTCCTGCAGGTGTGGATAATGGCGACCGCGTACGTTTAAGTGGCAAAGGCGAGGCGATCCGTGATGGCCAAGCAGGCGATTTATATGTAGAAGTGGTGGTACGTGAACACGAAATCTTCCAACGTGATGGCGCTGACCTGTATATGGATGTGCCTGTAAGCATTGCGGATGCTGCATTGGGTAAAGAAATTCAAATTCCGACACTCGATGGTCGTGTGAGCTTGAAAGTGCCTGAAGGAACTCAAACCGGTAAATTGTTCCGCTTACGTGGTAAAGGTGTGAAGCCTGTACGTACCAGCATGACTGGTGATTTACTTTGCCGTATCGTGGTGGAAACGCCAGTGAACTTAACGGCTCGTCAACGTGAGTTGCTAAAAGAGCTGCAAGACACGATGGATGGCGATGACAATAAATCATCTCCGAAGAAAAAATCATTCTTCGACCGTTTGTTTGATTAATTGACTTGATTCAATCAATTTTCCCGAGTTCGCCGTGATGTGAACTTAGGTATAAAAAAGCCTGCATAATTGCAGGCTTTTTTATTGAGCATTTTAAGGTTTCGGAGGAGTTATCGGCGGTAATAAACTCTCATAGCTCATGTCCAGACGATAAATATTTTTAAGACGCTGTAGCTGATGACGTGCTTCAGCCTCACGACCATTAAATGCCAATAAACGTGCATATTTAATGATGTGATATTTCGCTGGGTAGCTGCGAACCAATTTTTCAGTCTCCTGAATGGTTTGTTCAGAAACGATGGAATACGGATTTAAACGAATAATCGCCACCCGATGTCTAAATTCCGTCAGCAAATAGATCGGCTCATGGTTGGTGATTTTCTCCGGCATTTTTTCATATTTTGATGCCTGACCCAGCTGAATCGCTGCATTGGCATAATCACGATAAATCACCGTAATCAGCACGGCACCAATCACGAAAACAATGCGGATAAACCACGGAGACAGGCTGAAAGTAGCCGTCTGTGGCTTTGCTGCTTGAAGAATCCCGATAATAAAGCCCGCAGGCAGTAAGAAGTATGCGTAGTTTTGCGGAAACTCTAACATGGCATGAATAACGAAGACACCGACCATCAATAGGCCAATCACAGATAATGCAGACTTGGCTAACTTCTGTAATTGGATGCCCCAATAGGCGAAATAGGCCAAGAACGGTACACCAATAATGGCACCATTCCACAATAAGAAATCCAAAATAAAGTTGTGTGAGCTACGAATCCATACAGGCCCTTGCACCGTGTCCGAGATCGAGACAAACGCGCTACTGGTTTGATGCCAACCATAGCCAAACCAAGGCTGTGCAGCTACGGCATGCGCCATTTGTTGCCAAATGGCTAAACGAGACATATCTCCACTAGCACGTTCGGCTACGTCACGAATTTCTTGAATATTCATGTCGGACATTTGGCTCATGATTTGACTTAATTTTGGCATCAATACAATCAGTGCTACAAAGCCGATAAACCAGGCCAAGCTGTAAAACCAGCGAAGACGGATATAATCTTTGTACTGTGCATAAGCCAAATAGACTAGGACACAGATACTTGCTACCCAAGAGGTGCGAGATTGGCTGAGCGCGACCCCAATTAAAATAGGAATTGCACAAGCGACCAAATAGCGGGTTTTAACTTTTTGCTGTTCATAAACATATAAGCAGGCTAACAAGGACATGAGCAGAAACGTGGCCATGTTATTTGGCTGAGCAAAGTTTGCAAATGGGCGCGTAGTTCCACTAATTTTCATCACAAAAGGAAGAAACGAGTCGAAATCTAACCACTGACATATTGCGATGAGCCCTGTCATAACCCCAGAAGCAACAAAGGTATAGCTTAGGTATAGGAATGTTTTTTCGCGTTTTTCTGTACCTTGTGAGAGGCTAAAACCAAGATTGATACACAGCCAGAAGCTGAACACAAACAGCATACAGAGTAAGGCAATACTAAAATAATACACCTGCCCAAAAGCCAGTTGCACAAAGGGAATCAACGCTAAGAGCAACAGGGGCAAGGAAATTTTTGCCACCATGAGCTTTTCTTTAAAGAAGGTTGCCGCTAAGGCAAACAGGGCAAAGAAGGTATAAAGCTCACCGGTATACGTGGCCCAAGGTCGGTAATGAATCGGAATCAGCCATGCCAGTGCAATACAGACTGCCGCACAAAGATATAATAGGGTTTTCATGAATATTCAAGATCAATAGAATGCGCCTATCATACCGTGAAAATGCCCAAACTTGGTGAGGGAATAGTCAGCGTCTGTCGAAGAGCTTGATTTGCAAAAGTCTTTCGGAAAATACAGGATTTTTTTGTTTGTAACTTAGCCTGCGCATGGAGTTTTGATATAGTAAGACCAATTTCGAATCAACATTAGGAAAATGTTATGTCAGCAGCTCCACGTATTGGTATCTTGGGCGCAGGCGGTCGTATGGGACGTATCTTAATTCAGGCGGTTCAGCAAGCTGGCTATCAATTGGCTGCTGCGGTAGAACGTCCTGAAAGTAGCTTAGTCGGTGCAGATGCCGGTGAACTTGCAGGGATTGGCGCGGTTGGCGTAAAGGTTGTCGGTAACCTTGCTGAGGTTTTAAAAGATTGTGATGTCGTGATCGACTTTACTGCTCCTGCAGCAACGGCACAGCATCTTAAACTTTGCCGTGAAGCAGGTGTTGCGATTGTCATTGGTACCACAGGTATGAATGATGAGCAAAAAGCTTATCTCGATGAAACAGCAACAGAAACTCCAGTGGTCTATGCAGCGAACTATTCTGTTGGTGTAAACGTTTCAATCAAACTTCTTGAATTGGCATCAAAAGTGTTTGGCGATACTGTGGATATTGAAGTGATTGAAGCTCATCATCGCCATAAAGTTGATGCACCATCAGGTACAGCGCTGATGTGGGGTGAAGCCATTGCCGGTGCTTTAGGACGTGACTTAAAACAAGATGCTGTGTATTGCCGTGAAGGTCATACGGGTCCACGTGAACGTCAAACCATTGGCTTCCAAACGATTCGTGGTGGTGACATTGTCGGTGAACATACTGCGATGTTTATTGCGGATGGCGAACGTGTTGAAATTACCCATAAAGCGACCAACCGTATGAACTTTGCCTCTGGTGCAGTACGTGCAGCTGCATGGGTAGTTGGTCGTGAAGCACGTAAGTACGATATGAAAGATGTACTGGGTTTTAACGATATTGACGTATAAAAGCGCGTTAAAATCCGTTATAACAACAGCATAAAATTAAAATAAGACGATCAATGGAATGAAAAAAGTCATCTTTATGGCCTGTGCTGTCGCATTCACTGCGGCAGTACAAGCGAAAACTATGGATAATGCCAAACTCACGATTAATAAAAATAATATTAAAGTTTGGACCTACCAAAATGCTCAAAATCCTGTCTTTCAATACAAAGCTGAAACCAGTTTTGATGTGCCCATTGAAAAAGCGGTTTCCCTGATTTTAGATGTGGAAAATGCAGTGAATTGGGTCCCTTATATGGGCAGTGTCAAAGTCTTATCCCGTGATGACCAGAAAGGCGAATTCAGTTTATATATGGTGCTGGATTTTCCATTTCCCTTGAAAGACCGTGATTTGGTGGTACAAGGCAAAATGCGTAAAGATTCACAAGGCATCATTAGCATCCAAAATAAAGCGGTGAAAAAAGGTTATCCGATTAATCCCAATTATGTACGCCTCACTGATTATGAGGGCGATTGGACCTTCCAGCGTTTAGGCAATCAAAAAGTCAAAGTGTCGACCTATGGCTATGCCAATCCGGAAGGTTCCATTCCGCTCAGTTTCGTGAATATGTTCGTGCAGCAACAGCCTTATCAAATGCTACAAAAAATGAAAGTGCAGTTGGGCAAAAGTAAAACTGCAACGGCATTTCCCGAAATTTTAAAATAAGCAGCAGTAATGATTCAGTTCAATATGAACGATCAATGACTTTACTGATCAGGCAGACGAAAAGCAGTCAACTGCTGCATGTGCTGTGCTTCTGGAAGTTCGATACTGAGTAAGGTTTGTTCTGGAAATTGATGCGGATGTAACTTGATTTGAAATTGCCGCGCGGTCATTTGTTCACAGGCAAAGCGAAGTTTGGCTTGCTGCGGCATCATATTCATGCCGTTTTCAGACTTGGCTTTATAAATATATAGCGTCTGATGTAACCCGCCGCTGGTGATCGGTTGGATCTGCTCAAGTTCATATTGCGTCAGTTTTTGGGCACTCAAAAAACCTTGAATTAAAGATTTACAGATAAAATTTTGCTGGCTTTGAGCTTGAGTGTGCTGTTCGGGTTGGCACGCCATAAGCGTGAGTGTACTGATGATGATTAGACCCGCTCGAAGCTGCGTGAAGTCATTCATTTAATTTTCCCCCTATCGTTATTTTTGAGATATCAACCTGATGCCATCAGCTTAAATCTGTTAACTTAATGGGTACAGATACAAGAATGATTAAAAAAAGGGTACAGATGGCTTTTCAATATCAGCAGCTTGCGCAGCAGTTGGCACAGAAAATTTATAGTGGTGAATTGGCCGCAGGGCAGCGTCTGTATGCGCTACGTCAATTTTCACAGCAGCATCAGATCAGTTTAAATACCGCGAAACGCTGCTATGAATTACTTGAAGCCAAAGGCCTGATTTATGTTAAAGAAAAGTCTGGTTATTTTGTACAATCCTCACAGAAAGCCCAGCAAATTGCCGTGCCGAATCATCCTGATTTTGATTCCCGCCCTCGTGAAATTTCGAATTTAGAATTGCAAATTCAGATCCATGAAGCATCTGCAAATAGTCGCCTGATTCATTTGGGTTCAATTCAGTTGTCCCCCAATTTTGTTCCTGTTGAAGCAATCAGACGTTCAATCCAAAGGGCATTAAAGCATTGTAAACCAGAAGATTTTTTATATAACAATCGGCAAGGTCATCCACAATTGCGTGAAGCTTTGTCGGCACATTGGGCTGAAGATGGTTTTTACATGCCTAAGGATGATATTTACATCAGCAATGGTTGTATGCCTGCTTTGTCAGTGATGTTGCAAAATCTGAGTGCGGAAGGGGAGAGTGTCATTGTCCCGACGCCGAACTATAACGGGCAATTGCAATTATTGGCTTTATTGAAGCGGAAAATTGTTGAAATTCCTGCCAATACTGAAGGTTTTGATTTAGAGCGTTTAGAGCAGGCGATGCGGGATTCAGGCGCGAAAGTATGCTTATTGACTGCAAATTTTCAAAATCCTTTGGGTTTTTGTTTAAGTAATGAAGATAAGGAACGAATTGCACAACTGGCTGAAAAATATCAATGTTATGTGATTGAAGATGATATTTATGCTGAGTGTAGTTTCAATGTAAAGCGACCATTGCCTATCAAATATTGGGATCGGGCGGGCTATGTGATCTATTGTGGGTCGATTTCAAAATCTTTATCGCCTTCTTATCGGGTGGGGTGGTTTTGTCTTCCACCACATTTGCAACATTTGCGTCCGAAATTACTTTTGCAAAATGATTCGGTGAATACGCCTTTGCAGTTAGGACTTGCCGATTTGATTTTTAGTCGTGCGTATCGCCAACATCTTGCTGAATTGCGTCCTAAATTAATGGTGCAAGTCGAGCAGTATCGTCAGTATATTTACGATGCTTTTCAAGGGGTTGATATCCGTCTAAATCGGCCTCAAGGCAGTTATGCTCTGTGGTTGCAGATGCCTGAACAAATAGACAGTTTGGCGCTGTATTACCATGCGCAAAAACATGGCATCAATATTGTGCCAGGTTTAATTTTTGGTGAGGACAATCGTTATAACAATTGTATTCGCCTAAATGCAGGGCATGAGCTATCGACAGAAATTCAGCAGGCCATTTTGTTGCTTGCAGATTGGGTGCGTAAGGAATGCAGAAACACAAATGTCATCTAGATTAATGAGTCCATAATGTCTTGTCCTGAAATAGATTGACAGTATTCCACTTCAAACCGAGTTAAGCAATTAGCTCGGTTTTAGTTTGCTCATACGTCTGATTCGGGGTGTTCATATTTAAACTTAAATGTGGTCTATAACAA
>NZ_VPEK01000043.1:0-14900 GCF_013417145.1 Acinetobacter sp. YH16044
GCCAAGTCGTAAAGCTCAGAAAGCTGTTGTTGAACAAAGAAACTTAAATCCTGTGCTTGACTCTTGTGGTTAAAAACAGGACATTTTAAATGGTTTATCGCATAGACATTTTAATTGGTGAATAACAGCTTTTGTAAGCCCAAAGTAGAAATGTCCGGTTTCTCCAAAGTAAAAATGTCCGCTTTTAGAATATGCGCTTTTGCGATTATCGAAGCGGACGGTTTGATATGTTGGTGTCTATGTCGGATAAAGAACTTAAACGATTGTCGGTCTTGCAAGAAATCTGCGATCAACGCATAACTCAACCTCAGGCTGCTCAGCTACTTCATATCTCAGAACGTCAGATCAGACGCTTACTGCAGAAATACAAAGCTCAAGGTCCCGCTGCATTAGCCCATGCCGCTCGTGGCCAAATCAGCAATTCTAAACTTCCTGAAGAACTCAGACTTAAGTGTCTCAATATTGTTTCAGATCAACTTTATGGTTTCGGACCCACTTTAGCGCATGAAAAGCTCACCACTGTTCATGGATTTGATATTTCAGTGGAAACACTACGTTCTTGGATGATTGCAGCCGATTTATGGATCCCTCGCTGCAAGCGCCTGAAACGACCATATCAGCCTCGTTATAACCGAGATTGTTATGGTGAATTGATCCAAATTGATGGCTCACACCATGATTGGTTTGAAGGCCGTTCTGCCAAGTGCTGCCTACTGGTATTTATCGATGATGCCACAGGAAAATTGCAGCATTTACGCTTCTGTGCGTCAGAGTCAGCCTTTGACTATATGATTTCGACACGTTTATATATCGAACAGCATGGTAAGCCATTGGCATTTTACAGTGACAAACATTCAGTTTTTAGGGTGAATCAAAGTAGCAAGAAAGACACCAAGATTACCCAGTTTGGACGTGTTCTGAGCACTCTCAATATCGATATCATTTTTGCTAACTCCCCTCAAGCCAAAGGTCGTGTAGAACGAGCGAATAGAACACTTCAGGATCGTCTGATTAAGGAGATGCGTCTAGAAGGCATCAAGTTCAATTGCAGATGCCAATAAGTGGCTGCCGTGCTTTATTGAGCAATTTAATCGTAAATTCGCCAAGATGGCTTTTAATTCCAAGGATCTACATCGGCCTATCGCTGAAACAGCCGAAGAATTAGATGATGTTTTTACCTGGCGTGAACCCCGCAGGGTCACGAACAGCTTGACGATTACTTATGATAAATGCGTATATATCTTGGAAAACAGCGAAGAAAATCAAAGATTGGTCGGCAAGTATCTTGAGTTCTTGGAATATCCGGATGGTACTGTAGCCATTGAATATCAGGGAAGAAAAATCAATTACAGCATCTTTGATAAATTAAGTCAGCTCAACCAGAGAGAGATCGTTGAGAATAAACGTTTGGGTTCTGTGCTGGCACATATTCAACAACAGCATGAACAACTGGAACACCAAAACAAACGCAATCGTTCTCAAAAGATGCCACGTAGACAAGCACAGAAAACAGCGATTGAACAACGAAATCTAAATCCTGTGCTTGACTTGGAAATGTCCATATAGGACATTTCTATTTGGTTATTAGGTAGGACATTTCTACTTGGGAATAACATCAAATCCGCCCTAACTATGGTCGAATCTCTTTCAACTCACGTTGAATAAAATGCTGAATCATATCGCGGTATAAACGTTCCACAATATCTGCATTTACACCGTGCTCTGTGGCTTGTAGACGAATTTTACTAATCACCGCTTCGACACGTTCTGGTGATTGAACATCCTGTACTGAACGCTTAAAACGCACCGCTTGATCAACATAAAACTGACGTGCAGCAATGAGCTCAATAATTCCCTGATCAATCACATCAATCTGTGCGCGGGCTTGCTCTAATGACTCAACTTTTTCTTTCTTCATCTTCTCTGGCTTCACTTTCAGCGGTGTTTTCACTTTTATACTTCTCTTCTAACACATTACTGAAAATACTTTCAATCATCCATACGCGGTATAAGCTATTAAATACATAGCTTTGACCTGCAATACGTAATTCTAAAACAGGAAAATCGGGCTGTGACTTCATCTCACAGTGCATATCATTTTCTTTTAATTTTTCAGCAATATCGTTAGTAGGCAGTTCAGAAATCTCTAACTCATACTGTAAAGCCTGAAAATGTGCTTTGAAGGATAAATCACGCCCTTTGGTCCATACAGCCTCCAAAATGCGATACATCGCATCAATACGCTGCTCTTCGGGCGCACTGTAGTAAAGCTGTGACATAGCTAATGTCGCAGCTTCTGTAGGCCGGCAAAATGGCGTGAACTTAACTTCGGTCCGTTTAGACAGACGTGTTGCCAAACTCCAGTCAAACAAATCACGACCGTGATACGACAATGGATACACATTCAACTGAATATTATAATAGTCCGCCAATTCCTCACGAATATAAGCCAACAGTAACCATGAAATCGGATCTTCCATCGCGATGTAGAGATCAAGCTCAGGATCGAGTCCCTGAATTTCATTCAACTCTTCTGCATCACTGATCAGGTGCTCACGCCATTCAATATGATTGATCATAAAGATCGGGTTATCTGTCAGGAGTTTTTGTTGTTTTAAACGGCGCGTTAAACGCAGTAAATCATCTACAGCATGGTACTTACGTTCACCAAACTCAAAATAGCCCGATAAAATCGGGGTATCGGTAAAGATACGTTCAGGAAAATCTTGAGCTTTATGATGACGGCTGGCCATCGCATACAGTGTTCTCAGCTTGCCATACTGCTTTTGCCACAGCATGTGGAACACATCTTCAAGTAAATAAAGAAAATCTTGGCCGCGTAATGGCGTATTTTTTAGAATAATTTCGGCTTGTTCTAAAGCTTCGGCGGTCGGTTGTTCAGGTGTTTCATGAAAACTAAAACGATGCTGCCGCGCTAAAATTTGGGCATCATTCAGACAATATTGTTGCCATTCTATCGATGACATTTGATTAGGAGGTTCAGCACTCTGACGACAAATAATCACTTTCAGTGGTTTAATTTCATCACTGAGAATTTCTTCTAATTGAGGCAGTTGCTGCGCAGCCAAATAGCTATAAACATCATCCAGTCGAAGATAAACACTCAGACCTTGTTCCGTGGGTAACACCGCTTGTCGGGTCGGTTTCTGATAAAACCAACTCGATCGGATTGGATCGAACCAACGGCGTAACAGTGACATGCGTTTTTTGCCTCAAAATGATGAATTGTACCGAACCTGCCAGCACATGCTTAAAATTCAACTTCTATTATGAAGCTGTTTTAAATGAGATATAAGCCTTGTGCAAAACTTATATCAAGTCAGGGCTGAATGTTCAATGTTTAACAATGGATTAGACGTCTAGATTTAGGTCAGTCACCGCACCTTTTTCCGCACCAGAGGTCAACTTGGCAAATTTAGCCAAAGCGCCGTGGGTATAGTTTGGTTTCGGTTTGACCCAGGCCGCGCGACGTGCAGCAATTTCATCCTCAGCCACATGCCAAGTCATTTCACGGGTTTCAGCGTTAATTGAAATTTTATCGCCGTTTTTAACCAAGCCAATTGGGCCTCCTTCATAGGCTTCTGGTGTCACATGCCCAATCACAAAACCATGGCTGCCGCCCGAGAAACGCCCATCAGTCAACAGTGCAACAGATTGGCCTAGACCTTTACCAATAATCGCTGAAGTCGGTTTTAACATTTCCGGCATACCCGGCCCGCCTTTCGGCCCAACACCGCGGATCACCACCACTTCACCTTCTTGTACTTCGCCATCTAAAATACCGCGCATGGCACCCTGCTCACCCTCAAATACCCGCGCAGGCCCCTCAAAATACAGCCCTTCTTTACCGGTAATTTTAGCCACTGCACCCGTCGGCGACAAATTTCCTTTGAGTACCACCAAATGTGAATCCTTTTTAATTGGCGCATCAAACGGCAAAATAATTTGCTGTCCTTCAGGATAATCCTCTACATCGGCTAAGTTTTCCGCCAAAGTTTTGCCCGTAACGGTGAGGCAAGAACCGTCGAGCATGCCGGCATCCAGCATGCGTTTCATGAGCGGCTGAATGCCGCCAATGGCAATCAGTTCCGACATTAAATATTTACCCGATGGGCGCACATCGGCCACCACAGGAATATCTTTGCCAATACGCACAAAATCATCCAAAGACAGTTCCACGCCTGCGGTATGCGCCATGGCAATCAAATGCAGTACGCCATTGGTTGAACCGCCTAAAGCAATCAGCACTTTAATCGAGTTTTCAAAAGCGGCTTTGGTCATAATGTCGCGCGGCTTAATATCGAGACGCAGCAGGTTCATCACGGCTTCACCTGCGCGTTGGCAATCTTCAATTTTATCTGCTGAAACTGCTTCCTGCGCCGATGAACCTGGCAAGCTCATGCCTAAGGCTTCAATCGCTGAAGCCATCGAATTGGCCGTATACATACCGCCGCACGAACCCGGCCCCGGCAGCGCGACTTCTTCAATCTGCTTCACTTGAATTTCATTGATTTCGCCTTTGGCGTGCTGACCGACTGCTTCAAATACCGAAATCATATCGGTATGCCCTGCTCCGGGTTTGATGGTGCCACCATAAATAAACAGGCTCGGACGGTTTAATCGCGCCAAACCCATGATACAGCCTGGCATATTCTTGTCGCAGCCGCCTATGGCAATTACGCCATCATAGGCCTGACAGCCCAACACAGCTTCAATGGAATCGGCAATGATTTCCCGCGATAGCAATGAATACTTCATGCCTTCTGTACCGTTGGAAATGCCGTCAGAAATGGTGATGGTATTGAAAATAATGCCTTTCCCGCCTGCAGCATTCACCCCACTTTCAGCTTCACGCGCCAAGCCATCAATATGCATATTACACGGCGTGACATTGGCCCAAGTCGAAGCAATACCAATAAATGGGCGTTTAAAGTCTGCATCTTGGAAGCCCGTGGCACGCATCATGGAACGTGCAGGCGCATTCTCTATGCCTTCATAAACAGGAGCAGAATGTTCGCGGATATTATTTTTACTCATTGTTGTTCCTTGGCGATGGCTGATTTTGGCTTCAGCTTTGGCGGGTTCTTTTAAATTTATTGTATAGAAAGCGCTCGGCATGTAAAAGAAATTACATCTCAACAAAAAAGATTTTTAGCGCATGCAATACCATTCAATCACATGACAAAACGACATGGATGTCGCTGTTTTCCTGTATGGCAGGGATGCCATATCAGGAGAACAAAAGATTTTTGTTACTTTTGATCTTTCAAAAGTAAGGGATTGCCTACACAAAGCCATATAAATTATAGCTACTATTCGAGGCTGTCTTTTTAGAATTTTAATGACATCCACTAATTATTAAATTTTATTTATTTGCTTCAAGAAACATTATTTTTAATCAGATTAAGAAATCTATAACTTAGAATTATTGTCCCATTATTTCATTTAAAAGCTGATTACAGCGGAGTCTTACCTCTATAAAAGCTAATTTTCGGAGCTCGTATGTTACTTTTGTTTCGGCAAAAGTAACCAAAACCATTTGTCATCCGCAAAACTCGGCAACTGTTTGCAACTAAAAAAATGATCGCAGAAACATTCACTTTTAAATTACCGTTTGCCTCAGACAGTTGCGGATGACATTTCCTCGTATCCAATGCAAGTTATGTAGATGTAAATTAAAAAAGCACCCCATGTGGAGTGCTTTTTAATTAAACATCTAAAGTTTAGATTTCACGTACTGCACCTTTCGCCGCACTCGTGGTATGCATTGCATACGCTTTCAATGCTTTCGAAATTTTGCGTGGACGCTCTTCAACTGGATGCCAACCTTTGGCTTCTTGCGCTGCACGGCGAGCGGCCATGGTTGCTTCATCAACAGCAAGGTTGATGGTACGGTTTGGAATATCAATTTCGATTAAATCGCCATCTTCCACCAAACCAATTGCACCACCTTCTGCTGCTTCAGGTGAAACGTGACCAATAGACAGGCCTGACGAACCGCCCGAGAAACGACCGTCAGTCAATAATGCACATTCTTTGCCTAGACCTTTCGATTTTAAGTAGCTGGTTGGGTACAACATTTCTTGCATACCCGGACCACCACGTGGGCCTTCATAGCGAATCACAACCACATCACCGGCTTTGATTTCATTGCCCAAGATCGCCTCTACTGCTGAATCTTGGCTTTCAAACACACGTGCAGTACCGTTGAATTTCAAGATTGAATCATCTACACCCGCAGTTTTTACGATACAACCATCGAGCGCAATGTTGCCGTAAAGCACAGCTAAGCCACCGTCTTTCGAGAACGCATGTTCAGCATTACGGATCACGCCATTTTCACGGTCACCATCTAGTCGTTGGTAATATCGATCTTGTGAGAATGCAGTTTGCGTTGGTACACCGCCCGGCGCTGAACGGAAGAATTGGTAAACGTCTTCATTTTCAGTACGGATAATGTCCCATTTATCTAAAGCATCTTTTAAGCTTGCTTCGTGAACAGTACCTACAGATGTGTCCAATAAGCCTGCACGGTCTAATTCACCGAGAATGGACATGATACCGCCAGCACGGTGTACATCTTCCATATGTACGTCGTTTTTCGCAGGTGCAACTTTACATAGAACAGGCACTTTGCGAGATAAACGGTCAATGTCATCCATCGTGAAATCAACACCCGCTTCATTGGCAGCCGCCAACAAGTGTAGAACGGTATTGGTTGAACCACCCATCGCGATGTCTAAAGTCATGGCATTTTCATACGAGGCTTTGGTCACCATTTCACGTGGCAATACGCTGTAATCATCTTGTTCATAATGACGTTTAGCCAATTCAACAATTAAAGAGCCTGCGCGTTCGAATAATTTTTTACGGTTTGCATGTGTTGCCAGTGTAGAACCGTTACCCGGTAAAGACAGGCCCAATGCTTCTGTTAAGCAGTTCATTGAGTTTGCGGTGAACATACCTGAGCATGAACCACAAGTTGGGCATGCAGAGCGTTCGTATTCTGCTACTTCTTCATCGGTATAGTTGTCATCTGCAGCCACAATCATGGCATCAATTAAGTCGATGGCTTTGTCGTTACCACGGATTTTAACTTTACCCGCTTCCATTGGACCACCAGAGACAAATACCACTGGAATGTTCAAACGCATTGCCGCCATCAACATCCCTGGAGTAATTTTGTCACAGTTGGAAATACATACCATGGCATCGGCACAGTGTGCGCTCACCATGTATTCAACAGAGTCTGCAATCAAGTCACGTGAAGGCAATGAATACAGCATACCGTCATGACCCATCGCAATACCGTCATCAACCGCAATGGTATTGAACTCTTTGGCTACACCGCCTGCTTGCTCAATTTGACGCGCCACGAGTTGACCAAGGTCTTTAAGATGAACGTGACCCGGTACAAATTGAGTAAATGAGTTCACGACGGCAATAATTGGTTTACCAAAGTCTTCATCTTTCATACCAGTTGCGCGCCATAAGCCGCGCGCACCCGCCATATTTCTTCCGTGTGTCGATGTTTTTGAACGATAGTCAGGCATTTTATATTTCCAACAAAGTTTGAGCTTGAAATGAATCCTACAGATTCACTCTGGCTAAATCATACTGACAATGATGTAAAATCAGTCGAATTTTAAACCTATCATACACCAAGCCATTGTTTTTAAAGATGGCTTTTTAAGCTGAGATTTGGGCAGATGGGTCTATCAATAAAAACGAGTGATTTGACGACAAAAATCTTTTAACTGAAATCTACTATACCGCCATCAATGGCTGCACAATACAAAACTTTCATGAATAATTTTTAAATTTTATATAAATATAATTTATTTAAAAATTGCAAATTTGCGATTTTGGGTTATGAAATCATTGAGCTTGGACAGCTTCAAAGTTGCAAAAATCAATTTCTAATGTTCTAAATTACGCATTAATCATTTGCTATAATCCACATATTCAACACAGATTCGGTTCATTCATTTTGAAAATCATCTTTGCCGGTACGCCAGAATTTGCCGCAACAGCACTAGCTGCATTGCTCAACACACAACATGAAATTGTTGCGGTATACACTCAACCTGACCGCAAAGCTGGACGTGGACAAAAACTCACAGCTTCTGCCGTAAAGCAATTGGCTTTAGAGCACCATCTTCCTGTTTACCAACCCCTTCATTTCAAATCATCGACTGAAGAAGGTTTAGCCGCACAAGCGGAATTAAAGGCCTTAAATGCCGATGTTATGGTGGTTGCAGCCTATGGTTTGATCTTGCCGCAAGTCGTGCTAGATACCCCGAAATATGGTTGCCTGAATATTCATGGTTCATTGCTGCCACGTTGGCGCGGTGCAGCACCGATTCAACGTGCCATCGCAACAGGTGATATTGAAACAGGTGTCACCATTATGAAAATGGCAGCCGGACTAGATACTGGCGACATGATGTATAAAACCATCTGCCCGATTGAAGCAACGGATACCTCTGCAACTTTGCATGACAAACTTGCAGAGCAAGGTGCAACTGCAATTGCTGCCGTTTTAGACACTGAACAAACATTGCAGCAATATTTAGACAGCCGTGAAGTTCAAGACGAAGCATTAACAGTTTATGCACATAAGCTATCAAAAGCTGAAGCAAAAATTGATTGGTCCATCGATGCCGTACAAATCGATCGCAACATCCGTGCCTTTAATCCGTGGCCGGTAGCATTTATTCAGTTAGATGAACAAAACAATTTACGCGTTTGGCATTCTGAACTTTCTGCTGCGTCTGCACCGAATGCTCAAGCAGGTGAAATCATTGCCATCGATAAAAAAGGCATACACGTTGCCTGTGCCAATGGCAGCGTGATTATTTTGACTTCTTTGCAATGGCCGGGTGCTAAACCACTCAACCCTGTACAAATTTTACAAACCCAAAAATTGACTATTGGACAAATTTTATAATGAAGCAATCTCCCAACGCCTCGACCCGAGACCTTAATTTACGTGCTCAGGTAGTGAAGACGTTATTGGCTGTCCAAAATGGTCAATCGCTGCAATCGGTACTCGCGCAGCAAATGAATATCGTGTCAGATAAAGACCGTGCGTTATTCCATGAATTGGTGCTTGGTTGTTTACGTCAATGGTACGCATTGAAACAACTGACTTTACCATTACTGTCTAAACCTGTAGATAACCAAGTGGTTGAAACCTGTTTATACCTTGGTTTGTATCAATTGTTGTGTACCCGTGTCGCGGCTCACGCTGCAATTTCTGAAACGGTGGAAGCTGCAAAACAATTGGGTATGGGAAGTCTAAGTGGCTTAATCAACGCAATTTTGCGCCGTGCAACACGTGAAACAGAACAGTTCTACGACGTACTTGAACAAGCCACCAATTTACCAAGTTGGTTAACCAAACGTCTGAAAAAAGACTGGGGTGAACAATTTGACGAGCTCAGCTATGAGCTTAAACAAATTGCGCCACTGACTTTACGTGTCAATACACGCCAAGTGAGCCGTGATGAATACCTTGATATTCTGGAAGATGAAGGCATCGATGCACATCGTTGTGAACTCTCTAATGTCGGTATTGTGATGGATGAAAGTCTACATATTCCAAGTTTGCCGGGCTTTGAAGCAGGTGGTTTTTCGGTACAGGATGAACATGCTCAGCTGTGTGCAACACTCTTACCAAATCTCGATGGTAAATTTGTGATTGATGCTTGTGCTGCGCCCGGTGGTAAAACTGCACACATTTTAGAGACCTTCCAACCGAAGAAACTCATCGCACTCGACCAAGATGAAAAGCGCCTGAAACGTGTAGTTGAAAACCTTGATCGTTTGGTTCTCGATGGTAAACATGTCGAAATCCAAACTGCCGATGCCATCACTTACACTGTTCCTGAGCTTGCTGATTGTATCGTGCTCGATGCGCCATGTACTGCTGTCGGTGTAATGCGTCGTCATCCTGACATTCGTTTACTACGTCAATCGGGCGACATTGCGAAAACAGTAGTATTACAAAAGCAAATTTTGGAAAACATGTGGAAGCAGCTTAAAGTCGGCGGTACGCTGCTTTACATCACTTGCTCAATTTTAAAAGCTGAAAATGAACAGCAAATGGTTGAGTTCTTTGCCAATCATGCCGATGCCCAAGAAATTAAAATTGAAGCAGATTGGGGAGTTGAACAAATCCATGGTCGTCAACTTTTCCCGAAAGTGGGTTATGGCGATGGCTTCTTCTACTGCCGCATTCAGAAAATGGCTTAATCTGCAATAGAAGTTGCTTTTAAGCACCCCATAAAAAAAAGGAACCCGAGGGTTCCTTTTTTTTATCAGCGGTGAAGCTTAATCTTCTTCATCTGGATGTTTTGCTAAATGGATCGACGCTAAGATCAAACCACCCCAAAGTAAAACCATTGAAATGATCATCATGATTAATGCAGATGTATTCATGTTATTTCTCCTCTGGGTTTTGGTCTTTCATGCAGCTAAATACAATCGCACCAAGCACAAAGAACGCAATGACCACACCAGCTACAGGCAATAACACGTCTACGGGATAACCACCATAACCTTTAGATGCAACGTCTTTAATGGTCAAGCCTAAAGCCACCAATAATGAAAGTGGAGTAACAACCGTTAATAAGAAGTTCCAACCGAAGCCCAATTTGATACTTGAATATTGATTCACATGATCACGTAATTGCGCAAGCAATGGACGACGGAACCAAGACACCAAGATAATCGAGAACAAACCACCCGCTACAATACCAATGTTATTGGCAAAGTAGTCAATGATGTCGACGAAAGTAATCGCACTGTGGGTTGAGAAAATTAAGGTTGATACAATGGCAGAACCACCCGCAACAATCGTTACAGCTTTTTTACGTGACCAACCCAATTTATCTTGGAACGATGCGATTGGCACTTCCAAAATACTCACCATTGACGTAATACCCGCCACAGCAAGTGATGAGAAGAACAAGAAACCAAATAAATCACCGCCCGCACCCATACTCGAAATGATTTTCGGGAAGGCAATAAAGGCTAAACCAATACCACCAGATACTACTTCTTTTACAGGTACACCTGAACTTTGTGCCATGAAACCAAGTGCTGCAAAGACGCCAATACCCGCTAAGATTTCAAATGATGAGTTGGCTAATGCAACGACTACACCTGAACCGGTTAAGTTGGTTTTTGCTTTTAAGTAAGACGCATAGGTCAACATGATCCCGAAACCAATCGATAACGAGAAGAAGATATGACCAAAGGCTGCTAACCATACTTTATAGTCGGTCATCGCTTCCCAGTTTGGCGTAAAGAATGCATTTAAGCCTTCTGCCGCACCCGGTAGACGCAATGCTTGAATGACTAAAATGCTAAATAACACGATCAATAACGGCATAAAAATTTTATTGGCAAGTTCTACACCACGACGTACACCGCCATAGAGAATGAACATCACCACAGCCCAAACAATGACTAAACCAACAAATAAAGTCGGAACAAAACCAAATGTTAAGCCATCACCATTTTGTAGATAGGTTTTAAAGAAAAAGCTTTCCGTATCTGAGCCCCATTGTTGTCCAATGGCGTAATACATGTAACTACCGGCCCATGACAATACGCTGGCATAGTAGATCCCGATGATGAGTGTCACCATCACTTGCCACCAGCCTAATGCCTCACTGTTCATAAGTTTTTTATATGCAGTTGGCGGTGCTTTTCGGAATTTATGCCCCACTGCATAATCTAAGAACAATAAAGGCAAACCCGCTGCAAAAATTGCAATTAAATAGGGAATTAAAAATGCACCGCCACCATTTTCATACGCCACGTAAGGGAAACGCCAAATGTTTCCCAAACCTACAGCGGAACCAATAGCGGCAATGATAAATCCTGATCGTGCCGACCAGTTTTCACGATTATCTGACATAGAACACCTAAACCTCAGGCATCTTTAACTGCTGCTTGTTATGGTTATATCGCGAGCAAAAAAAGAACCATAAAAATAAAATTCTGGGTGTTTGATCTGGTGAGATACCTTGTGAGCGTCTATACCAAATTGCAAACAGAAAAATCACATGCGCATTTTGGTTAAAAACACCACAAATAACTTTCCCTTTGTATGAATTAACAATACTCACTTTTTTTAAGTTTTTCTGTAATTTCTACGGCAAATATTCCATTTTTATAATGTGTTTAGGCTTAAATGTTCATTTAATCAGCTTATTTTTCATACAATTTAAGTTATTAATAATATAACTTTTAGGAATATTTTATTTCCAATTAAATTTTTAAAGTTATTTCACTCGATAATGTCCGGTAATTTGATAGGCATGCAAAAGATCTTCTTCCTGTGTGCCCTCTCCTATATTATGGATGATCAGCGGAACCCCGCTACCTTTCATTTTACGATCTGAAACCACACCGATATGCACTAAACCACGCCCTAAGTCCCAAGTGACAATATCACCTGCCAAATACTGCTTATCTTTGACTACATAGCCCTGGCGTTGCATCCAGGTTTGAATATTGGGAACACGCCGATGATCAATATTTTTATCAGTACTTTTTAAGCCCCATTTTTGTGGATACTGCTTAAAATTGGCTTTCATATCTTCATGAATGGTTTGTTGTAAATCAATCCCTTGCTGTCGTAATGCACGAATTACCACGTCGGTACAAACACCCTTGATTAAAGGGACATCTCCCATTGGATAACGCAGTGCAGTATACGCAGGATCATAATATAAGGTTTTCCCAATTTGACTGCGTGCATCCGTCACCATTTGAGTGGCGTTAAAGGCAAAGACAGCCATATTCACGGTCATCAAACTGACCAATAATAAAATTCGTTTCATTTTTCTTATTCACTTTAGATTTTTTGAAATGATTCAAAAACTGGGCTTCGAACAGATCCATACTGAACCAAGCCCAAGTTTAAACTGCTACAGTTTTATCGCCAATACGCGTTCTTCTTGCATATCTCGAATGGCAGACTGAATCCCTTCACGACCTAAGCCAGAATCTTTTACGCCACCATATGGCATGTTATCAACACGGAAAGATGGAATGTCATTAATAATCACTCCACCGACCTCTAAGTGATTCCACGCATACAACATTTTATTCAAATTTTGCGTATAGATGCCCGCCTGTAAACCAAAACGGCTGCTATTAATTTTGGCGATACCTTTTTCAAAGTTTTTGTATTTCTCTAAAATCGCTACAGGGCCAAAGATTTCATCTTTATACACTTCTAGCGATTCATCGACATTTTCTAATAAAATTGGATCGAGCAAAGCCCCCTGATGTTCACCACGAACCAAAGCTTTAGCTCCTTTTTTGACTGCTTTATCGACCCATTTATGCACGCGTGTTGCTTCTGCTTCCTTAATCATTGGACCGACCATGGTGCTTTCCAACTGTGGATCATCCGCTTTAAGCTGCTTCATTCTCGCCACGAGTTTTTTCTTCACATCGGCATAGATATCGGCATGCACCAAGATGCGTTGAACACTAATACACACCTGCCCTGCATGGTTATACGCCCCACCGACTAAGCGTTCAATAAATGCCGCTGAAATTTCAGTATCAGGCTCAACCAATACAGCAGCGTTGCCACCGAGTTCCAAAGTCACTTTTTTACGCCCCGCACGCGCTTTCATATCCCAGCCGACAACATCGGAACCGGTAAAGCTGAGCAGTTTAAATCGGTCATCTGTTACCAAGACATCTGCATGTTCACGTGGACAAGGTAAAACTGAAAAAGCACCTTTAGGTAAATCCGTTTCTGCCAAAACTTCCGCAATTTTTAAAGCTGAAATAGGCGTCAAACTTGCAGGCTTCAAAACAAATGGACAGCCTGCGGCAATGGCAGGTGCAATTTTATGCGCAGTCAGATTGATCGGAAAATTAAACGGGCTGATCAAGGATACAGGGCCTATCGGCACATGTTTGACCATGCCTTGATAGCCAGATGCCGCTGCAGTAACCGCCAATGGGATCATGCGACCATCATCCATCTGTGTGACAGCATCGGCAGCAATTTGAAAGGTATTAATTAAACGTTCAACTTCAGCAGCTGCGGCTTTACACGGTTTTCCACCTTCCGCAATTAAAATTTCAGTCAATTCTGCACGCATTTCATTAAAACGTTTAACACAGTGCAGTAAAATTTTTTGTTTTTGAAAAGGTTCCAATGCCGCCATTGCAGCACTAGATTTGACCGCTGAATCAATGGCTTTTTCAATGGTTGCAGCATCTGCGAGCGCAACGCGTGCATATACGTCTTGGGTATATTTTTGATTCACTTCTAACCACTGATCGGTAGTCGCTGCTTTACCTGCAACATAGAGCGGATAATCTTTTATATCTTGTACGGCTTTGGACATGACGATATTTCCATGATCTTGAGACATTATTTATAAATGTGAATAAATCTATGCCCTCTATCATGCGCTGACTGAGCACAGAGTTCACTATATTTAAGTAACAAAATGAACCACAAGCCTTAAACTTGGTTGCCTAAATGCCCTTAATATCATCCCCTATTTTCAGATCTCTGCTTGCACTGAAAACCGTATGATCGAGTCTCTATATAACGATGAAATTAAATTAGAAAAGCTGTTTAAAATATTTAATTACATTATTTATCAAATCATTAATAAATTTTTCAAAGTTAAATTAATCAAAAAAAATATGAGTACAACATAAAAAAAGCCCATCAAATGACGGGCTTTTTAAATCTATGTTTTGTCCCGTCCTGAAATAAGTTTACACCTTAAGAGACTTATTTTATGGAACATGCACAAGAACAACGAGTTAAACGCACACAACGTGATTATAGCTTCGCCTTTAAAATGATGGTTGTACATGAAGTA
>NZ_VPEK01000044.1:0-13771 GCF_013417145.1 Acinetobacter sp. YH16044
TACTTCATGTACAACCATCATTTTAAAGGCGAAGCTATAATCACGTTGTGTGCGTTTAACTCGTTGTTCTTGTGCATGTTCCATAAAATAAGTCTCTTAAGGTGTAAACTTATTTCAGGACGGGACACAGCTTAGAATAAAAAAGCCCACTCAAACTGAATAGGCTTTTTTTAAGTTAAATTGAATTATGAATTGGATTTTTGTTCATGTTCTCTCAATAGTTTGGCGACCCAAACCACTAAAATTAAAATCGGAATACCAATTAGAGTTGTCATCAAGAAAAAGTTCGGATAACCGATATTGGTCACAATCGTACCTGAATAACCGCCTAAAATTTTAGGGGTTAAAGTCATTAATGAACTAAAGATGGCATATTGAACGGCTGTGAAAGAAACACTGGTCAAGCTCGATAAAAATGCAATAAATGCCGCACCAGCAAGACCAGAAGCCAAGTTATCAACAATAATCGCAAAATATAACCAAAGCGAACTGTAAGGCTTAATGACCTTACCTTTGATGTCCACATTCTGTTCAGCACTTGCCAAATTAATCGGTTGAATATCAACACCAAGTACACCTGACATATTGGCTGATGTATTCACTTGATACGCTAAATCGACACTCTTTTTCACTACACCATTTTCTAGTAATTGAGCCGTTAGTGTTTTTTGCTTTGCTATTTCTAGCGCTTGCCCTGGAATCGCAGCACTAAAAACACCGGTTTTATCAAGCTTCGCGTCGAATGGTTTAGCATCCAAAATAATTTGAATTTTTTGATTTTCTTTTAACTCACCAGCCAAGTATTGTCCACGCACCACGATACTATTTGCAGTCTCTTGAGCTGAAATCGTGTTATCTGAAGTCACTGGCAGCAACATCATTGCTGAGTTTGAAAAAGCATTATTCAGATACGGTAAACTCACCTGTATTGGATGTTGATTCTTAGACTGATAATCCGCACTGACCTTAATATTTTGATCTGCAGCCAAGACTGCTTTTGGAATTTGAACTGCCCAAGCACCCGTATCATCCGGCGTCGCTGTATATTGCTGCCCTGCTACATTGACAGTGACATCACTCAATGGCTGACCTGATTTGACCAGACCGATAAAAATCAAGTTTGTTGAACTTGCTAAAATCGCACCAACAAACATCAACTTCATAATGTTCATGCGCTGCGCTAGCAAACCGCCAAGGAAGCCACCAACCAAGCTAAATATCACACCATAGACTTTTACAGCTTCGGCAATCTGCTCTTTGGTGAAGTTTAAATCTTGATAAAACACATTAGAAATGACGCCGGCGATAATATCGGAAATACGGTAAAAACCAATAAGTAACAACAGTACTAAAGCCAGTTTTAGACCATAACGCTTAAAAAAATCTGCAACTGGATTAACCCAAGTTTCAAATGCCATCTGCTTATTTACAGCACCTGATTTCACCAAAACTGAACCGATGCCAAAAGCAACCACCGCTGAACCAATAAAGCGCACAGCCTCTAAACAGAACAAGGCGAATGAGTCTGAAATTTGCCACTGCTCTTTCAAGCTTTCAACCGCTACACCTGAATAGATATAACTCAAGACAAAGGCAACCACCGCAGCAAAGAATACCGCGACTAAACGATAATAGTCGGTCCGTTTATAATGCTTTTGTACACGGTCAACTTGCGGCTCACGTATCGATAAAGTTGTAATAATACCAATAACCATCACAGCAGCCATTGCAAGGTAAGTATATTTCCAAGCTTCATAAATATAGTTACCTTTGGCCGTGCCTAAATATGCAGCCAAAAATAACGCCCCTGCACCTGCCACGATCATGCCGATACGATAACCTGCATTATAGGTCGAAGCTAAAACGGTCTGCATTTCAGTTTCTGCCAACTCAATACGATACGCATCAATCACAATGTCTTGCGTTGCGGCAGAAAAACCAAGTAATACGGCTCCAGCAGCCATTTGGTAAATATAGCTTTGCCCTAAAGCTGGGTCTGAAAATGCCATGATACAAATTGCACAGATAATGAGAACCTGAGCGATCAACAACCATGCACGGCGACGTCCGAGTTGTTTGGTTAAAAATGGTACAGGCAACTCATCAATTAAGGGTGCCCAAACAAACTTAAACGAATAGCCAAGTGCAGCCCAACTAAAAAAAGTTACTGCACTTTTATCAATTCCTGCTTCACCTAACCAAAGCGATAAACTGGAAAAGATCAGTAAAATTGGAATACCGGCCGAAAAGCCAAGAAAAAGCATAATCAGCGCACGTCGGTCTAAAAATGCAGTAAAAGCAGATTTCCATCCTGAAGCTTGTGTTGTCATGACTCAGTTATTTTTGTCAAAATCGAATGTTGCTATTCAAGCGCTTAATGACAACGGTTTCAACAACATTTATGAAATCATTGTTTTATTTTATCGATATTTCGCATGCTGTTGCTTGATCTTTGGCATTAAACCTGTATACCTTAATTACATATCTCTATTCTTTAGTTTTTTGGATTCAACAGTGACCCAGCGACTTGAACAAATTCACTCTTCTTTATCAACCACCATTAATGAAACCAACACAAAAAACTTAGCAGAAACAGTAACGACACTAAAGAGCGCTTTTGATCAACCCGAAATACAGAATACTTTAACTAAAACCCAGTTGCAGCCGCTTCAGCTGACGCATACACCTGAACTCAAAAAAATACCAACGTCTACCAAGCGGATCAAACCACTTAATGACTTTTTAGGACAAGATCGTGCCCGAGCTTCGGTCGAGGCTGGCATTGCATTACCCTATTCAGGCTATAACATTTTTGCTGTAGGTACCGCAGGCTTAGGTAAGCGCACCATGATTAAGCGCTTATTACAACAACACGCTAAAAATATGCCAACGCCTTCAGACTGGGTGTATGTCAATAATTTCAAGTTTCCGCGTGAACCGATTGCGCTGAAACTTCCTTCTGGTCAAGCGACAAAATTCCAAACGTTATTACATCAAAGTTGGCAAACTATATTAAAACAGCTTGAACGTCGCTTCACCGCAGAAACCTATCACAATCGCATTGAAATGATTCGCCAACATGCTGGTGATGAACAACATCTTGCTTTAGTTGAATTAACCCGAGAAGGTGAAGAGCTCGATCTTAAACTGATTTCTCAGGATGATGATCATTGTTTCGTTCCGATGCACTTAGTAGATAACAAATACCAAGAAATGTCGAAAGAAGACATCAATGCTTTAAGCAGCAAACAACGTGCTGAAATTGCGTCAAACGTCCGTTATATGGATAAAAAACTTGAACGTCTTGGTCTACATCTTGGTGATCTTGAAGATGACGCACGCGATAAAGTTCAGGTTTTAAACCGTGAAATTGCTAAACAAGTCGTCATGCCGCGTATTGATGTAATTCAAAATAAATTCAGCATGGTTGAAGGCTTGGAAGATTATCTGAAGCAATATGCAGATGACATCATTCAAAATGTTGAGTTTGTGCTTGAGCAAGAAGAAGATGACTTTACACCTGGCCTATTTAACCGCGTGCCATCTCGCTACCAAGCTAACATTATCGCCTCACACAAACCAAATGCTGGTGCGCCAGTTATTTTTGAAGATTTCCCAACCCATTACAATTTGCTAGGTCATGTCGAACAACTGACCCAAAATGGCACCATCACCACAGACTTTACGTTAATCCGTCCTGGTGCATTGCATAAGGCCAATGGTGGATTCCTCATCTTGGAAGCTGAACAACTTTTAGAGCAGCCTTATGCATGGCAAGGTCTAAAACGTGCATTAAAGTCAGGACATTTAAAGCTGTCTTCACTTGAACATATGCTCACGCTAACAGGCAGTATTTCGATTGAGCCTGAAGCTATTGATTTAAATATCAAAGTGATCCTGCTTGCTGAACCTGATATTTATTACGATATTTTAGAACTCGAACCAGAACTGGGCAGTGTCTTTAAAATTCGTGCCGATTTTACCGATACATTACAACGTAATGACATTAATGAGCAGGCATATATGCAGCTGATTGCTGACTATGTGCAAACAGACAAACTTCTGCCGTTTGAACGTACAGCACTTGCTGCACTGTTAACTGATTCAAGTCGTCAAGCTGAAGATCAAAGCTCTTTGTCATTACATGCCCTCACCTTAGGTGATTTGATTCGTGAAGCACATCATCATGCAGCACTTGCTGGCGATAAAATGGTGACAGAAACACATATCAACACCGCTCTTGATCATCGTAAATACCGTCTAGGCTACTTACGTGAATTATATTGGCAAGATCTCACTCGCGGTACACAGTTAATCGAAACCAAAGGTCATCGATTCGGGCAGATCAACGCCCTCTCTGTGATTCAATATGCAGATGTTGAATTTGGTTTACCGTCACGTTTAACGGCTTCGGTTTATCAAGGTGGCGGCGATATTTTAGATATCGAGCGTAGTGTAGAACTCGGTGGTTCTTTACATGCCAAAGGCGTCCTGCTGATGTCGAGTTTCTTAAAGGCACACTTTGGTCGTGAACAAATTTTACATTTCTCTGCTGCCCTTGCCTTTGAGCAAAGCTATGGCCAAGTAGATGGCGACAGCGCAACTGTTGCAGAGCTTTCAGCTCTTATTTCCGCTATTAGCCAATTACCGATCGATCAATCATGGGCAATCACTGGCTCAATGAACCAATTGGGTCAAGTTCAACCGATTGGTGGTGTAAATGCCAAGATTGAAGGCTTCTATGATGCATGTAAATTACAAGGGCTAACAGGCAAGCAAGGTGTGATTATTCCACGCCAAAATATGCAGCACTTGATGTTACGTAAAGATGTGATTGAAGCTGTGCAACAAGGTCAATTCCATATTCATGCCATTGATACCATTGACCAAGCTTTAGAAATTTTGATGGCGCGCCCAGTAGGTACTCTTGATAAAAAAGGTCGTTATAGCAAAGGCTCAATCTATGCTGCTGTCATGGAGCAACTTGAGTACTGGCAAGCGATTGAAGATGGCGCTGAGTTTGAGGAAGAAGAGCCAAAGAAAAAGAAAAAAAAGAAGAAGTCTAAAAAGGCAAAAGATAAAAAGACAAAGAAGTCTGAAGCTCAAGACAGTACTGCTGAAAATGAGAAAGTTGTTGAAGAAAGTCTGACTGAAGATGATCCGTCAGAAATCTTCGATTAGATTATTCATTTGTTGATTTTTCCACCATTCATTGCACTTTAAATGCCTTTGAAATGGTGGAAAAACGCATAACCCTAGACTTTTTAGATAATTAAGTCATAAAAAAAGCGCCTTAAAGGCGCTATTTTTTATCTGTATCCAATGATTAAAATCATCAAATACATATCCAATTAAGCTTCCGGAGCTGGGCTATATTGTTCAACTAAAGGTTGTAATTCACCTTTTTGGAACATATCAAGCATAATGTCACTACCACCGATCAACTCACCATTGATCCATAATTGTGGGAAAGTCGGCCAGTTTGCAATTTGTGGAAGAGTTGCGCGAATATCTTGATTTTCAAGAATATTTACATAAGCAAACGGACGACCAATTTGACTGAGCGCTTCTACTGCACGCGCAGAGAAACCACACTGTGGAAACTGTGGGGTGCCTTTCATGTAAAGTAGAACTGCGTGTTTAGCAATTTGGTCACGAATTAACGCTTCTGTATCGCGTGCTTGTTCAGTCATTGATATATCCTCAATAAATCTGCTTCGCATTATACCCAAAACTGAGTAAAACAATATGACTAAAGCAATATTTCACGTTTTATTTACATTTCAGCTTTTCAAGTGGGTCATATTTTGCTTATATAGACCTCTTGATGCTCATATATATATGGCGTCTCCTCTATATTATTTCAATCACCTGACAAATTAGAGTTAGTCATGAATAACATTACCCTTGCCCCAGTACAAACTGATCAACCATCGCACTTGATGCCAGTATTTGGCCGCCAACCGATCAGCTTTGTCCGAGGTCAAGGTGCTCACCTGTATACCGCAGATGGCACAGAATACTTAGACGCACTGACAGGGATCGCTGTTTGTGGTTTAGGTCACTCACATCCTGCAATTACAGCTGCAATTGCTGAACAGGCAGCGACCCTCATTCATACCAGTAACTTATTTGAAGTGCCTTGGCAAACGGCTGCTGCGCAAAAATTAGCTGAAGTTGCGGGTATGGAAGAAGTTTTCTTCTCAAATAGTGGTGCAGAATCAAATGAAGGTGCAATCAAAATTGCACGTAAATTTGGTCATATGCAAGGTGTTGCAAGCCCTAAAATTATTGTTGCTGATCATTCATTCCATGGTCGTACCATGGCAACGTTATCTGCGACAGGCAACAAAAAAGTTCAAGAAGGCTTTGGCCCATTGGTTGAAGGTTTTATTCGTGTACCTTTTGGTGATATCGAAGCGATTGAAGAAGCTGCAATTCACCACCCTGACATCGTAGCGATTTTGGTTGAGCCGATCCAAGGTGAAGGTGGTGTAAATACTGCACCTCAAGGTTTTAGCTATTTAGAAGATATTCGTCGTATCTGTAACCAACACAACTGGTTAATGATGCTTGATGAAGTGCAAACAGGTAACGGCCGTACTGGTAAATACTTTGCGTATCAACACACCAATATTATTCCTGACGTGCTAACTACAGCAAAAGGTCTAGGCAATGGCTTCCCTATCGGCGCAGTCATGACTCAAGGTCGTGGTGTTGGGGTTTTAACAGCGGGTAACCACGGTTCAACTTATAGCGGTACTGCATTAGGTTCACGTGTGGTTTATACCGTGATTGATACCATTCAAAAGGAAAACCTTGTTGAAAATGCTGCAAATATGGGTGCGTATCTTGTTGAGCAATTCACAGAGCAACTTGCAGAGCAAAACGTAACTGTTCGTGGTTTTGGTTTAATGGTCGGCATTGAATTACCAAAAGCATGTGGCGAACTTGTGAATATTGCGCGTGATGAGCATCACTTGATTATTAACGTAACAGCAGGCTCTGTGATTCGTTTATTACCTACGCTGAACATCAATAAAAAACAAGCGGATATCTTGATTGAACGCATTGTTAAAATGGTGAAAAACTTTCTAGCGTAATTTGTGCCGAAAGTAAAAAAAGCCGCTGATTGCGGCTTTTTTTATATCTTCTTCAAATTTTTTTGTTTTTATGAGGCTTCTTGGTATACACGTCCGCCTGGTAATTGACTGAAATACAATTTTAATGCATCTAGGCAACGATGAATTTTAGTAGGCTGTTGATCACGTTTAGACATCACCGCATATAGAGTAAATGATGGTAAACGCCATTCTGGTAAAACTTCAACAAGAGAACCGTTTAATAAGTCTTTTTGCGTATCTAGATATAATATTCTTGCAATGCCATGTCCTTGTTGACACATTGCTTTTGCAGCAAATACATTATTTGTTGTAAATCGGGAGTGCACATCCAATGCAACCTGCTCTTTAGTCACTGCATTTTCAAATGCAAAATGCTGAAAGTTTTTAACCAAATTTATTTGAACCATATCATGATTTTGTAAATCTTCTGGTCGTGTAATTAAACTGGTTTGGTTGATATAGCTTGGTGCTGCAACGAGAACTTGTTCAACATGTGCCAATGGCACCACATGAAACTGTTGATCATCAATTTTTGAACTCATTCGTAACGCAATATCAATGCGGCCATCAATTAAGTCGATATATTGATTATCTGCTTCTAGATGAACGGATAAACCACGATGTGCCGACATCCAATGTGACAATGCAGGAATCACATGATTCGCACAAATTTCTGGTGTCGATGCAATACGTAATTCACCGACTAAGTCGTCACGAAGTTCATTGATACGAATTTTGCCGCGCTCTGCGGCAGATAGCATCTCTTGGCAACTATGAAAAAAAGCTTGTCCAGCTTCTGTCAAACTTAACTTACGTGTTGAACGATGTAAAAGAATGACTTCCATATCCTGCTCTAGTGAGCGGATTTGCTGACTCACGGCACTCGTGGTAATACCTAACTCACGAGCAGCACCGCTAAACGAATTTTTTTCCACAACGCAAGCAAAGACACCCATTGCTCGAAGTTGATCTAACATAAATTTCCCTCATAAACTTATGAGAAGCTTCATCTTTCGATAAAAGCAACTCATTGTATTATACGGGGATATTTTGCTTTTGCATTATATATTTAATTATTTGGTAAAACTGAAGTTGGATTGATTGGTTTACCATCTAAACGCACTTGGAACTCAAGCATCGTGCGGTTGGTACCCGATGAACCCATCTCACCAATTTGCTGCCCTGCTTTCACAGTATCGCCACTTTTGACATTCATTTTACTGTTATGTGCATATGCAGTGATATAGCCATTAATATGCTTCACCAAAATTAAATTGCCGTACTCTTTAAGACCATCGGCGGCATAGACCACTTGACCATCAGCTGCTGCAAAAATAGGATCACCTGTATTACCTGCGTAACGTGTTCCTTTCACATTCGATGCTAAGTTATAGCCTTGTAATACCGTAGGACGCGATACTGGACTCACCCAACGTAAACTTGAAGAACTGACCACAGGCGTTGGAACTGTAGTTCGAGTCACTGTCGATGGTGTGGTTGAAGCTTGAGTCACGGGCGCTGTTTGCGTTGGCATTGCAATCGTTTGGCGTTGAATTGGTGCCGCTTGAGTCATGGCTTGTGTAGACGTCGTACGACGAGAGCCACTATTTTTAAGGCGAATGGATTGTCCAACATAGATGCGATAAGGCTGCGCAATATCGTTCATTTCTGCAATGCTGACATAGCTCAAACCATAGCGAGCGGCAATGCCACTTAAAGTATCTCCCGAACGAACTGTATAATAATCCGGAGCAGTCGCATAACGGGTCGCATTATTAATTTGTGGTTTTGACGCACAGCCAGTCATGACCAAAGTCGTAACAACCGCAGCAGATAAAACAAGGGTCTTAAATAATGCTGCAGGAGCGGCAATAACGCGATATTGTGACACCAGGGACATCATCTTCCTCACTAATAATTCAAATATAGTCATTATGAATGGGCTAAGATTAGCAAAAATCCACTCTAAAAAAGTTGCGGCATAACCATTTTCACAAAGTTATAACATTAATACTTAAGATTTAGATAACTCTGAGTGCAAGTTATTCAAAATCTCATAGTTTGTAGCATCCATTTGTATAGGCGTTACACTGACATAACCATTTGCAACTGCAAAGAAGTCTGATTCGATATGCGTTAAGCCTTTCTTAGGCTCTGCCACTGCCTCGCCTGCCAAGCCAATCCAATAGACTTGACGACCACGCGGGTCTACATGACTGGTAATCGGTTTGGACTGTAAACGTCTTCCTTGATAGGTCACTTTGGTGCCTTGAAGTTCAGCAACATCTGGAATATTAATATTAAAAATATGTCGTGCAGGTAGCGCGGGTAGTCCATTGGCAATAAAATCATGCACCCATTGCGCGGCGACTGCATAATCTTCTGGGTTATTATAACTACGCACATTTGGCCCAGCCAAAGAGACGGCTAGCGCAGGTTGTTTCATTAAACGGCCTTCAAATGCCGCACCCACTGTCCCTGAATACAGCACATCATCACCCAGATTTGCGCCACTATTGATTCCACTCACCACCAGATCAAATTCGAAGTCGAACAAGCCATTCATTGATAAATACACACAGTCCGCAGGTGTACCATTTACCGCCCACATATTCGGTGCAATTTCGACAGGTCGTAATGGTCGATCTAAAGTTAAAGCACTTGAAAAACCGCTGCGTTCGCTTTCAGGCGCCACGATCACCACACGACCGAGAGGACGCAATGCATGTGCTAAAGCTTGGATACCGGGAGCAAAAACGCCATCATCATTGGCAATTAAAATATTCACAACTAAATTTCCATTACTAAAAAATTAAAAATGACTCGCAAGAACATTTTATTGAAATATATGAATAATTATATATATTTACATTTCAACATCCAGCATAAATGTGTGTGTACAAAATGAATAAAACCGTAGCACTTCGTGGTTTATTGGGCTTTGCTCTAGCAGCTTGCATGACTCAAACTGTGGTCGCAGACAATGACTTCACTCAAGAAGAAGCCAATACCATCGTAAAAGAAGACATTGCATCTGCACAAGTCATGTTAGAAGTATGCCCTGCGATTATTGGTCAAAATGCAAAATTTGATGCCAACATTCAAGCACTCACTAAAACATATCTTGCTGATTATTCTGATAAATCAATGACATTAGAAAAACTACAGTCTGACAGCGAATATAAATCAGTTCTTGAAGAAGCGCGTCAAGCTGCTAAAGAAACTGATAAAGCTGAGCAAAAATCAGTTTGTGATGACGTTTTAAGTTATGAAGGTTAATTGATCATTCAGCTTTGGACGTCCTCTAAATAGGTTAGTCCTTATTGCATCAAACCTGCCAAAAAAAGGATGAAGCCTTATAGCCTCATCCTTTTTTCTTTCACAATGTATTGATTTTTAAACAGCTTCAATACAATTTTCTACTGATCTCTACCAGAAATACGATTAAGCTAAGCAAATAAATTTTAGCTATTTGATATCTTTTAGGTTATTTAACAGGTTATTTAAATGAAAAACTCCTTTGTAAAATCTCTTTGTACCCTTAGCCTTTCTGCTTTTGCTTTCACTACCATGTCTGCACATGCCGCAGATGAAAAAATTGAAGTTACCCCTACACCTCAAGTGACCAGTCAAGAACTTGCAGCTATCTATGTACTATCTGAAGTCTGCCCAAAATTGGTGAATGACAAAGATCAACCAAAGTTTGAAGCGGGTTATGCAAAATTAGCTAAAGAATATATGCCGAATGAAAAGAACCCAGTAAATGCTTTACAGCAACTCAGCAAACAAAAAAGTTTTAAAGACGCTTTAAAAGAAGCGCAGTCTGATGCGAAGAAAGCTGGCGATAAGAAAAATGGTGCGATTTGCAAAGAATTGACTGCTTACAGCAAATAATACCAATTGGTTACAATACTTTTAAAATAAGCGCTTGCACCCCATAGCAGTCCGCCTAGCTTTGTCCTAAAATGCTAGGCTCTTTGTGCTTATACCTAAGTTATTGGAACCACCCAGAATGACCCGAAAAACCGCCCTTGCCGCATTACTACTTGCACCTAGTTTTTCATTCGCGGCAACTGTCCTTTCTGCACCACCTGAATTAAATAATAAATCTTATGTGCTGATGGACTATGAGACAGGGCAAATCCTTGCTTCTAAAAATGAAAACGAAAAATTAGCTCCTGCTTCAATGACAAAAATGATGACCAGTTACATCATTGAGCAAAAGTTATTAAGCGGTGAACTAACTGAAAATGAAAAAGTACGTATGAATGAGTCGGCTTGGTGTCGCGGCAGCAGCACTGAGTCATGTATGTACGTTCCGCTCAACGGTACTGCAACTGCATTAGAAATGTTACGTGGCATTATCATTCAGTCGGGTAACGATGCTTCTAAAGCTATGGCAGAACATATTGCTGGCAATGAAGGCACCTTTGCCCACATGATGAACCAAGAAGCGAAACGTATTGGCATGGTGAATACTCAATTCATCAATGCGACAGGTATGCCAGCTGAAGGTCATTTCTCGACTGCCAAAGATATGGCGACTCTTGCGCAACATATCATTCATGACAGTTCAAAATACTATCCGATCTACTCTGAAAAAGAATTTACGTTCAATGGCATTAAGCAAGGCAACCGTAATGCCCTGCTTTATACTGACCCAAGTGTAGATGGTTTAAAAACTGGTCATACTGAAGAAGCTGGCTACTGCTTAACGACTTCAGCTAAACGTGGTCCTTTACGTTTAATTTCAGTGATCTTTGGTGCGCCAAGCATGAACGAGCGTGCATCTCAAACACGTGAAATTTTAGCTTGGGGTTATGCAAACTTTGAAACTGTTAAAGTTCAACCTGCTAAACAAGTACTTGCAAAAGCAAAAGTTTGGTACGGTAAAGACAATGAAGTTCAAGTTGGCCTAGCTGAAAACTTTAACGTGACAATGCCTAAAGGCGAAGCGAACGCCATTAAAACTCAATTGGTTGTTCAACCTAAATTGACTGCTCCTTTAAAACAAGGTCAAGTGGTTGGTAAATACGTTGCAACGCTTAATGGCAAAGTTATTGCTGAAAAACCGCTTGTTGCTCTACAAAATGTAGAAGAAGCTGGTTTCTTTGCAAAAATGATTGATCACATCAAGCAATTCTTTAGCAACTTATTCTAAGTTTGATGAAAACTCGATATTAAGACTAAAGTGAAAGCATCTAGATTTCGGTCTAGGTGCTTTTTTATTTTATACTGCCTAAAAACCTGTAGATGACTTACCTATGAGCCAAAACATCCGCCCTTATTTAGACACTGCCCCACGTATTGATGACTCTTGCTATATCGATGAAATGTCAGTCTTGATTGGCGATGTTGTATTGGCTGAAAATGTTTCGGTTTGGCCATTTGCTGTGATTCGTGGTGATGTAAACCATATTCGTATTGGTAAAAACTCTAATGTGCAAGATCACTCAATGTTGCATGTGAGTCATAAAAAAGCCGATAAACCTGAGGGTTCTCCACTGATTATTGGTGAAGATGTGACAATTGGTCATCATGTGAAATTACACGGTTGTACCATTGGTAATCGTGTTTTAGTCGGTATAGGTACGATTATTTTAGATGATGTAATTGTTGAAGATGATGTGATGATTGGTGCTGGTTCACTTGTTCCACCAAATAAGGTTTTGGAAAGTGGTTATTTATATGTGGGCAGTCCAGTCAAAAAAGTCCGCCCCCTAACCGATAAAGAAAAAGCATTTTTACCGTATTCAGCGCAGAATTATGTGAAGGTGTCGGGGAATTATAAATAAAATAGATTTTGCATAAGATGTTTTATATAAATATAACTAATACATGTAACTGCCAGGCCTTGATAAGAAAATTAGTAACACTTTACGGTCTTTGCAACATCTTAGCTTAAATTCGATCAACTATTTCCAAAGTACGAAATAATATATTTTGGAAACAGTTGACGAGAATTTATATAAAATATTAAGCAGATTGGTTTATAGTATTATCTCTTAAATTTTTCTGCTTGACAGTTTCTTGAATTTCAGCAATCAGCTTTTCTTTAAATCGTTGTGATTTAGCTGTTTTATTATTCCCTCCATTCTCTAAGTACAACCTCCTAGTTATAGCAATAGCTTCCGACATATTTTCTAAAACGGAATCTTCATCAACTTTATCAATGCTATTTATATTTGGCTTGTGATTTTCAACAGTTAAACAAATTGAAGCATATAAAATATGAAATTTAATATCTGAGCTCTGATTGGACTCTAATCCCTCAATGTTTCTGTATAGCTCTTCAATTTTTTTACCAATGTGGCTTACTAAATAAAAAACATTTAATGGAGTATGTTCTGAGTATAGTAAATTATAAGAACTTTCATCATCTAATAATGATGATGGTCTTGCTCGAGCATAGTCTGGTTTTTGCATTAGTACAGAAATCAAACATTGGGACATAAAAGGGATACTAATAATTTGTTTAGGTTTTTTACCTTCATTTTTATAGAAGTTTTTACGTCTATCGGGCTTTGTTGCACAAACCTATCTGTAAAGGCTTTTTCAGCGATATAATTTTCAAATGAAGAAGCCTACACACAAAATCTATCGCACAACCAATTGGCCCGCATATAACCGAGCACTCATGAGTCGCG
>NZ_VPEK01000045.1:0-13085 GCF_013417145.1 Acinetobacter sp. YH16044
ATTTCCTGGCTTATGTTATTGGCTATTTCTGATTAACCTAAAAGATAAGAAATCAAAGAATATTGAATAAACCATTGCATAGAGATTCTTAAATTTCCCTAAAATTAACATAATACACCTTATACGAATCTCTAAAAATAAGTTTATTACACTGATTTTTATATATTTTTTAAATTTTAAGCCTAGACCAGAGTCTAGGTTTTTTCATTTCGTATAACAGCCATTATCTTAAATGGGAGGGGAAGATTAAGCTAAAATTAGGGTTTTAATTTAGAGAAAGTAATGTCTCAGATAAAAATTTATGCTTTAGATGAAACTATAGAATTACATCGTGATAATTTAAGTAAAGCTATCCATCAGGCTTTAGTTAAAGAATTAAAATATCCTGAAGAAAAAAGGTTTCAACGTTTTATTCCACTAGAATCCAAAAATTTTATATATCCAGCAGACCGCAGTACATCTTATATAATTATTGAAATTTCCATGTTCGATGGACGAACAAAAGAGACTAAAAAAGCATTTATTAAGACTCTATTCGAAAATATAAACAATCTATGCGGTATTGATTCAAATGATGTTGAGATAACTATATTTGAAACTCCTAAAGAAAACTGGGGCATTAGAGGGGAAAATGCGGATGAACTACAGTTAAATTATAAGGTAAATGTTTAAATTTCCTAAAATTAACATAATAGACGTTATACGAATCTAAAAATGGGAGCCTATAGCTCCCATTTTTATTGTTAAACGTTGAATCCTATATGTTTTCCTGTTGGAAGCTCTACATCAATACGGAGCTTCCCACCCATTGCCTCAACATACTTTTTCATGGTTGAAATCTTAAGATCATTGCCACGATTTTCTATTGCTGAAAGCGATGGCTGTTTTATTCCCAAAGTTTCAGCAAGCTCTTTTTGAGAAATTTCGAGTTCTTCACGAATAAGATGAAGCTGATTTTCTAGCAGTAATTCATCTGCCATTTTTTGAATACGGGCTTGGCTCTCTGGAGAGCGGCTAGCTAACAATTCTTGCAGAGTCTTAGCCATTAGATTTATCTCCTAGGGTGGTGAGATGAAGTTGGTATTGTTCATCTGCAATATCCAGCATGTCTTTATAAAAACGCTTTTTACCGCCTTTATCAGCAATACATAGAACAATAGCCTGTCGTAAGGGATCAAATGCGAAGAAAGCTCTTAAAGGTCTACCGCGATGTTGAACGCGCAGTTCTTTCATATTGGTAAATTTAGACTCATACACAGTATCTACTAAAGGACGGCCTAAACTCGGTCCCTGCTGCTGTAGAACAACCAGGGCAGCTAGGACCTTCTCTTGTGTCGATTCATCTTGCTGTTCAAGCCACTGATTAAATAGATCTGTCGTAATGACTGTCCACATACCACAACCAAAATATAGATTATAGTCTATATTTTAGGAGCATTATGCTTGTTTTGCAAATGAGAAATGATAGGCAATAAAAAACCCCGGCATCCTGCCGGGGTTTTCCGTATTGGTTCGCTCGGTATAACTCCTGTCGTACCTTACAGTCCTTGTGCTTATCTATTGTTATTCTTGTATGGAGCTTCCTGCTCTCTATGTCCCCATCATAAGAAAGTTCCAGTATTCTGAATAGCCGCAAAGGGCCGGAATTCACGTAAGCCCAGGCGTACAAAATAGCCTAAATTTTATCCACAGCAATTGGGGATAGTTTTGGAACCTGGATCCGTATGAAATGGGCGCTGACTGCTAAATTGATCGTTTTTTAATCAATTTTAATGGCAAAATGTTACATATTCGCTTAAAAACTCACCAACTTATTACAAAAGCGACTTTTTGCTGATTTCTTAGTCATGACTAAAATTTTAAGTAATTGATAATTATATTAATATACAAGTGTACTTCGTATAATCACCATTATGTTAAATAGACTTAATATTCGATGAAATTTCTTTGAATTCTAGTGCTGTCTTTTGGGTGTTGGGAATATGGCCAAACACATATTCATCCTTCGTCTGAAAAAAGAAATCAAAGCTTTGACTCATCAGTGAATCGACTTGGCTTTGCTTTTGATAAATAGGAGCAATCCGGTTGATGTAGTAATTAATCCACTCAGATTGATGATTAAACGTACCGTAGTCTCTTAAATCAGCATAGAGAAGTTGTAGATCCGCTGAAATGGCTTCAACATTGGGATTAAACATCCATACCGTGATGTTCATCGGTTCAACAGCCATGATTGTGTAGGCTTGCTCCTCATCGAACCTTTCAACTTTATAAAGTTGAGCTCCGCTGTCACTATAACTAGAGCAAAGTAACTTGGTATTTTGTACTTGAAAATGATCAACACCGATTTCATGTTCTCTCACTTTCCGTGAAAGTTCTAGACAATAGGGCAAAGCTTTTAACTCTGATTGAGCTATTTGCTGAAATAAGGTTATGCAACGATTGAGCACATAGCTTTCACCTGTTCCCGTAATAATTCCCTTGTACCAAGGATGGATTTTTGACGTTAAGTTATCTATTAACTGCTTTGTTTCACCTTCTTTGAGTGTGACTTCTTTATTGTCTGCAGCAACAATGATGCTATCATTCAATTGAATGGCTATGATAAAAGTCATACTTTGGTGAAAAAAATTGAACTATTAGAGATTTATTTTAAGCTAAATATAAGATTAATTTTTAAATGATTAAAGAAGATAGGTAAACCTATGGCAGGTGGTTCTCAAGTCATCATTAATAAGAATGGAATTACATTCATTACGCCTGCAAAGTTTGAGGCTAAGGCAGGTCAGCACCTTTTTAAAAGCGGTACAGAAGTTGGTGTAAATATCAAAGGCTTGCCAACTTATGAGGCCTATAATGAGAAATTTCAAATGTTATTGCCCTCTGGTGAGCCCTTTAAAAATGCTGATTATAAAATTTCAAATGCATCCGATGAGTTTATGGCCATAGCAGATAATAAAGGCCGATCTAAACGAATAAATTCCTTACAAGAAGAAAGCTTAAAGCTCGATTTAAATTGGATGAAGCTAGAAGCTGAACCGAGTGAAGGAGATGATTAGTGGGTAATTTAGATTGGGAAAGTAATACAAATACAACAGAGAATAGCTGTAAAACAGCACAGTGTGATTGCTTAACTTTTTGGGAAGTACAACAACAAATAGCGATGATCCGTCTGTCTAACTTAAAAGATGCCAAAAAGAATCTCTATAAACTCGAACCAGGATATGAAGCAAGAGCCAGAAGAATTGCCTCAGTTTATGCCAAAATTTATCTTGAACAAGAAAATCATGGAAGTCAGCAATTAAAAGGCCGTTATTATTGGATGGGCTTAGGTGCATTTGCTTCAAAAACTGTTGCAGCAGTGTTTAAACATGGCTTAACGGCTTGGGGGTATAAATGGATTCCCATTATTTCCCCTTTTGTCTTGACGCCACTTGTTCGCAATCCAGTACACTCTTTTGCGAAAGGGAATTTATGGTTATTTATGGATATTGCACCTTGGCATTATGCTTGGAGTATGTCTTCGCAATCTTTTAATCAATGTCGAACTCAACGTGATGTATCTAAGTTCACCCATATTAAGGAAGAAGTGTTAAATATTCCTTGGTCGAGTTGTTTACCCATCATTAAGCATTTGCAGAGTACAACTGAAATTACTCAGGCTTTTGGGATGCTTCCCAAGATAGAAGGCATTTTTAAAAGAAAAGGAAAACCAAGGAGAGATAATTTTAAAGATGCACAAGACGATCTTATGAAACATTTACTGGCAATTGCAGTACAGGAACAACGTAATATTTTACAAGAATTGGTTTGGAAGGACTGGATGGTACAAGCACAGGCAACTTTACAAAGCTATACCAAACTTCCCGATAGTACTTTAGTCCTTTCTAGTGATTATAGTGTTGATGCTGTTAAGCCTAGACATGGGAAATATGAAGGACGTCATAAAGATGTACTCGACAAATTACCTGAATCTGTCTATAGCGAACCTTTAGCGCATACCAAAGTTCAAGATTATGATAGCCGTATGGAGTGGATTCAGAAGGCAGCAGAAAAATATCATACCTTAATGTTAAGTGACACAGGGCGATCATTTTTAGAGAAGGAACTCGCAATTATTGCAGGATGGGGCAATAGTAAAGCGGACTTTGTAGTTGGCAAGGACAGTAATGATGGAAAGATTTAAGCATTATTTTAATTCTATCTTAGTCTTCATCTTCGGTTTCCTTCTTTTAGGTTGCCAACCTAATGCAAAAAATACAGAGAATAGTGCAATGAATCAGCAACCTTATTTACTCCATTTTGGTCTACAGGGCTTTAAAGACTTTGCTCAATACAATCAGAGTGCCGTGGATAACCATCCTGTCGCTAGTTTTCGAGAATTAGATTTTTCACCACCGAACCTTGGTCAAATTAAGATTGAAAATGGCGCGAGTAGCTTAGCTATTGACCATGTTTTTTATGTATTAGGAACATCGTTTCATAAGGAAGATGGTATTGAGGTTATGACTGTTAATGCAGGCTTAAATAAAGAGGAGTTTGTACGTCCTGAGCAAGCCTATCAAGCGTATGCGAATTTAATGAAACGAGTAAATCAAGCGGGATGGAAACTTTATATTGCTCCCTATAACCCACGTATAGCGAAAGAAGATAATATGCGATATGTCATGAAGTGGGGCTATTCGATTGATCCAAGCTATATTTTTAGTTATGAGGAATGGCAAAACATCATGAATGCGAGTGGTAGTGGGTCTTTGGGTTATCGCTTATACGCTAATGGTCTTTTATTGAATATATACATCAGTCAAACTAAAAAAACTGAAGATGAGAAAGAGCAATATATGGTTCGTTATACTTTTAACACCATTCGTTATGATCAACGAGATGCCTTAAGTGATTCAGAAAACAATATTAATGCTTATACAATGACTCCATTGGAGTTAAAACAAGCGTTTGAAAAGGAAGAACGAAGAACTCAAAGATCTAGAGAGTATGATGAAAAAGAAGCAATTGCAGAAGGTTATCGTATAGATGAGAGCTATGTTGGTCCTGATCTTTGGCAATATGTGAAATAATTAATTATTTCTAAAATTAACATAATACACCTTATACGAAACGCCTCTTAAAATCCCTTTTTAAACAATGTCTTATTCATGTAGAAACAGCCTAAGCAGTCACTCTTAGGCTGTTTTGGCAATTTTTCATGTTCCACGATTAATAAATAAACAATGTTCCACGGCTTTGTTTAGCCAAAAAACATAATGACCGCATTTTATTTGAGCCAATTTCAGCCCTCTTGGACTGAAATAATGGCCCAAACAAAATACGGTCTTAGAGGAAAATACACATCAATAAGAAGATAACAGCCAAGCAACCAAAACTCAGAGCCAAAACACGCCATAAATCCTTCTTTTTGGCGTTATTTTGGCTTTCATGCAGTAGGTTCGATACTTCCCTCAGTTGATGTTCAGAATTGCTTAAATCGCTTTTTAGACGCTTAGATAGCATGTGTAGTTGATTTCTTTCTTGGAGGAATTTCTGCCGTTCCTGTGTGAGTTGATCAATTTTTTCTTGGTCTTGGTGAATAATGGGCGTTTCTTTTTCGGCAAGTTGTTTTTCTAGAGCCTGTTTTTCGTTTTTTAAGGTGTTAATCGTCAGTTCAAGTTGTTTAAGTTCTTGATTGGATAGTCGCTGATTTTGCTCTAGTTGTTCATATTTCCCTTTGATCTGTGAAAGTTCATTCTCAAGCTGTCTAATTTTTTCATCAGCCTGTTCATGAGGCTTTGCTAATCGTTCAGTATGTCTTTCAAGCATCAAAACTGTTTGGAATAGCTCATCGTTTTTCTGCTCTAGTTCTGCAATCTTCCACTTTGAATTGTGCAATCCTTTGTAGCGTAAAAGGTCTTCTATACGTGCATCGCCATCTAAGAACTTGTTTTCTAAAACCTGATTACGTTCTTTTAATTCCGTATTTTGAATCTGCATCTGCATTTCACGTTCGGCCATACGGTCTAAACGACGTTTCAGGTTTTGTATTTCATTATTTTGACGAGTAAGCCGGTCTATCTGCCGTTCAACTTTGTTTGTTAAGGCTGTTTTGGTCTTTAAAGTGGTTGATTCATCTTCTGCAAACTCTTTGAGATAACGACTTAACAGTGATTCTTCCAAGTCAAAGGGCATATTTAAGTCTTTTTTGAGCACTTGGATGATGGATTGATAGGTCAAACCATCTTTTTTTAGGCGTAAAACATCGTCTAGATGATTTCTCAGCCACTTTTTCTTATTGAACGAAGGTTTATTTTTGATCACTTGAAAGCCTTAATTTTGTTGACGCTCTAAAATCGGTTTTCAACCGATTTTTTTAAGACACACCATACGCACCTTACAGGATGCCACTAAAAAAATTTAGATTTTTTCAGGGTATTTCTTAAAATAAATATATGATTTAAAAATATAAAACAGTAATTTTTATGTAAATACTTCCAAAAATTGCATAACTTTTTACAAGTGATTGATTTTTTTATTTATAGAATTTTAATACGTTTTATAAGGAATATAGTGCTAGCTGAAAATAGAAAAGCCACCGTTGAGATGGCTCAGAATCAGTAGCCTAACTCTTTCTTGATCAAATTGTGCAACTCTTCATCCGATAAAGTATTGAGTTGACTAACAGCAGCTTTAAGAATGATAGATCGGTTTGCTTTAGCAACACGACATCTCACTTTCAAATCGTTAATCTGTTCACTTACATCCTCTGTTAACGAAAATGTATATCTTTGAAATTTAGCATTTGATGGGGTTAGTTCCTGAACATTTTTTGATGCACCAGAGATAAAATCATTCACTAATTTTTCATTTTTAGAAGTTTGCTCTTCTCTTTTTAAACCTTTTAAAGCCATTAGAGGTCTCCTAAAAACTCTTTAGCGATTTGTTCAATTTCTTGTTTGGCTTTTTCATCAGATGACATTTCAAAAACGGATAACCCATTTTCATCAGCATCGTCATATATATTTCGATTACACGTAAAATTATTCAATGGAATGAGATCAAACGATTCACATGCTTCTTTAGCATCTAAGATACGTTGAATTTGACTCGGTAAAGTTGGACATTGAGTAATGACTGCTCGTGTATAGAGTTCAGGATTCACAGCTTTAGCGAGACGTATTAATTTTTCGACATGCACTAATGTTTTGAGATCTCGTCTTTTAGGACGGAAAGGCAAAAGCATATGCGTGGAAACAGTCATTGCAGAACGTAGGGCTTCAGAATCCTGTCCACCAGCATCAATAATGATATCTTGGTATCGCTTAGATAAGTCCATTAGGATTTGTCGAATATTTCCTGAAGCTTGTACTGATGGAATATTTTTTACAGCTGAATTTTCATCACGTTCTTTGATCCAATCGGTTGTTGTACCTTGTGGATCGGCATCGAGTAATAAGATATCTCGATTACTCGCTTGTAAATAAACTGCTAGATTTTGGGCTAAACAACTTTTGCCAGATCCACCTTTTTCACCACCAACTAATATGATCATTTTTATTTAACTTACGTAACTTATTTAACTTAAGTATATTCTAATAATAGAGAAGATCAATGTATTCACATAGTTAACTTTTTACGTAACTTAAATAACTTATGTAACTTACGTAAGTTTATAAAAAAAGTTTTATCTTATATATACTTTTTGATTGAATTGAAAAACAAAATAGATATATTGTATAAACTACAGATATGAAAAAGCCCCGTAACTTTCAAATCTTGGCGGAAGAGAAGTTACAGGGCTTGAATTCTTAGAACATGCTTGCACATGAACTGTATTAATAATACATGGTCATTGTGCATTTGCAAATAGTGAAGATAAGCAAATGCAACAATTATCTTTTCTGCTTGATCAATTTCAAGACAGATTACCTAAAAAGCCTTACTGTGCAGATAATTTGGATTATGGTCTGATGATCATGCCTAAAGAAATTTCTATAAAATACAGATATATACAGCCAAACAGTCCTTATTATTTACATTATCTAGTATTTGATTTGGATTATGAGGCTTCATTATCAGAAATATTATATGGACTAGTAGGAGTACCATTACCAAACTTAGTAATTGCTAATCCTTACAATGGTCGTTCTCATATTTTATTCCAGTTAAAAACACCGATTTATACCACTGATGCTAGTCGTCAAAGACCAATTCTCTATGCAAATGCCATTCGACATAAACTTGGAGAGTTGTTCAAAGCAGATCCCGCATATACACATCTAGTAGCTAAAAATCCTATGTCTAGTTTTTGGAAAACTACGTGTTTACGGGAAAAACCTTATACCTTAAATGAGCTAGCAAGAAACTTAGACTTAACTTGGAATGATGCTAAAAGAGAAATTAAACAAGATGAAGCGATAGGTTTAGGACGTAATTGTTTTGTATTCCATACAGCTCGTCATTGGGCATATAAAGAAATACGGAAGTATAGAGGGAGCACATATTCTGTTTGGCTTGAGAGTGTAATTCAGCATTGCGTGAAGCTAAATCAGGGTTTGATTCAACCTATGACCTATGGAGAGGTGAAAGGCATTGCTAAGTCTATTGCGCGCTATTGTTGGAAAAAAGACCCATATTGTTATCAGGAGTTCATTGATCGCCAAAAATATAAGGGGCGATTGGGTGGCATTAAAGGTGGAAAAGTAAGATCTGCAAAATATGATGAGCTGAGGAGGCAGGCAAGGGATCTACATTCACAAGGTTTGAGCTGTAGAAAAATTGCAAGTGAACTCTGTGTATCTAAATCAGTTGTGGCTACTTGGATAAAGTGTCCAAGTGAGCCTAAATCAGATATTAGCGCTTTGGAAACTACTTTTGGTTTGTTTTCTTAGTTAAGTGTCCAAGTGAGCCTAAATCAGATATTAGCGCTTTTGGGAGTTTTTTTTGTTACCTATATATTCTTCTACTTCAAACTTTCAGTTAAAAGCAGATCATAGTTTCATTTCTAAGAATGCTTTGTTTGAATTATACGAAAGTTTTGTCTTCTATAGTTATAATGGAAGACAAGATCTTGCTTATTGTACTGAGGTACATCTTAGTGATGATCCTTATGTAACCCTATATTCTGTTCAATATGAAGAAAAATTTAGGCATCTTAGGATCAGAGATTTTGATTTCATCTATGGTCAAAGTTTTGATGAATTGAGAAAAAAATTTATAGTCTGAATTGATAAATGCCTCTTTAAAGTGGCATTTTTTTTGAACCAAATTTCGTATAAGAAACTTTATGTTAAATGGATAAGGCTGAAAAAACATAAAATCTTTTTAAATTAGATAAATTTTAGCAAAGCATTAATTTACTCGTTAATATTTGGGTTAAACTTAAAAAAGGAGTATAGCAAAATTGATGGAATCAAATGCCTTCACCAAAAATCTTTTTTCAACGTCTTGATGGCGCTGATTTTGTTAATGAATTAGCTACAGCCTCTTTTAATTATAATGAAGGTATCATTAGTGTTGCTTTTGCGCGAAAAAATGGTGCTGATATCATTTGTAATAATGTTCTAAACAATAAAAAAATAATATTTTTCATAGGAATAAATAATGGAGTAACGTCTAAGCAAGCTTTAGAATATCTTCTAGATAAGAATGTACATCAAGATATTTATTTGGTTAATACTGGTACTCCCCAACAGATTTTTCATCCTAAAGTTTTTTGTTTCTATGAAGAAGCTTCAAAGGAAGGAGTATTGAGTGTTGGAAGCTCCAACCTAACTTCTGGAGGATTTGAAACCAATATTGAAGCCAATATTTTATTGTATATAAATCATTCTAATTGGGATTTAATACAAACAATAATGATGAATTTAAATATCATAAAGGCTGATTGTATTCATTTAAAAAGTAAGCATCAGTTAGATAATTTACTAAATAATGGTTTTCTAGAGGATGAAAGTAAGAAAATTTTTGTTCCTGTTAGAAATCATATAGTATGGAGTCCTAGCTCTCCAAATATTCCAAAAGTTAAACTAAAAACAATAGTTAAGTCACAGAAAGAACCTACTAGTACAGGTACAGTCTCACCTACTAGTACAGGTACAGTCTCACCTACTAGTACAGGTACAGTCTCACCTGCCAGTACAGGTACAGTCTCACCTACTAGTACAGGTACAGTCTCACCTGGTATCCAGACAATTTGGTTTGAAACGAAGCGAATGACTGGTGGATCAAGAAATATTTTAGATTTATCAATGAAATCTTTAGTTGAAAGAGGAGATCCGAAAGGAACTATTTTTGAATTTAATGATTCTAAGTTGATGCTAGGTACAGTGTATTTTTTTGGAGTAGATCCTTTAAGTAGTCATAAACGTAAACTAATTACATTAGAGTTTGATGGGGTTGATTATATTGGCAATGAGATACTCTTCCCTACAGGAGATAATGCAAATGGTACGTGGCGCCTTCAGATTAAAGGAGTAAGCTCTAATAATATAAAAATTACAGATGCTTTTAGAGCAAAAGAAGAAGGATATTACTTAGTCGAAAAAATAATAACCTTTACTAAGATTCGTGAAGATTACTACTCTTTATCTGTATATTCAGAATCAGAAATGGCTAATTTTAAATTATCTTCACGAATCTTAGGTAGGAATGGTTCTTCAAAAAATGCTAAGCAATTTGGATTATTTTAAAAACGGCTTAACCATTCTTGGTGCTTATTTTTTCTAGCTCCGCTAATGCCACCATTTGCACCACCAAAGTTAAGCATAATTGTATCTTCACTTAATGGAATTCCTTCAGAAATAAATAAAGGAACATTATTTATTTCTCGAAATCGCTTAACGAAAAAGTTTAAATCAAAACTGTATGCGTATCCTGTTGTATGTTGATATGGTGGATCAACATAAACAATCGAGTTTGTAGGAAATGGAATACTGAGTAATTCCATAATATCCATATTGAAACAAGTTACTCCACTCATTTTGTTTACAATAGTATTTATTCTCCGTCTTAATTCATTCGGAGATGGTTGCATAGCATTTGCAGGACTACGACGAATACTTGTTTCAGTTGGTTCCCAATAGTCTCTAAAACAAGCATTTGCCCAATTTTTTTCCTTACGATAGATTTGTTTTCCACCAAAGGAACAAGCTTGAAGGATTGGATAAAGTTCCACTTCATGTTTATCTATTGGTAGTTTAGAAAGAGTAGATAAATGCTCTTTAAAATCTTTTTGACTACTAGGTAACTCTGCTAAAAATTGATCAAAAACATCCATATTAAAAGTATTAGATCCTATAGCTGACCAAAAAGCCCCCCAAGAACTAATATCAAGCATAGAGATACGTGTTGGATCTATACCTCGATTAACTAATTCAATAGAAATTGCACCTGAACCACAACATAAATCATAGAATTGAGTATTGGAGTCAGTAGAAGAGTTTAGAATTACATCAACTATTTGAGATGCTACACGTTGTTTACCACCTTGATATGAACAAGGCACTCGTAATATTGAGCTCATCAACATTTCCTTTGAATTAGAATTCTTGCATAAACTCTTTGACCATTGATTATACCGACCCCTCCTCTATCCTCAGAGTGTTGTAAGTATTTTACTTGTGAAAGAACATCAGAAGGTACATTGGAACGTGCATTACCATTAGCAAGCATTACAATTTCAAATTGATCTGGATTATATTTATCAAGGAATGTAATAGGTACACCCATTAAGCCATCATAATCTACTGGAATATTTTGAGTGCGGTTAACCTCAATGGCATCATAATTTTCATATTTTGGATAATCATTTGAATTATATGCTTTAGTTAAAACTAAATTTTCATGACGTCTAGTGGTATCTAAATTAGTAAACCAACGAACACCTTTGACTCTAATAAAGCGGCGCCCTGTATCATCTATCCCACAATTACTTGCATTTAATGGATAGTCATCAGGAACATAAAACTTACGATCTCCTGATCTTATAGAATCACCATACCAAATTTTATTATCACGAAAGAGTGGGAATATTTCCTTGCATGTTGATGCATTCATATTTCCAAGAATAATAAACTTTTTTTTATGCTGCATTAGCAAACTAATATATTCACGGAAAAGACTGAAGGGAGGATTAGTGACTACAATATCTGCTTCTTGTAATAGAGTTTCACATTCTTTTGAACGAAAATCACCATTACCATTTAAATGTACAAGAGAGTTACTCGGTATAGCAAATAAAGATTCTAAGTCTAAAGAACCATCAGGTCTTTCTAAACTATGGTTAGGTACCTCTTTTACTACTGCTTTATAGGCACTAGTTCCCCCATTTAGAGGATATTCTTGGCCTGCTAAACTAGATTCTGAATAGCAAGTGGATATTAGACCCGCTAATTCTAAGTCATCGAAATGAAGTATAAAGAATCTAAAGAAAGCTGATTCAAATGGATCATCACAATTACAAAGTATAGTTTTTCCCTTGAAATGCCTTCTATGGTTCATCATTTCCACAAAAACATCTTCATATTGAGTGTAAAATTCATCTTTTTTAACAATAAATGCATTATTAAGAGTGGCATTTCCAGATTTCAATTGAACTATTGGACGCTCGATATTTATATCAAATGGCATCTTTCCCTCACGAACAACAGTTTTAAGAAATGTATTAATCGCTGTGGACATGCTAATACCAATTTCATCAAATATTTTGCTAGCACTTTTTTTAACATCTAGATCAATACGGATTGTAGTGGTTGGTTTGATGGACATCTTTGGGCTCCAATAGAGAAATACAATGTAGCACAATTTAGTGCTGTAATCTCTATATAGAAGCATTGGTAATACTAGGATGATTATTAAAACACCAATCTTATTATTGAGTTTTCCTACAATTAACATAATACGGATTATGCGAAACGAGAGCCTACTGCTCTCGTTTTTTCATTCTAGAACTGCTAAACTTCTTATACGCCATTGACGTACTTCAACCTATGTTATTCATTGAAACCAGTATTTTTACCAAGCAAATTAAAGAGCTTGTGAGTGATGAAGAGTATCGTCAGCTCCAGCAAGATCTCTTGGTACAGCCTGATAAGGGA
>NZ_VPEK01000046.1:0-13075 GCF_013417145.1 Acinetobacter sp. YH16044
CCCAAACACCATCTTGGAGAGGTTTAATGTCTCCCCAGTTCCCACGTTGAACCTTATCTAATCGGCGATTCAAGCGAATGCGGGTCATATTGTCTTTAATGCCATCCAACCATTCATCAAATTCTGGTAGACGTTTAATTTCAATCATGAGGATTCCTTTTCTTCTCACTATATTGTATTCGATCGAATACATAATGCAAGATTTTTATCCCAAGAGTTGTCCGCAGAAATTGGGGATTATTTCTGAATTGTGACCCTTGATAAATCAGGAAAAAACGCAAAAAAGAATGTTTTTTGATCAATTCTATTGGCTAAAAGTTACAGTTTTGATTAAAAAGAAACCGACTTGTTTCCAAGTCGGTTTTTTGTGGTTTTTCAGGGGGGTGAAAAAATTTTAACTATATGAAAAACAAGGATATTTTAAAAAGCATTTCGTATAACCTCTATTATGTTAAATAATTAAGGATAAAAGCTTTATTACTAAATAGAACAGTTGCTTAAAGCAGTATAGAGTTAAGTTTGCATTTTAATATCAAGTTGTCTTTCAGCACCGATAATCACCATACGAATCCCATTTTCAAAAATGTCATCCGCATTCATATTTTGTAAGGTATTCACTCCTTGGAGCATGAGTGGATATATAGTTGGATCGGCTTCGAATGGTGGGTCTGATCTTATTTCTTCTTGCTGCTCCTCAAGGACCCACCCAACAATAAACCTTCCTAATGTCATAAGTAATGCAACTGCTTCAACAGGAGAAAACCCAGCATGAGATAACAGCGCAACTTGGGCCTCAATCGTGTTGAAATGTCCTTGACTGGGGCTAGTTCTTGCATGTAGACGAGCACCATCACGGTAAGCTAGTAGTGCTCGACGAAAGCTTACAGAATTAGCGAGCAACCAATCTTGCCATGTCATCCCATCGATGGGTAAAGAAACTAAATGGTGTTCATTTATAATGGTTTCCGCCATTGCTTCCATTAACAAGGATTTATTCTTGAAATGCCAATATAGAGTTGGAGATTTAATACCCAATCGTTGAGCTAGCTTGCGTGTGGTTATTGAATCTATGCCTTCTTCATTCAACATATCCAATGCGGTACGCAGGACTATTTCACGTGTCAGACGTTGAGGTGCAATATCTTTTTTACTCATAAATCTATCACTGATAGGGAGTGTGTGAGAGAATATTAATTCTATCATTGCTAGAGAAGGCATTTGTGAAGAAATCATTGAGCGTGATTTTAATCACTATATTTCTGGATGCTGTTGGGATTGGTTTAATTATGCCGATCTTGCCTGAATTATTACGGTCATTGGCTGGAGCTGAAGCAGGCGGTGTTCACTATGGTGCTTTATTAGCTGTGTATGCTCTGATGCAGTTCATTTTTGCACCTATCCTTGGAGCGTTGAGTGACCGATTTGGACGTCGACCTGTATTAATTATTTCAATTGCTGGTGCAACGGCTGATTATCTCCTAATGGCTGCTGCTCCTTCTCTATTGTGGCTATATATTGGTCGTATTTTTGCGGGAATTACAGGTGCCAACATGGCTGTTGCAACAGCTTATGTTTCAGATATTACTCCAGCCCATGAGCGTGCAAAAAGGTTTGGTCTCCTTGGAGCTGTCTTTGGTATTGGGTTTATAGCGGGTCCGGTAATAGGTGGAGTTTTGGGTGAATGGAACTTACATGCACCGTTCTTTGCTGCTGCTTTTATGAATGGGATTAATTTAATAATGACAGCAGTCTTATTAAAAGAATCAAAACACAGCAATAAAATGACTGAGAAGGTTCAGGAGCAATCAATATTAAAGAAATTATCCTATTTGATCACTCAACCTAATATGGCTCCATTGCTTGGTATCTTTTTAATTATCACATTGGTTTCACAAGTCCCCGCAACTTTATGGGTTATCTATGGGCAGGATCGTTATGGCTGGAGTATATTTATTGCAGGTGTTTCCCTTGCTAGTTATGGAATATGCCATTCTATTGCACAGGCTTTTGCTATCGCCCCTATGGTAAAGAGGTTTGGAGAGAAAAATACGTTGTTATGTGGAATAGCTTGCGATGCAATTGGTTTACTTCTTTTATCTATTGCTGTTGAAGAATGGGTGCCTTTTGCGTTGTTACCATTGTTTGCCCTTGGTGGAGTAGCCGTTCCTGCTTTGCAAGCAATGATGTCCAGAGGTATTAGTGATGAAAGACAAGGTGAATTACAAGGGCTATTAAGCAGTTTTAATAGTCTGGGGGCTATAATTGGTCCTGTATTAGTTACTAGCCTCTATTTTATGACTCAGGCATCAGCTCCTGGAATGGTATGGGCATTAGCTGCAATACTTTATGTAATCACCCTACCCTTATTGCTTAAGTATCGCCTGAATAAATATTCTGGAGTTCCATAAAATATTTAATTTATTGGTTTAAAAACTAATGGATTCTATAGTTTATCTAAAATTAACATAATACACGTTATACGAAATGCTTTATAATTATCCTTAGAAATCAATGATGTAGTTTCTAGTTGATAGCCCACCTTCCCCAAGGTGGGTTTTTTTTATGATTTTTCACGTTCCACGCCTACTATTTAATCAATGTTTCACGGTTTTAATAAGCCTTGGTAAACAATTCAACCTCTAGTCATCACTTAAAACAGCATGTAGCACTCGGCCCAATAAACCTCGTTTTTTAGGTTCCGGTGTTATCGTAGCAGCTTGCTGAATAGGCTTATTTTCTATTGCTGTAATTTGTTCGGGCTGTACAATTTCTTGTAAGTCTGTAGTTGTACGGATTTGTTCATTTGTACTGTAATCCTGACTGTCAGGCTGAATATTTTTAGGTGTATAGCCAAGTGCTAATGTTAGGTTGTCAATTTTATCTTTAAGTTGCTCAATCTCTTTGTACATACGCCTTTCACGTTCTTCGGCAACTGATTTATCATGTCGTAATTCTTCAATCAATTGCTTGTACAGTTCAACTGTAGTGTTGTCAGTTTCCTTACTATCAGGCTTACTGTCAGCCTGACTGTTAGGCATACCGTAAACACGTTGCATTTCACTAAAATCAATGACTTTTCGATTCTTAGAGTCAATTTCATAACTAATAGAACCATTCTTCATACGATCATAAATAGATGTACGAGCGATTCCATATTTTTTAGCTAATTCCGCAACAGTAAATTTAGGCATAGTTCTTTAATTATGGTTTTAGTCCGTCATTACATGAACTGTAATGTACTTAAACGTTAAAACCTAGATCTTTAAGATGTGGAAGAAGTTGTTTTTGTTGTACTGGATCTCTGAGCATATCTTTAATTTTAATGGCTAACTCTTCATAGCTTTCACCTTGATTTGCTAAATGAGACAGTTCATGTAGGCGAGATAATTGATTTCCAAATAAGTTAATTTGTGAGTCACTCATTTGATAAAAAGACTGTTTGAGAGAGTTAGTTTGCTTAGAAGGTCGAGCTTTAGACTTTATAGAAAATTGAATATCAGTGATAACTCGACCTTTCTTAAACTGTTGATAATCAACACTTATATCAGTATGTTTGTTAATTTCATTAATTGCTTTGTCTAAGACATTGGATTTGAAATTAGACATAGTTGAATACTCTTCAACACTAAGTCCAAGCTTTGATCTCAAGTCATTGATGCTGTATTTTTCTGTCTTAGTAACGCTTAACCACTTAATAATAAGTTCATATAAGCGAATACTATATTTACTTTTAAAGTCTGAAACTTGTTCGATATAGTATTTTGTAAATTGCTCACTCAATTTGCTTATTAAGCTAATTACTTCATGACTTAGATATAAAACAATCAAACCGTTATTATCAACATACGTTACTTTATTAACCCAATTGGCAGTCGAAAGAGCCTCTATCCCCTTATACCTATCTAGATAACTAAATTCTCTTCGTTTTAATGTCCTAGCAGCATCTTTAAGCAAGGCATAAGCATTATTACTATCGACTTTAAACTGATGAATATAGTCACTCACTGATACTTCTATCGGGGTATCAGGGGAAAGCTTTTGTGATTCTCTAGCTTCGACTATAGCTAGAAGCATTATTCTTTGTTCTATCAATGATAAATTGAATGAAGCATCAATCAGAGCATTATCTTTTACAACTAACTTATTAGTATTTGTCACAATTCTAAGCTTATTTATTAATCTACATAGGTTATATACCGGCTATTTTAAATAGTCAATAATTTAACTATTCAAATACCCCTTAAACCTATCTTTATAACCCCTTAAACCTATCTTTATAACCCCTTAAACCTATCTTTATAACCCCTTAAACCTATCTTTATAAGCTATTAAATTATTTATTTACAGTCACTTAATGAACTATAAAAGCATTTAAAAACATTAAAAATAATTAAAAGCTTAGGGAATGAAAAATTGCCCTATGTTTTCGCTACGCTCAAACTCTATTGAATCTCGCTTTCGCTCGATTCGAGGGGCAATTTTTTGCCTAATCTCGTTGTGACTTTAATAAAAAACAAAAGCAACAATGAATTCGCTTCGCTCATAAGTTTTTTTACTCGCTTCGCTCGGTCTAGAAATCACTTTTCTATAAGTGATTTCCTGTTTTTGAGATTTTGATACTAAAAAATTGTTTTTCAGAGAGTCTAGGCGCGATTTTTCGATGTTCGCTCGTAGACACTCGCTCTGATATAGCGATTTAACGCAAAAATATAGGGGGTATGCGCGATTTTTTCACTGATTACTATGAATCCTATGTCGATGAGGAAAACGTGCTTAAAACGCAAATGATGAGCTTTCAGGAAAAGGTAAGGCGGCCTCCTAAGGAGACCGCCTTGTTTTTTTGATTTTCCGTGTTCAAATTCACGAAACTAACGCGCTTAACGCTAATCATTTATTGAGTTCGCGACTAGAACGAACTCGCAGTTATCAACTTACGACATTTTCACTGTTTCCAGTGGAAGCGACTCTCATGGATCCTCCATCAAGACTAAGCTGGTCCTGACTTCTACACATCACAAAGTACACACTTCAAATTGTGTTTTAGTTCCACAATCACGATTTTATATAACATCATCCCACTAGAGCCTTGCGGCCCATCATCGCAAAAATCAGTCAGCAGCAGATCCGTCTCCGGAACAACTGGGTTATTTCAAAGCGCAAACTTCAACGTAACCAGCGCTTTTCTTAATGATTACTCATGAAATATTATTCATCCGAGCGCTACATCAGGATGTTTAACGTTTATTCACTTTCTTCCGTGCCAAACAGGCTTGCCGCATTTCATAGCTGCCGAGGTTGCCACACCTCTCCCCTGACAAACTTTGTTTTCTCAGTCCGGTTATGCACCGTATTGCCTTTCGTTCACCCACCCCTTACGTTTTTATTCGCTCGAAGTGACCTAATTAATCTGTAAATAAAACCAAATTAAATCTATTCAGCAACTCTCCCTCTCTCATTAATAAAACCTTATAGCACTCTCGCGTAGTGTTTTCGGTCCAAAAGCCTATAGTGTGGAGCCACCACATCTAATCATTGGCTTGAGAGATTCCCACTTTAGCGTTAACAGTCTTTGTCTATTTCGAAAGAAATAGACGGTCAGTACGCTTATCCGTTCCATCTGATATCAGCCATTCCTTTTTTTTGGGATAAGAGTTCCAAAAACTCCCATTATTAACCGATATTAAATTTCATTACGGGTAAAGCACTTAACCTACGCAAAGCAACATGCTTGATCCAATCTCTTGGATCTCCTTAGTGTCACTGTTACAGGCTTGAGCTATCCATAGATCTCAATAACTAATCAAATATGTCATCACGACAAATCAATTTGGTTAATCATTGAGTACCGAGCAGTCCAGATTTCTCCTCGTGCCCCTAGTACCTCGCGATACTCTCATAAGCCCACCTGTGCGCAACGCATACCACCCTGTTAAGGAATTGAAGCGGTAAACGTGTGTTCCTAACGCATCTATCATTCCATGAAGATACTCACACTCTCTGTTAAGCAGGGTTTGCCCTTGTCACCAAGGGTCCCGTTTCAGTGTCGCCCAACTATTTGATCGGCTCACAACGATTTCATACGTCACAGCCAATTAAGAGTGATTGGGTCAAAGAACAGAATCTCACTGTCCAGTGCCCTTCGCAGCCGCACCAACTAGATTTCTCACGTATGCAGCTACACGGTCTTTAGCAATGAGATGGCTGTCTCATGCACACGAACCGAAAAAAAAAGTTTAGAAAGTTTTGCTCGTTGCACGATTAACACAACAAAGCTCATTTCATATTTTGGCAAAGCCATCGTCTCAGGCTTTTTTAAACTTGGCAAATTTTCAGATGTTTTCGCGCACGCAGATCGCAGGAACTCTTATTTATATTCCTGCCATAAAACAGCTGTTTACAAGGAAATTTGCACAAAAATAATCAATAAAAATATATGTTTCAAAGGGGGGCTTTTATGGTTATGGAAAAAAATAGTATTTTGAGTAAAAAACACCCAGTTCTAAAATGAGAATGGATCATTTTTTTAACGATTTATTATCTAAAAATAAGAAGAGCACTGGATGTGCTCTTCTTGGAATTTCGCATAAGAGATTTTATGTTAAATACTTAAAACATCATGCTCTTTTATTTCTAAGAGGCTTTGTTGCAAAAATACCTAAAACTATGATTTTATTATACTTATTTTTTATTAAAATTTTCTTAAACTCCTTAAAAATAAGTATTTTGCAAAATATTTATGCAACAAAGCCTATACATAAGAGCAAACGATCTTCCAACGGTAATTTATGCGGTCGTCCTTTACCAATATGACGAGGTAACTGCTTATTTAGCTCGGCCAACATCAGGTTAAATGTAGCCCAACTAACACCGGTAAGCCTACGAAACTTAACGTCTGATAATTTTTGAATATCTTTGAATTTCATCCAAGGATTATCCTTTGAATTAAATAAGTTTGCTGATTAATTTAAGATCAAATAAATTGTACGTTTTTTGATTTATGACGGAAGTCTATTAACTATATATTATTTCTTAAAAAACTATGTAATATTTAATGGAGTTAATAGGTTGGAATTATGGTAAATGAGTCAAGTGAAAATTTTTAAATATTCTTTTGTAATTTTAGCTGTAGTCTCTGTTTCCGCATATACCATGAGTGATCGTCAATCCACACAGTTTCAAGTCAAAATGCAAGTTACAGAAATTTGTGAGATTGGAGCAGGAGGCTCTTCGGATATTGATTTTGGGACTGTGACTCGTAATGCACAGAATGTTCAAGCGACAGGGAGCTTAAATGTTCATTGTACTAATGGTACTCCCTATAATATTGCTTTAAATAGTGATGGTCGTTTGAAGCATGCCAATGATATTTCCATACAAATTCCTTATCAGCTTTATCAAGATGTTGCCATGAGCAAAGAATGGGGCAATATTGCAGACAATCGTTTGTCACAACAGGGGACAGGGGAAACACAAAATATTAAGATTTGGGGTAAGGTTCCCAATGCTAATGTTCCTGCTGGGAAATATAGTGACACAGTAACTGCGACGGTTACCTATTAATTTTAAAATAAAAATCAATAAGTTAGAGTTACTGTAATCGTGTCAGAGTATTGCCCAGTACTACTGATGGGTTGAGCTGGAACCGTTGCATATACAGGTATATTATGATTATCTACAGAGTAAAAGGTATTACCTTGCCAAGGTTGATCATCGTGTGCGTTCCTAGAAAGGTTGTATCGGATATAGTTTCCTAAAGCATTTCTCATTCTTCTTTGTGTGCCCTGCGCATTGATGCCATTATTTAAACTGACTTGCATAATAGTGCCAACGGGACAGGCTAACTGTATATTTCCTGAGCTTATTAACGGTGTCTTCAGTTGGTCAACCGCACCAAAGTTAATATCTGTTGCCGACTGAATTAAGCAACTATTTTCATAATATGAGTTAACAATTAAATTATTATTACCAGTATTCGAATTTGCAAGGGCTTCTGTATCCGTTGGTACTTCTGATCCAACCTTGTATGCAGAATAAAGTTTCAATCCAATACTATTCGTTTGATAGTATGCTGCTGGTACGTTCTGTCCAGGCAACACCTGACCATATAGTTTAAGCCGAGTACTGACATTTCCAGTTCCTGCTTCAAACTGGAAAGTTTGGCATTGTGCTTGGTTTTTACGTTCTGAATCAGGAATCTTAAATGTTCTTGCTGCATCAGAATATAATTCATAATTGAGTAATGCTCTTACAGGATTATAAATAATCATACTTCGAGGAGTACTACCTGCGGGATCAAAACTATCAGCCACTAAACATAGCTTATACGTTACAGGCTGGTTTGAATTAAAGTAACAGTCAGCAATAACATCTGTTGAAACAAGTGCTGAGCCTTGAGCATTTGATGTTCCTAAACTTAACGTTGCAGACTGCCCTAACCAACAGCTACTAGCATAAGCAGGTAAACAAAAAAGAATAGATACTAGTAAGAATAAACTTGCATAAATAAAATATTTCGTTGAATCACTCATTTTAAACAAGTCATTGCAGTTTATTGACATACCATTCGCCCCAAATCACTAAAACCTTTTAATGTTGTAAGTTCAGGCAGTATCACTCGGCACTGCTTAAGTTGATTGCCTATGTAAAGTGTATTATTTTTTAGGTTATCGATATACACAACTCCATCGTGAGCCACAATAGTTGTGGGTTGTTGTTGCTGAATCGGTTCTTCTTGCCATACAGAAGTTCCCACGTTCACATTTTGTCCCTGTAAATCTACTACTTGAAGTTGCACAGATTTCACTTGATACATCGGGAATTGTACAAAAACGCCACTCGATTGGCGTGGTACAGCATTTTGTTGCGTTTTTTCAATTTTTAGATTAATTGGCAAATCAAGCGTATCTATAGCGATACTATTATTCTGATAAGGGTTCAAATAATCGAGTAGTAGATAACCTTTTTTATTAGTTTTACCAATTAAACGATTCTCTAGTCGTACAGGCACATCAGGTATTTGATCTGTTGAAACGATAGCAAATGAACCACTGCTTAGGCGTTTAGGTAAGATAGCATCTTTCAATAGTACAACCCCGCCATTCACTGAAGCATAAATACTGGTATTACTTTGGTCTGAGGTCGTATGTTGAACGTTAAGTTGGGCCAAGCCATAACGACTTAAATAATCCAGTTGCCCCTGAAATTGTGAGTATAACTCAGTATGATTGGCCCTTGCTTGCCAACCGAAACCACCTTGGTCTTGATCCACAGAATGTAAGACGTTCAGGCTAAGTTGATTTTGATCATTACTACGTTGAGCTGTGATAGTTGCTGAATTCCGTTTCGCCCATGGAATATTAAAGGACAGGTAGTAACTATTTTCTTTATTTAGTAAGTCCCTGCTATAACTTAAATTCAGATTCATTCGTCGAGGGAAAATATAAGACCAGTTCAATAGAACATATTCGTTGCTGGACTGATCCTTATACTCTTGTTGAATATAGCTCCCTCCTAACTGACCAAACTTCGTATTTAAGCCCATGTAAAATTGATTGGATTGGGTTGCATATGAAGCATCATTTAAACTAGCGATATCACTGAACTGCCCATATTGACGTAATCCATTATAATTTAAGCTAAACAATGCTGAGTTCCAACTATAACCGAATCCAAGCAACTGTCCCGTGTTTTCAGGTGTATAACTATGGGCATAAGAGACATTGAATTGACCAGCTTGTCTCCCTAATTGGTAAACACCACCTAGCCCCACTTGCTGTAACTTTTCAGTCAACTCAGTATGGGTCTCAACAGTCAATGTATTGCTTAATCCATAACGATAACTACCACTTAATGCTAAATCATCAGCATAATCAAATGAAGATATGCCATAATTTAATTTAGGATAACCAAGGTTAAATGACCAATCATTTAGACCCCGTGCCAGTAAGTGATTTGCGCGATAGAGTGAAAAATTTTGGACTTGTTGTTGGCCATTGATGTCAGTAATGACCATTTGTGCATTGCCAGCACCTGTAATACTCGGTGTAGTTTGAATATCAAACTGCCCTGGCACTACATTCTGTGATGATTGCTTGATTCCATTAATGATAAGGTCAATCTGTGAAGGGAGTGCAACCTGCCCTTTAAAACTCATTAATGGGGTTGTAACCGTATAAGGCTGTAATGCGAAATTTTTAGCCAAACTTAGACCACTAATCCGAGTAGAGCGTGTCCACGTTAAAGCATCACTTTGCGCATCGCCCAAACGTAAACGAAGCATTTGCTCTGGGAAGTCTTTCTCCCAATACGTATCTAGAATTTGACGATCAGTAAACTGATTATCTTGATATTGATAATTACCTGAAATACTCAGTACACCATTGAATAGACCAAAATAACGAAGTTCATTCCATCCATTAAATGAAAAATGATCATCAGTTTGTTGTGCAAAAGCCGTATAGTTTAAAAGTAAGCCTTGTCTTTCTTGCTGGGGATTAACCGTTGCTACAGATTTAGCTTGATAACTATATTGGTTTTTTGCACTTAATAATTCAATAGGGACTTGTATGGTGATTTTCTGGTTTAGATTGTCATATTGATAACTTAGCCCGTTAATAGCATCTAAAGAAATATAGTTTGTTTGGTCAACCAAGACTTGAGGAGCACTACTTTGAATTGAGAGTTTGTCTAATGATGTCACATCTATATAAAGCTGTTTATCTTGTTGTAAAAAATGTCCTATTTCTGGTTGTGCTGATTGATTTAGTTCGACATCTAAATATAAATCTTGCTGCATATCTTGAATCAGTTTTGGATCGCTGACTTGTGCAAGTGTATTGGGTGCCACTGCAATGATTGCTCCTGCAAATAGCAAATCACTAATCTGTACACTCACAAAACCACTCCAAAATTGATGAATACATCAATGTGCTACTTGAAGTATTTGTTCACGTACATCCATGTTCACAACAGCAACAAACTTTCCAGTCGGTTGAATATTCAGTTGTTTAGGGATAGGCCATTGCATACTCTGACCATTTAGAACATAGCCCATCAGTCCCATTTGAATTGGTGTCTTTTTACCTTGAGAATCTACATAAGCAAACTGGCTAAAACGCTTATAACTTGTAGTTTTATTGATGACTAGTAATTGATGATCCGTATATTTAAATGTCATGCCTTTTAAAGAAGTTAAGCCTTGATCTACAGCATTTATATGTGATGTTTTAAAGAAAACTGGGATCGAATATTTCAGCAAAAGCTGCAACCCGCTTTTCTCTTCAGTTTTTGGATTAGGTAATTCATCGACGATGAGTCGATAGGCTTGTTCAGATGAAAGATTGTTATTTGCGCTACGAATCAAGCGAACTAACTGTCTTTGCCCAGCAGGTATAGTCAATACCATGGGGCTTGCTATCAGATCTTTTGTAGGTGTAATAACATCTTGATTATTATTTTGTGTCCAATAATTTACTCGGACTTGGCCCCGAATTTCGTCACTTCCTGTATTGGTTAACCAAAGCTCTTTAACTTTTTCCTGAGGGGAAAACTCTAATAAAATAGGCGCAACCTGCAAGCTTGCAGCATGCGCCTGTATCATAAAAATACTCGTTACTAGACAAACTAAACTGTACTTACGTAGTAGATTAGAGCAACGTATCGGATTTCTCATATTGATATCCTTTAAATGAAGAATATCTTTACGATAACAAATATTAATATGTTACCGTGGCTGTAACTGTATCTTTATAGTTGCCTGCACGAACATTTGTTGAGCCAACGACTTTAGCAATTACAGGGATTGCTTGTACGTTACCTGAACCATTGTTTGCATATTTATTGTCATTGTTATCCCATGGCTTATTGCTATCTTGGAATAACTCATAAGCAATACTTGATAATGCATCTTTTTCATTTGTCATCTTACCACTACCTGACAGACCTACACTGTAGGGTGTCTGATTTGTACAAGTTACATTTAGGGTTCCTGTTTTGTCACTTGCAACACTACCGCTATTTACTTTACCAAAATCAATCTCTGTTGCATTGATAGAACATGTAGAAAGAACTTCAATTTTTACATCAAAAGTTGTTTGTGCCTGCTGTGTGCTTGCTGCTGGTGTTTCAGCACTTGCTTGTCCAGCTAAAAGTAAGTTAGTAGATACTAATAATGCAGTAGTGATAAATTTTTTCATTTAAGAATTCCAAGTATTAAATCCGATAGCCCAAAAGCAATCGTCATAAATAACATTGCTTTCACCTTTTATTTTTTATAGGTATTAAAATCACGTCTATAAAAATAAGTGTGAAATTTATCACTTTTTATATTTTTTTCAAGTTTTTTTTTTAACCAGCCATTCAGCATTATTAAATGTATTCGTCATTACTCTACTTTTTATAAAATAATGAGGCATATTGAAATTAAGTTTTTTGATTCAATGGAATGGGCGTTATATAATAAAAAATGGGAGCCTTAAACTCCCATTTTTTTATTATATTTTTTAAATTTTAAGTATGTTGAACTGTCAATTTTAAACCTAAAGCATTCACAACACGGTTGATCGTATCAAAACGAGGCGTTGAATCTTGACGAAGTGCTTTGTAAAGGGCTTCTCGTCCAATACCTGCTTCTTTCGCAATTTGGGTCATACCTCTTGCTTTAGCAATTACACCAAGTGCGTGCGCTAATTCAGCAGGATCATTTTCTTCAAGAACCATATTGAGGTACATTACAATATCTTCTTCAGTTTTGAGTGACTCAGCCATATCAAAACTTGGTAAATCAGCTACTTTAACCATTTTAATCCTCCAACGTTTTTGATAATTTGACTGCACGATTGATGTCTTGTTGTTGAGTTGATTTATCTCCGCCACCAAGCATTACAATCACTACGTCACCATGTTGGATGTAATACATCCTCCATCCTGAACCGAAGAACTCTCTCATTTCCCAAACACCATCTTGGAGAGGTTTAATGTCTCCCCAGTTCCCACGTTGAACCTTATCTAATCGGCGATTCAAGCGAATGCGGGTCATATTGTCTTTAATGCCATCCAACCATTCATCAAATTCTGG
>NZ_VPEK01000047.1:0-12057 GCF_013417145.1 Acinetobacter sp. YH16044
GTTGAATTTCTTTGTCAGACATAGTGATCAGCATCTATATTTTATATCCAGTCCATGGTGATAAAAATCATCATAAACCAGACATTTTTATTGGTGAGAATATAGACACTTTAAATGGGTTCTAACAATACTATTGCCCATTATAAGTACCTTATTTCTGTGTTGTCTGATTAAAATATTGATATATATTTATTATTTTATAATTTCATGAAAGTTGTGTTGCAATTTAAAATATTGATGATTGTTGTTATAAAAAACAACACAAGAAGCAACACTTAAGAAGAGTGTTGCTTTGTTTATGGTATTTAGCATCAGTTATAAAACTGTCTTTTCAAAAATTTATAGTCGTAAAAAATGTAAATTTGATTTCAAGTGGTAGATAAAAGTCAAACATATGAGTTTTCATTAAAAAATTAAAAGAGGATTATAGTCCGTGGATATATAGTCCTCAATTGGTGATATTTCTGTTTTTTGAGCAGTTAGTTTCAAATGACAGAATTATCTATCAAAATTGGCCATTTAATCCGCAATCGAAGAAAAGGACTAAAAATCACACAAGAGTCCCTCGCACTTCAATGCGGTATTGATCGAAGTTATATGGGACGAATTGAACGAGGTGAAGTAAATATCACAGTCGAAAAACTATATGAAATTGCTAATACATTAGAAGTTGATATAAGAGATTTACTACCTTAGTAAGAGGAAATTTAATTTTTTTATTATATAAAATTAAAGAATTAGGTAGCATTACAAGCAAATTTTTGAAAATTATATATCTTATAAAACAGGTAAAGTAATGGGAAATGCAGATTTAGTTAGGGCAAGTAGAGATGGTGATCAGTTTCATTATTTATGGGCTGCAAGAAAAGCCGTATTACTTTTAAATCCTTTATCTGGTTTACATACTCTAACTATCGAAGGTCCTAGTAAATCTGAATTTATTGAGGAGGTGGAAGATGGGGAAGAAATTGTGGATGTTGGGGAATACTACACTAGTAATCATTTTTCAGATGCTTCTAAAATCATATACACTCAACTTAAACACTCAACATTACATGCAGAAACTCCATTTGACCCTAGTAAGTTGCATAATACAATTGAAGGATTTTCAAAGAGATATCAGAGCTTAATTCAAAAAGAATCTAAAGGTGAGGTTCTAAGGAAAGTAGAATTTCACTTCGTTTCAAATAGAGCGATCAATGCTGAGTTCTATAAGTCCATTAATGAGCTTAAAGAAACAGGTAAGGTCACCAAACTGGCTAATCTGAAAAAATTAGAAAAATTTACTACTTTACAAGGCAAAGATTTAGAAGAATTTATTAAGCTTGTAAAATTCCCATCACAAGAGCCTAACTATATAGCCCAACGTGAGATTCTTGCCCAAGACGTTGCATACTATCTACCAGGAGATGATGTTAATGCTCCAAATGAGTTAAAAGAATTAATAACTCGTAAGGCACTTAGTGAAAATAAAGAAACACCAGAAATTACACAACACGATGTACTCCGTGCACTTCGAACCAATTCAGATGATCTGTTTCCTGTAAAAAATTTGATCAAACAATTAGAAAAAATTGTAGATAGACCTATAGTAAGAACGCTAATAGATACAATTACTAGATCACGTAGTCAAAAGTTTATTATTCAAGCAGAAGGTGGCGTAGGTAAATCAATATTAACTACTCAAATACACAACCATATCCCTTCTGGATCTTTATCAATTATCTATGATTGTTTTGGGAATGGGGATTACAGACAATCCTCATCAGCGAGACATACACATAAAATCGCGCTAGTTCAAATTGCAAACGAATTAGCTGGATTAGGCTTATGTCATCCACTAATACCAACAACGAATGTAGGTCCTAGCGAGTATATAAAGGCATTTTTGTTTAGATTAAGGCAGGTTTCTGAAAGATTCTCTAATGAGAATAAGCAGCTATTCATAGTTATTGATGCTGCTGATAACTCACAAATGGCAGCAGATGAATTTAATTATGGTCGTTCTTTCATAACTGATCTTTTACAAGAAAATTTACCTGATAATATTAAAATAATTGCTTTAACGAGACCTTATAGAGTTGAACTTCTAATGCCTAAACAAGATATTGAAATTCTTGATTTAGAAGGCTTTAGTGAAAATGAAACAAAACAACATCTATTAAACTACTATGCTGATGTTTCGACACAAGATATGATTGAATTTCATCGACTTACTAGTGGGAATCCTCGAGTTCAAAGTATTGCTTTAGAACAAAATTTAACTTTGCATGAGATTCTTTCATTTTTCGGTGGAACCCCAAAAAGCGTAGAAGATACAATTAAAGATTTGTTAGACAAGGCAATTTCTACTTTCAAAGAACAAAACTACTCCGAATCAGAAGAATTTGATTTACTGCTCACTTCAATTGCTATTTTACGTCCATTAATTCCACTGCAAATTTTATCTGATTTAACTAATATCAGGGCTGATCAAATAAGAAGTATTATCTCTGATATAGGTGGTCATCCAATTCGTCTTAGCGACAATAATATTCAATTCGTTGACGAGCCAACTGAATCTTGGTTCCGTGAAATTTACAAGCCAAAAGATATTAGTATACTGAATGAGTTTATTCAGAAGCTTAAACCTCTCTCTGTAAGTTCTGTGTATGCTGCTTCTGTACTACCTCAAATCTTGATGGATGCAGGTAAGTTTGAGGAATTAGTTGAACTATCTTTGAATTCTGAAATGTTGCCAACTAATTCGACCTTAGAAAAAAGAAAGGTCGAATTGCAACGCCTACAATTTGCAATTAAAGCTGGCCTAAAACTTGGTAAATATACAGACGTTGCTAAGTTGTCATTAAAAGCTGGTGGAGAGGTTGCCGCAGAGACTAGGCAACATCAATTACTCGAAGAAAATATAGAACTAGTCGGTACAACTTTTAGTGATAATCAAATTTTAGAATTAATCTCTGAAAAAGTATTCAAAGGTGCTTCATGGCATGGCTCAAAATATATTACTGAGGCTAAACTTCTCTCATATCGAGAAGATTTCCATGGTGAGTCACGTAGTAAACTGCGTATCGCAAATGAATGGTTAACTAGTTGGTTTAAACTTCCAGAAGATCAAAAATATAACCAAAGAATAGAATATAAAGAGCTTAGCGATTATTTTATTACCTTAATTACTTTAGAGGGTGTTGACTATGCAATTAATTGGCTTCGTAGGTGGCGTCCAAAAAGTGTAAGCTACAACGTAGCTAAGCTCGCAACTAAAGAGTTGATTAGGCTTAATAAAAATGAAGTTATACAAAAAATATTAGATAAATCAAGTAATAATATATTCTTAACTTTAGGTGTCGTAGAGATACTTAAATTAAATCATTGTATTATCCATTCTGAGAATTTTTCACGAGTTTTAAAATTACTGAGTTATGAAAAAGTAAAACTTGATATTGGGGTAACTCCCATTCTTTGTTTTTTAGAAGTGGGTTTTAAACAACAACTTTGTTCATCTACCGAAGCATATCAAATTTTATCAAAATATCTGCCTACTGAAATACCATATGAGATTAGAGATCGTTTTGGGCACTCTGATAGAGTAAATTATATGAAAGCTTATGCTTTACATAAAGCATGGGATAATAAGACATTAGAACTAATTGATTTAGTACCTGAGAGATTAAAAGAAGAATTTTTAAAGGACTCGGCTTATAGCTCATCAGAAGAAATTACTACGCTAAAACGAGATGTAGCAGCAGTTTTACCATGGTACAAATTGTATGCTCGGTCAATCACAGAGAAGATTTGCACAAAGGAACTCGATCAACTAGTTGAACAAGCGAAATCAGACTCCCAAAAAGCTCAAGGATACTCTTATCGGGATTATGGTAATCATCTAGAAAATGAAATTGCAAAAATTTGGTTTGATATTTTAATTTTAAATAATCATCTTAGCCAAGAAACTTACCCAGAGATAGAAAGTCATTTCAAGGAAAAAATTTATCTTAATACACGTAATCATTTCACGCTTATTTTGGCTTTGCTGAAACAATGTGAATTAGAAGATTATTGTTATGAAAATATATACAAAAACTTAAAAGCTCTTGAGAATAGTGATGATCATGCAGAAACATTGGTGAGTGACTATATGTCTATTGCTCAATCAATTTTCCCTTTAGATCAAGCAGAAGCTACTACAATATTAAATCAAGCCATTGAAGTAAGTAGTAAATTAGGTGAAGAAAATCTACAACGATGGAATGCATTACTTTGCTATGGCGTAAGAGCTGGACAGGAGCAAAATAATAGAAAACCACAGCTATGCTATCGTTTTAGTCAATGTGCTGAATTGACATATAAATATGTACATAGAGATAAACATTTTCCATGGGATTATACAGTTGATGCAATTTATGATTTAGATCCTAATTCCGCATTTGCTATTACTAGTCGTTGGCGTGATCGTAGATTTGGAGATGAAGATAGAATATTGGGCAATTTGGTGGATAAGTTACTTAAAAAACAACTTTTATCACCATTGATACCATTGGCTTTCAAAGCGATGGGAGCTACATATGACTTAGATAATCTATTAAGCTCTATTAAATCATTAGTTTTAAGTGATGAACTAAAAAGAAAGGTTTTACAAAGCTTCTATCTTTATATTGTTGTACCTAATCCATCCGAAAAACATATTAGTCGCCTTAGAGATTTGGTCGAGGCATTTCATATAACAGATCAAACTGTCCAAGACTTTTTCATATCTCTCAGTAATTCTGAGGTTTATGTTCAAGTAGAAGAACCTTGCTCTTCAACCTACGACCAAGAAAAGTTTGATTGGGATGTGTTTTTTGAAAATTATATTGATTCAAATCGAAGTGTAGCTTTTGATTCAGCTTTTAATGATTTTCAGAAATTGGAAAATAAGCATTGGATTAAAAGAGCTTTTTATGTACATCTTTTTCAAAAAATAAATCCGTCACAAGCAATATCATTGATCAATTGGTGGTTCGATAATCCTAGAAATGGAATGTATGACTTAGATGATCTTTTAAAAGCTATACCATCTCGCTTTAAAAGGAGAATGTCATTTTTAGCAGTTTTAGATTCGAGAATAAAACAATTTTTGAAAACACATCATGCTGATTTTTATATAGATACTTATGGAAGCAATCTGAAATTACATATTTTAAGTGAGTTAACAGGGAAACCTAGTACTGATTATATGCAATCTCTCTTAGAGGGCATGAGTGAAAGCTCCATTACATTAGAGAGTGAACGCTTATTTAGGATGGCTCATTTACTTACGCCTATGATTACACCAAATCAATCCTGTGAGATTCTAGAGTATGGTCTAGATTTGTTGGAAAATGATTTAGGAACAGATATCGCTGATGGGCAATGGCATGAGGAATTAGCACCACCAGAGAATATATTAGATTCTATCTCAGGTTATATTTGGTCTAGCCTAGCATCTCCTTTCAATACCGTGAAATGGCAAGCGGCGCATACCGTTAAGTTACTGTGTGATTTTGAGCAAAGAGAACTATTGTCTTATTTAATTAATTTTATTAGTGATAAAAATTACGGAAGTTTTTATGATCACAAATTTGAATTTTATCAATACTCTGCTACTCAATGGTTACTTAATGCTTTATTAAAAGTGTCATATAGCCCTAATAACTTTTTGGCTGAATATGTTGAAATTTTTAAGCAGCTAGTAGATCCAAATCGACCACATTTGATGATTCGACTCCTTGCTTCAAAAATTCTTCTAAATCTATTTAGTTTAAAGCTTATAACCCTAAATGAAGAAGAAATTAAAGCCTATCAGGGAGTTGGTAAATCTAATTTTAGTAAAGTAGAACGAGAAGCTATTGATCTTTCAAAATATTCAGATATGAATCAAGATGAAATTGATTCATTTGGTATTGATTTCGGTCCTTACTGGCTTGATCCGTTAGGCTCAATGTTTGGGTTACACCCTACACACATATACTTTGAAACAACTCAAATATTAAAAAATGAAATTGGATTTACGGATAAGCGTAAAACCAATGATGCACGTCATAAAATGGAAATTTATGACTGGAAGCAAACAAGTCATAGTCATGGATCTAGTCCTAAAGTTGAAGATTTAGATTTTTATCTGTCTTACCACGCAATGATGATTACAGCAGATAAGCTACTGCAAACAAGCCCATTACTTGCAAGTGAATATTCATGGAGAGAGTTTGATGACTGGATTAGACGATATGATTTGTCCTCTTTAGAACCTTATTGGCTAAGTGATTTTAGAGACCCATGTCCTCGAATAACAACAGAGTGGCTTAAAGACGATAGAGAAAATTCTATAAATTGGTCTTACAGTTGCGCTTCTATTGATTATAACGATGCGATTTATCACAGTGATTCAGAACTTTGTTTATGGGGTGTTTGGTCAGAAGTAAATAATTTCGATCAGGCAAAAGACATTCGTATCCGCTCAAGCTTAGTGAGCCCAGAAACATCCAGTGCGCTTTGGAGAAGTTTACAAAGTGCTGAATCAAGTCATTCTTATCATTTACCTAGTGCAGGTGATGAACAGTTTGAACTTGATGAAGATAATTTCCAATTAAAAGGATGGATTTCTGAGATAGAAATTGATCTATCAAATTTTGATGATGATTTATGGGGAGCTTCGTTAAGATATGAGATTACCCAACCATCAAGAGAGATCATTTCTTTAATGGATCTATCCTTTGATTCATTAAGAAAAAATTGGTTTCACGAAAATAAAAAGGTTATAAATCTTTCTATTTGGGGTAAATATAAAAATGAAGATTATGAATATTCAAATGGTTACAAGCTAAAAGTGGATAGAAAATTCATTCTTGAACTTCTTGAGAAACTTGATATGGATATGATTATTTCTGTAGATATCGATCGTAGATATAAATATGGTAGTTATCAATCAAAACAAGATTCAAAAGGACTGGATGAGTATTTACCAAGTAGTAAAAGAGTTTATTTAATGAAAAAGAATGGAGATATGTATGTCTACTGAAAGTCTTATCGAACTAGGGAAAAAACTAGTAGAAGAATTTAAGTTAGAGGATAAAACCGATACATTATCTCAATGGATGCTTCACTATTTAGCAGAATTATTTGAACGATATGATCTATCCACTTCTCCTGAAGAAAAGCGTATAGCATCTGTCGATATCAGAGATACTATTTTTAAGCTGTGGGAATTTCGCTATCAGCAGTCCCGTTCCCATAGTAGTTTCAAAAATACAGAATTTTTAATTTCAACATTACAGAAATTAAATTTAGATAATGATGATGCTTTCTACTCAGGTTTAAGAGATTTCAGAAATGTAGAAAGTACTATAGATCAGAGTAGTCCTGCATACTGGTACAGTCATGCACTCAAGCTCGATAAAGCATCACGTTTCTTGATAAGAAATTGTATCCTCAAAGGATATGCTATAACAGAAGCTGATAACCAAGAAATTGCTGATCTCATCAAAGAGTTTGAAACATTAGATTCGTATGAGAATTTACTAAGTCGATTTTACAATGATCAGTCTAATGAGGATAAAGAAATTAGAAATATTAAATATAATATTTCTAAAATAGAGAAGTTAATGGATGCTTTAGCAGAGTTGAAGACTAATTATGAGGAAAAGTTAACATCATAATTTAAAAGTGTCCAAGTAAGATAGGAATTGATGTCCAACTTCTATTGATCTTCTGTGTCCAAGTAAATAGGAATATTCAATTAGAGCACATTTATGTGGTTATTCAAGGAGTTGATCTATACTTTTTACGAAAAGTATTTACGATCTAAAATTAGCATACAGTACGTGTGATAAAGAAGCTTAATTAATTCTTTTATAAACGTCATAAGCGCTAATCAATTGACATCAATCGGTAAGTTCTTCTGAATTATCAATAAATTTTAAAACTTCCAATTTCTGTAAATATGTCATCAAATGAATTTTTAAAATAATTTCGGCCATTAAATCATCATTAGTATAAAAATAAGCGACAGGAACCTCTAAAACATCTGCAATTTTTGTCGCCATAAGAAAGTCAGGAACATGTTTTCCAGTCTCATATTGATTCATCCGAGCACTTGCGGATGATTCATCAATACCGGCCAATATCCCTAAACGTTCTTGGGACAAGTTCTTTGTTTTTCGAGCAATTCTTAAACGTATAGAGAAAACATTTGAATTATGTTGTGACATTAGTTCAGATATAAACCATAAAACTAAGATTTTCTTAGTTTTAAATTGATTTCTTACTAAGGATTCCTTAGTATTCATACATCTCAGGAAATTTTACTTTTATCGAATCATGCGACTGAAAAGTGATAGATTATTTTCCTTTAAATTTTTAAAATTGATAATTTTTCGGAGTGCGTTTAATGAACTTAAAGCTAATGATAAAGGGCATACAATCTGTAAAGATACCTCGGTTTCAGTAAGCTACAACTTAGAATTTAGAATCTATAAATTGAAAAATTAGCTATCATCTTTCCAAGATAAGGCATATGAAAGAAATTAAAAATGCAGTTAAAGAACAGTTCTTACACGTTATTGAGCGACAAACTATTCTAGTCATGTTTACTCCAAAAGAGATCTGGATTCAATTTGATACCATTTCAGATGAAATAAAACAGCAGACTTATGCTCTTCTAAGAGAGCTTGTAAGACAGGATTACCTCACAGAAGTTATTAGCTCGAATGGAAAAAAATATTATTCAGAAACTTCAAAATTGGAAAATTTTAGATTTGATCATTGCAAATTTAAAGCAACTGAAATATTAAACAAAAAATTAATTGAAATTAGACAACAAGAATTAGATAAAAACTATGAAATTAAATTAACTAACGAACTAATTAAAGAAATTCCTGAGTTAGATTTCTGCTTAGAAAAATATATCAATAACATTAGTTTTGACTTAAAAAATATTATAAAAAAGAAAAACAATATAGCTAATATTATTAAAAATATTGAATCTTGTATTTATTAATAATTTTAATATTTATTTTTGGATGACATTTAAAGGCTTTAATTATAAAGTTAATGTCATCTATTGATCATACATGGATTGGTATTTATATAAAATCAGACATTTAGTTGAGAATGAATTCTGTCGGTTGAAGCAGTTTAGAGGAATAGCTACGAGATATGATAAGCTAAAGTGTAGTTATGAAGGAGCTTTAGCTTGTATCTTTATTTGGCTACCTTTGTCGGGTAAATTTTATACTTGAAATGTCAACAGCCCCTAAACACTCACTCTAAAATTGGCTTAAAATTCCGATAATTTTCAAATTGCTGTGTAAGTAAAAAATTAGCAACTATGATGACTCCTGTGATTGGTAGCAGAAGTTCAAAAGACTCAATATTTTCTACAAAATTTTCATCCTTACCCAAAATTACTGATAATTCAATTTGAGATAGCTGCATTTGATTTCTAATAGTTTGTAAATTTTTTATAAAAGCTAAGTATTCTGGATGATTTTTAGAAATTATAACTCTTTGATCATAATGATCCAGTGATTCACAAAGTTGTGACCACGCTGTAAAGCCACCTAATTCACCAACAATTTTCAGTAAAGTATTATGAGAGGCTATCAGTTCTAAGTTATTATTCTTAAGCTCATCAATTTGTAAGAGTAAACTTTGATTTTTTTGTTGAACATTATATTCAGGAGTCTTTTTTCGAATTAATAATCTAAGTTTTTCTTGTCTAAATTTGTAGGAATCAACAAGATTTTTTCGTTCAGTGTCCCTTGTTATAGAAGACGCATGTTTGAATTCATTGCTTAATTCAGCAACTTTTCTATAACTAATGTCAACATTATCCTCTAACATACGCTCTAATAGTTGAATTAAATTATGCATCGAAAATATCCTTTTTATCAATATCAGACAAATCATTTTCTGCAGGAAAAACTAAAGAACCTTCATCTGATTCCAAAATAAGTTCTATATTTAATATTTGTTTTTTAATGTGACCTATTTGATGCAATTTACCTATTCCTTTACTTGGGAAGTCTTCAATAATTTGTAATTCTTGCTTAAATTTATCTCGTAGATTAATTAAGTTTTGTTTATGCTTACTTAGACCAGTAGACATAAAGTGATTACAACCAGAGAAGCATTCAAGATGTTTGGGGCAGGGATCAACAGCAAAACTATTTACACAATGTCCATAAGGTGTTGTATGAAATCCATCTGCTTCTGTTTTCAAGAACAAATAGGCTTCATCATCACCATATTCTTCTTGAATTTCTAGATATTTGCTGATTAGAGGCCCTCTAGTTTTATTTTCATTAATTAAATTTATAAGTACTTCAGTTCTTGAATTATCTATGTCTTTATTTATAGTTGGTATATTGTTAAAATCTAATTTCTCAGCAAGTGAGCGATGATCATATTCATAAGTTTGTGAAATAGATTGGCGATTAAAATGTTTAGTAATTAATGAATCTGCTATACCTTTTCTGAATAATTCAGTATTCATCAAGTGTCTGAAACTATGGCTTTTTAGTGAGGCAGTTTTAAATTCATCTGATCCATATATTTCAAAAATAGTAGGGGTGCTTTCACTAATTTTGCTAATAAAGCAGTTCAGGGCTTGGCGATTGGTAACACCAATACTTAAATAATGATCAATTGCTAGTAGACCATTGTTTCTATTTTCTATGAGGGCTCTTTTAGGATACAGAAATAAAAAATCACTAGAATTAATTACTGAACCATCATTCACTTTAATAGAATATAGGTCAGGAGATTTGGATTCTTTTTCATTAAAAATATAATTTAAGATATCAGACTTTCGAAAAAAAGAGGTTCTATAGATAATTTTTTCGTGACTAAGGTAAGGCTGTTTTTTTTGATTATATATACAGCATTTTAAGCGTAATCTTTGCATATACGTATAAAAAGAGTGTGTGAATTCTTTGGTATCTAATAGTTTTATTTGCAATTCAATTAATTTATTGGATAGTTCCTGACGTTGTATAATATTTAGCTCCTTTGTATCATATTCAATGTTCTCTAAAAAAATACTATTACCACTTAATATTAAATAAGCACTGTAAGCAGGTATATAATCATCATAAAATCCTAAGTTTTTATTTTCAAAATTTTTCAAAGTTGAACGAATACCTAAAGTTAATTTTTCTATTGATTCAACAATACTTAAGATTTCAAGCTCAAATATTTCTGGAATGATTTGTGATTCAATTTGTAAAATATTATGTTGATTTTCTTTTTCTAATTTTTCTGCGAAGTATTTAAGGGAAAAATAATGACTAACTGCCCCATACTGTTTATTTTTTTCATAGATTTTTTTATCTAAAACATTGTGCTTTTTTATACAGTTTAGAGGTAAAGAAGTTATTTCACTAATCCGTAAACCAGTAAGAACTAATAACTTTAGTTGACTAAACCTAATAAAATCAAAAAAAGATTTTGGTTCCTCTGTATATAAAATTCTAACTAGTTCCCAAAAATATTTATTTTCGGGTAGTTTATCAGCACTATCCCTCTTATCTATTTGATTAGAAAGTGGGGTAGAACTAGATATTTTTTTAATATTTAAGTAAGGATATATAGGACAAAATTTAGATAAAAACTTAATATCAAAAATATGTTTTACAATACTTTTTATTGCTGTAATTTTTAATGAGTCTATTTTCTCAATATGATTTATAACTTTAAAAAAATCTTCTGGATTCATATCATATGGAGGTTTTGTTGCTATACTAGCTATTACTCTCAAATTAAATATTATTGGCATTATACTATTTGGCTTTATTTTATCTATTAAAATTTTTTCTATTGTTACTGCTTTGATAAGTTCAATCCAGTTATTACTAATAATAGCATTTTCAATATTATTTAATCTAAACTTATCAACCAGTTCGAAACTAGAAAGATAGTAAGCTGTCATTAAAAAGTAAACATGTATTCTTTTCCGAATTGGTTTGATACTCTCTCCACCCATTGCTCTATTTTATCAGCTGTCATGACTTGAAAATCTCGCCAATAATATTTCATCTGCTTCCA
>NZ_VPEK01000048.1:0-11328 GCF_013417145.1 Acinetobacter sp. YH16044
GCTTGGCCAGAAAAATGAGTCGTTCTCGCTGTTCTAAACTAAGTGGTACAGAAACAATTCGAGGCATGGGTGAACATCTGTTAACTAAAAAAACTTTTTCGCATGATTAGTTATTTTTGTCAACTTAAAAAGAAAATAATTGAACATTGTTATTCTTTGGTTGGAATGTAATTCAAAGTACTTCCAGGCATGTTCAACAGCTTGTTCAGAATTAATCCTATTTGTCATATTAATATTACCCAATTGAAAATTATATGAATTATATAATTTATTCAATTGAATAAACTAATCTAAATAATTCTGCTTGATACTTTGCATCGTGCAAAGCATTATGATCTCCTTGTAAAGTAGGATGTACATATTTATCTATTGAACTTGACTTTGTATCGTACCAGCTACATTTTGTGGCTCCCATAAAAAGAGCTTTGATATCTATAGCTGATATACCAAAAGGATTTCTATTTAAATATTTTAGAAAATAAAAATTTATAAAAGACCAATCGAAAGGCGCATTAAGTCCTACAAATATAGGTCTAGAGTCCTCTGGTAAATACTTGAGTATCCAACTTTCAAATTGAGACATTGCTTCTATGGGGGGAATACCTTTCTTTCGTGCTTGGTCTAAAGTTATTCCTGACACTTTTAAAGCTTCTTCAATTGCTTGATCACTGATTGGTTGGAGCATTATTGTAAATTCTATATCAGGGTTATATACGAAACATGCTCCTATAGTCAGCATACTGTGTTCACCTACTATAGGACCTGCTGTTTCAATGTCTACAGAAATATAAACCTCTTTTTTATACATTCTTATGCTCCTTCCAATTAGAATTATGTTATCCAGCCATTATAGGTGAAGGCTTTAGCTTACTAAGAGCCTGATGGAAGTGTGAGATTTTTAATTCTGAATCAGGAAAAGCTAAAGAAACTGCCGTTGGATATAACCGTGTACGAATATCTGAATAAGTCCAACCTGGTTCTGCTCCGTGAGGAGCAGTTGCACTTACTAATTCGGCAATTTCATCTTCCGAAAAATCGATGTCAGACAAATCTTTAGTAAAAAGCTCATGTCGTTCTTCATTAGATGGGCGAACAAACTCTTCTACAATGGAAGCTCTACGCAAAACAGCTGCATCTAAAGCAGCTAATCGATTAGTACATAAAATTGCAAAGATACGGCCACCATGTTTTCTTAAATCATCTATTGCTTGAATTAAAGTATTCACACCAACTTTATCTTCATGATGACTATTTTCTTGACTTCGAGATGCTCCAAGCGAATCACCTTCATCAATAATAAGAAAAGCTCGACCATTTCCATGTCCAATAGACCGAGTGATTTCATCGAATGCTTGTGCAATGAGAGTACCCATTTCACCAACTTTACCAGTTCCTCTGACTTTATTACTAAGCTTAAATAGCAAAGCATCTTCTATTTTCGCATCACGAGCTAATCTATTAACAATTGCTTCAGCATTTGCAGTTTTTCCAGTACCTACATCACCATGAAAAATAGCTAAAGGATATTGATCGACAAGAAGATCAATAACCGCTAGTTTTTTCCCATGTTTTTGTTTACTCCATTGTTCTAACTCATCAGCCTGAAGCAAAAGTTGTACTTGTTTCTTAATACGGGAATATCTAGATTCAAAACCGAGTAATTTGTCAGCTAAATCATCAAATTGTTTAATTGGTAAATCTGTCTTAACTTCAAAAACTGTTGATTTACTCATGAGTAGTCGCTCCTATTAGCTCCATAACCATTACTGCTATAACCTCGCTCCCCTGATGCAGAAAGGCTACTGTGAGTGGTACTTTCTGTTGTTGAGACCCAAGTTATTTCCAATGGTAATTTGGAAGCTTTTTCTGATTCATTACGATATTTATCGGTATGTGACAATATAATTCTAATTCGTCCATCTGGTGTGTGGGGCCACATTACTCCGCCAGGTCTTTCAGTACCAGATGCACCTTCAGTTTGAAATATGTACTTAATAGCTCTAACTTCTGAACCATAGGAAGATATCAAAGTTACATCAACTTTAGATAAATATTCATTTTTTGCTAATAGTTCAATATCATGGGCATATTCTTTCGCTTTATCTTCAGTCATCGCTCTTGTGCTACTAGCGATCATAATTAAATCTGCTTTAATACTACGTACAACTTTTTCAACATCAGCTACAGTGTAAGTACTCGAATAAGTACTTGAGTATGATGAACTCATGCTTTAATCCTTAATTTTAAATTTATTACCGAATATTTCTTTCCAAATGTCGTTATCATCTTCTACTGATGCATAATTTGCAGTTTCCCAAGCTTGTAAGGCTATTTTGACGATTTGTTCTTTCTCTTCTATAGTTATTCGAGACGCTACATTATTTTCATGGTTAGCAGGATCAATAATTACAACAGGATCTGAAAAATATTTCTGCACCTTAGCCGAGTTCTCAGGGAAATCAATACGCTCATTTAATTCACTTTGAGCTATAAATCCTAAAAATTCTCTAAAACGTTGTTCAATATTTTGTGTTGGTCCATCACGATCTTGTAAATAAGCTAGTATCAACTCTAGATGAAAAGATTTAAGGCCCGGAGGGCACGCAAAATTTTTCCATCGTTTTGCCATACGCACTAAAGTGCGGTAATGCTTATCTGAATTTTTTCTATCACGAATAAATTGAATATGACAAGGAGCACAAGTTAGGTTTTTTTCTTTAGTTTTTAGATCATATTGCCAACCATGGTTTGGTTCTTGGGCATCTTGAATTACAGGAACTACATCTACACTCAGCCCACTTTTGACAAAAGTTACTGTAGCTGCTCTCCGTTGAATCTCAAAATCTTCAACAGCTTTAGTTGGATAAATTTTTGTGAGTAACGTGTAAATTAAGTCATTAAGATTGTCTAATGTCGAATCATCTACATTTTTATTACTGATATAAAATACAATATCTACATCGATAGGATCATCTACAGTTTTCTTCAAAATTGTATACTTTGCAAAAGAACCGGCTTTAACTACTTTTGCTATTTTTAAGTCAGAGTTTGAAGTGATATGTTTGCGTAACTCTGTTATTAAATTATCCACTTGTGCATGATATTCTGTACGTTTTTCTGAAGGTAAACGAAGTACATTACCATCATAATATTGAAGATCTGAATTTGTAAGTGACATTCTGATGTGTTTCCCCAAGTTAGTTATTAAGTGTTAAGCCATGAGTAATATAATCTGCTGTTACTGCAGCAGCTGCTTTTGCGGCTAAGTCATGAAAGCGATTGTCTTTTGTGGAATCACCAAAGTCACTAATTCCTCTAATCATTAACACGGGTTTTTTATGTAAAGCACAAGCCGCAAATACTCCTGCACCCTCCATTTCAGCAACTTCAATTTTTCCATTAAGTTCTTTTAAGGCTTTAAATTTTTCAGGATCTCGAAGAAGCTTCTCACCACTTCCAATAGTGACTGTTTTAGGCATAACACTTTTAGTTACTGGGCCAATTTCAATACTATCTGGAAGTATGATTTCTAAGGCTTCATAGCTCTTTATTAAGCGACTTTCTAAAGAACTTTTGTTAGATAAATATGTGCTAACATCCTGTCTAACTTTAAGATCTAACACTGTGCTTTTAGGCCGGTGTTCTGTAGCGCCACCTTCAATGAGAGCTGCTCCTTCGTATGCAACGACTTGTTCAGATAAAACAACTTCGCCTAAAGCACATTTTTCGCGCATTCCCGCAGCAATACCTAACATGATTACATTTTTAGGTTGTAATTCAATTAGTAATGTGGTGGTGATTGAAGAAGCATCTACATTTCCAGCGCTAGAAAAACATGCTATTGCGCAATTAGCCCGTATACCATCATTGCGAATTATTTCTGTTTTCCATACATGGAGACCCGTACTTGTAACTATAGGCTGTACACCTTCATTAATATTTAATGCTTGCCTTGCAGCTGATAATTCAATTGGTAAAGCTGTCAAGACTAATACATCTGGCGGAAGAGCTGCGTGTCTAGCTTGTTCCTCTTTATAAAAGATCGTAATAATTCTCTTTGCAATTTGAGAAAATTCTAATACAGGTTCTTCTAAAGAGAGTGCTGAAATACTTTTTACCACAGTAGAACCGGTATTTTGCAAATAAGTTTGAGGAGTGTCTCTAAATTTTTTTAGCAATCCTAATGCACCATTTCCATCTTCTTTATTTGATCCGATTTGTAGATCTAAAGGCAAAATAGGCAACCCTTTTTTTACCATTTTGTGAGCTCTATCTAATACTCCTTTACCACCACCTAGTGCAATCATTGCTGTAGCATGCTCAATTTGTTCTTCACCTACATTGCTACCTGTTAAGATTTCGTCATCAATACAAATATGTTCAGCAACCCCACGAGCAATCATGCTATTTAAAAGCCGTCGCTGTTCGGAATTGGTTTTGCATTGCAACCGATCATTTGATGCAACAATCTTAAGAAAGATTTTGTTTTCTATCCCTTGAGTTAGTTCGTTTATTTTTCTAGCAATAGTCCAATCAAAAACTAAAGATTTTTGAGTTTGATTTACAGGCTCTGCTGAAAAATAACCGATAAAGCTGCCTCCAGCATTAATAACTTCTGTTACAAGAGCTTCAACAAATGAATGAGCCTTATCGATCTGGTCATCATTTGTAGTAAGAGAAATGCTACCTGCAAGGAGAATACAACTATTTGAAAGAGAAACTGGATTACTCATTCTCCCCTTACCCCCTAAAAAATATAATAATTTTTAATAGATGAAGGTTACATTAACTATTGCAAGTGTTCTTTGAAAATTTATTTAGCTTTGTAATTTTAGTATGCAAGTAGTTTAATTGTTCACTCCTCCAGGTATCACTGCAAATATGGCTGTACAGTGGTAAGAACCCTACAAACGCGATTGAATGAGATAAAGTAATATACTGTAGTACCAGCTGTTAAAAGGAAAAACCACCAAAACACCTAGATTACTAATTGTTACTGAAGGAATATCCATAATTTTGGAAAAAGTTGTCTAGATAGAAGAAGAACTCCTAATAAAGTCGCAATTATTGCACGAGCATGCTGAGAAAGGCGGCACTCAAATCTACAGTTGCTATGTGAGTTGTGAGTTATGACCCGGCAAATATGATAACTCCAATAAAATCATTAATCTAAACATTTGCTGAATCTTCATTAAATTACTAACCACTGAATTAGATGGATGAAATGGTAAATATATAGTTGTGAAGGGCTTTGTTGCACAAACCTATCTGTAAAGGCTTTTTCAGCGATATAATTTTCAAATGAAGAAGCCTACACACAAAATCTACTGCACAACCAATTGGCCCGCATATAACCGAGCACTCATGAGTCGCGGAAATATTGTCATTTGGTTTGATCCTGCTACGCAATGGTATGCTCCATCAAAAGGCAAACAAGGGCGAAATCAAACCTACTCCGACGCAGCTATCCAATGCTGCTTAATGATTAAATCCTTATTCCGTCTATCTTTACGTATGGTCACTGGCTTTGTGCAAAGTCTGATTGAACTTTGCGGATTAAATTGGACCGCACCAGATTACAGTACGCTTTGTAGAAGACAAAAGCATATTGATATTGCAATCAGCTACCAAAAAAGTAGCGATGGGCTGCATCTACTCGTAGACTCTACAGGCATGAAGTTTCTAGGTGAGGGCGAATGGAAACGCAAGAAACATGGAGCTGAATATCGTCGCCAATGGCGTAAACTACATATTGGTATAGATGCCAAAACCCTACAAATACGCGCTATTCAGCTCACAACCAATAATGTCAGTGATTCACAGGTGCTTGGTGATTTACTTAATCAGATTCCACAAGATGAGCAGATTGACTCTGTTTATACCGATGGAGCTTATGACACCAAGCAATGCCGTCAGGTCATTGCAGATCGGCAAGCACATGCGGTGATTCCACCTAGAAAAAATGCGAAACCATGGAAAGATACAAAGATCAGCTCGCTAGAGCGAAATGAATTACTTCGAACAGTTAAACGTTTAGGCAGGACATTATGGAAAAAATGGTCAGGCTATCATCGCCGCAGTTTGGTGGAAACCAAGATGCATTGCATCAAATTATTAGGCGATAAATTAATGGCAAGAAGCTTTCCTAGTCAGGTGAATGAAATTCATGCACGTGTAGCAGTCCTCAACAGATTTACGGAATTAGGTCGACCACTTACCCAAGTTACGCCTTAAATTTGGCTCAATTAGGGGCGCTTTGCATTTCAAATCTTTGTGCAACAAAGCCGATGGAAAGTATCTACACGGATGAATACAGATATGGTGCTCGATGCACTTGAGCAAGCATTGCACGATCGAGGCATGCCAAAGAATGTGATTCATCATTCCGATAGAGGTGTTCAATATCTTTCTATTCGCTATACCAATCGTTTAGAAGCTGCAAATTTACGAGCATCAGTCGGTACGACTGGTGATTCATACGATAATGCTTTGGCTGAAACAGTGAATGGCTTATACAAAACAGAGGTGATTGAGTATTTAAAAGCAGATTGGAAAGGTTTAGCGGATGTACAACTTGCGACACTCAACTGGGTAGATTGGTTCAATAAAGAGCGTGTACACAGTGCATTGGGTTACAAGTCGCCTTTTGAGTTTGAAGCAATGTACTATGATAAGATTAACCCGTTAGGTCAGGTGGCCTAACTTAAATAAAAAAGTCTCCGACAAACCCGGTACGGTTCAGTCTCAATTTTCACACTTCATGCAACAGAGTCGTTTTTATCCTAAGGTCCTTACCACTTGTATTCTTTACGAACATATATCAAAAAAAGTGTAGCAAGTTGCTACACTTTTCGCTAGATCAACTCTTTACCAAAAATATCATTCAGTCTTTCACGAATACTATGGACGAATTCCGGATTACTTTTAAGTTTATGCTTCATATTTCGTTTAAAGTCATTCAACCCCATACCAATTTCAGCAAAATCCATTTGGAATAAAGTGTCATTAATGACAATATTTGCTTGAGAGTCAGTGAGGCATCCTACTTTTTTAAACCACTTCTTGAACTGCTGATAATTTTCATCATTATTAAAAATATACCAAGAACGTACATTCATATCGAATTTAGCCCCTAATTCTTTTACGGATGCATTGTCTTCAAATGGAACATCAAGATAGATTTTTTCAATCACTGCAAATTCATCCAGTGCCTTATCAGCAATCCGATGATGCAGTTTAAAATTCACACCTACAATTGGACGGCCTTTCTTAACGGTTTCATACTCTAATTGTAGATCTGTATTTTCGTTAATTTCTGCCACTATTTTGTCTAATACATAGCGTCTAAAATCTACCCAGCGATCATATTTGGTTTCATTAATATCAATCAGTGCTTTCAAGTTTTCTAAAAGTAATGGCACTTCATAACTCTTTTGATTGGCGTACTTAAATTCATTTTTAATGAAATAAGTATAGAGACTCATACTGGCAACAGAATCTAGGGCAAAAAGATGTTTTAGCTGATAGGTAGTAAAATTACCCCCAGCCAGTTGAGTGAAATACGGCAACACCTCACTGGTAAAACGAATCTGAATCGCATTTTTAGAATCATCTTCCCATCTTAACTCACGGATAATGGGAACGACAGAATGTACTTTTTTAGTCTTTCTTTTACCATTATCAGCAGGCTCCTCAATAATAAAATGAGCTACCCGGGATGAAAGCTCTTTGTAGATCCGATCTATTGCAACATTAATTGAATTACGTTTATTTAATCCTAGTAAATCTGCCAAATCATCCTTATACAAATAAATATAAGTTTGTTCGGTAATTTCACCATCTACCCTATTTTTCTCACTATAATTCGCAACCGCCATTGCATATAGAAGTGCCTTATATTCATTGGCTGATAATTCGATTGGGCGAATTAAACGGTTACTGGTACTGACAACGCCATTATGGCGAATGTTGCCTATACAGTAAGGAATATAATTCGATTCTTCTTGCAATGGTTCAGATTCTGTCATAACCGTGATATTTATAATTTAACTTAGTTTTTATATACAAAAGTGGAAAAACTTTCAAGACTTTCACCACAAGATTCTAAAAGTGGAAAGTTTGTCATCAAAAAGAAGCATTTTAGCCGGTTTTCTGCATTTAAAGTGGAATTAATTATAATCTTTCCACCCTATGATGACAGACCTTCCACCTTTAGTCTCGAAATTACAGTTCAGAAGGCCTATTTTTACTTTTTTCATTCAGATCTAGTTAGGTTAAGTCAGATAAAAACCCTGATGTGACAAGGCTTCCACCTTTTTGTTAGATTTAAAAGGTATAACTGCACATATAATCATCAGGAAATATCCAATAAAAAAAGATTATCCACAGGTTAAGAAGATACAGTGACAATCTTTCCACCTTTAAAGCTTAGTTATGAGACTTTATTAACAGCTTAAATATTTGTTTTTGCAATTATTTTTAAATAAAAATAGCAGATATAAAAATAGCAGTGACAAACTTTCCACCCTAGTGACAGACCTTCCACTTTAGAGTGACAAACCTTCCACTTTAGAGTGACAGACCTTCCACTTTAGAGTGACAAACCTTCCACTTTAGAGTGACAAACCTTCCACTTTAGAGTGACAAACCTTCCACTTTTAAATCTATAAGCATTTGTTTTATATAATAAAAATATGATCCTAATTATTAATTAGCTAAATAACTAATTATTCTAATTTTTAATTAAGCTAGCTTAGTTAAAAATTTATTTTTTAAACTGTTTTACAGCTGAATAAATAGGATTTATAAATTTAAAAACTATAGTAAGATGAATGAAAGTTATTTATATTACTAAACATTCAAATAAGGAAGCATCTGACACGCATGTCTGCAAAAATTATTACTGTTGCTAACCATAAAGGCGGATGTGGCAAAACAACGACTGTTGTACACCTAGCCTCAGAACTTGCCAATCTGGGCAACAAAGTTTTAGTCATTGATTTAGATCCTCAAGCAAACGCAAGTTTACACATTGGGATCCAACATCCAAGCGAAATTGCTGTCACTACAGCAGAATTACTAGTGGGCGATATTTCGTTGTTGGCAGATGCATTACAAGAAGAAACGAACTTTGAAAAAGTATCATTAATTTATGGTTCCTTGAATTTAGGAAAAACTGAAGATCAACTAAAAGAAGAAGCTCCCCGTCCTTCAGAAGAGTTAAATATCAAGTTAAAACTATTAAAAGATCTATATGATTTTATATTGATTGACTGCCCACCTAGCCTTAAATTATTAACCAGCAATGCCCTGGCATCCTCAACACATGTCATTATCCCTATCGAATCAGGATCACAATATGGATTATATGGGGTAACAGATCTTTTAAATCATCTTGAAAAGATCAAACGTATTAATCCAGATTTAGAGCTTTTAGGCGCTTTACTAATTAAGCATGATGAACGTCAGAATGTCTGTAAGCTGATTCGGGATGAAGCCTTGAAACAAGTGGGTAAAATTTTAGAAACCACAATTCCTCAAAGTACTAAAGTCAATCAAGCAGCCATTCTGCAACAACCACTTTTGAAAGTAGAAAAAAATTCAAAAGTACGTAAGGCTTTTGAAAGCCTTGCCAATGAAATTGTATTGAAAATTTAAACCTGAGAGCATTATGGCAAGCACCAAAGAGCTTTTAGCTCAGAAACTGAAACAGAATACAGAAAAACATCAGCAAGCACAGAAAGACAATATTAAAGAGCTGAAAGAGTTTAGACGTAATGTCCCTATTGAGGATATCAGCCGAAGTCTAAACCAGCCGCGTAAAATATTTGAAGAATCACAGTTAAAAGAACTGGCGGATTCTATTAATGAAATCGGCCTTTTGCAGCCCATTACAGTGCGTAAACTGGATAATCTGAAATATGAACTGATTGCAGGCGAGCGACGCTTACGGGCACATCAGTTACTCGGAAAGTCTGTGATTGAAGCCATTATCATTGATGCAAATAATGTAGAAGCATCTTTGTTAACCCTGGCCGAGAATTTAAAGCGTCAGGATCTGACAGATTATGAGATTTTTATTGGCCTGAACTCACTTGATGAGAAATTAAAGAAAAACAAGCAACGTTTAGCCAATTCACTGGGTTTAAATCGCGAAGATATGTACAAGTATTTAGCATACGAAAAACTGCCGCAAGCAATTTTAAATGACCTTGATGTGGAACCAGGCTTGCTAGGCCGTACTGCTGCAACTGCATTCAAAAAATTTCTATCGGATCATCTTGAACAACTCTCTGAAGCCGAAGTGGCCTTACTCGGAGCTTGGGAAAAATTAAAAGACAAAAAACTCGAGCAAAGCAAAGTTACTACTTATGCTGAAAAACTATTGAGTCAGAATCCAGAAAAACTGACCACAACATCCGTGGTCAGAAAAATTGAATATGCCGGTAAGATTGCGGGGAATATCAAACTGAATCAAAAACAGCTTAAGGTTTCTCTGAATATCTCGGAAATTGACGAAGCCAGTCTCTTACAATTAGAAGATTTCTTAAAACAGCTGATTCAAAAAAGCGAAAAAGTGTAGCAAGTTGCTACACTTTCTTAGCACCCTGAAACTAATTACATCCTCATGCATTATTGAATTTTATTTTCTTAAGTATGCTTCTTTACATTTGGTCTTTGAGAGTACTGTTACTTCGGACTGAGATTAAATTCTGCCTTTCTTCTTGTGGAGTAGTTTTATATTTATCCGGAAATATTATATATGTCCATATAAGCACTCCCAGTTTTCAGGTTTTGTATCAAAATAATCAATTCTTATCAGATTTTTCGATAGGGAAGTATATATGCTGGTGGAACATAAATAATTTGGTGGTGTTTCAAAAGGTATGCTGCCGTTAAAAAAATACGTTATTAAGGTAAAAGAAAGTAAGCATCCAGCTAACACAGCCTTACCAAGCGATCCTATAAGCCTTAATTTAGTTCCCACCTAAAAACAAGTGGGGACTTAATCTATGAACATGGATATATATTCAGCAACACCTCCTGTTGCTAAAAAACGCAGAACATACAGCAAAGAATTCAAATTCAGTATTGTCAATGCCTGCAAAAATCCTAATACCTCGATCGCTTCGGTCGCACTGCAACATAGTATTAATGCCAACCTTGTCAGTCGTTGGATCAGGATCTTCAGGCATCATGAGGGTGCCGTGCAGGATCCTACTCATGTGAATCCAGCATTTATTGCTTTGCCTTACACTGCTGCAATCAGCCAACCTATTGATGAGAGGATCACGTTGTGTATCACCGTGCCTCATACGAATAATGATA
>NZ_VPEK01000049.1:0-11147 GCF_013417145.1 Acinetobacter sp. YH16044
TACTTCATGTACAACCATCATTTTAAAGGCGAAGCTATAATCACGTTGTGTGCGTTTAACTCGTTGTTCTTGTGCATGTTCCATAAAATAAGTCTCTTAAGGTGTAAACTTATTTCAGGACGGGACACAGAGTAAAGACATTTTAAAGCTCGATTGAATCGGGCTTTTTTTCTGGCGCAATTAAAGTCTTTAATACAGAAATGAATGTGATTTTTGAAAGGAATAGCTCAATTTTACAAATAAAAAAGGGAAAGATCTCTCCCAAAATCTTTCCCTTAGAATTGAATCTTTAGTCGATCCATCGTGTAGTTATTATAGTTATTTGTTAACTCACTAAAAAAAGAGTCCCTTGGGGAAGAGACTTATAAAAAGTGGAGCTATCGTTATGTACCCTCTAGATGGTATATATCTCTCTAGATGAATAAATCTTATACATAAAATTCAAGAAATGCAACACATTTGGCAAAATTTAAGTGTTGTTTTTATAAGGTTTTTTTTGAATTTGCTTATTTATATTATTAATATATTAATTGGTAAAAAAAAGCAGGCCGAAGCCTGCTTTTAATTCAATAACTTAACTAAAAATTCAAGAATTTATTAGTCGGTAAAAGTTACTTTTGCGATCGCTTTTTTGCTCGCTTGGATAATCAAAGTTTTGTTTTCTGACACAGCATAACCTGCATCAACCACTTCCCAATCCACTTTCACTGCACCACGACCAATTGCATCTTTTGCTTGAGCTGCATTTTTAGTCAAACCCGCTTCACGCAAAATAGAAGTAATGAAAATCTCACCACCAAATGCGCCACGAGAAATAGTCACTTCTGGTGTACCTTCTGGAAGTTCACCTTCAGTAATCAAGTTGCCTGCACCTTTGTGCGCATTTGCCGCAGCTTCTGCGCCATGGAAACGCTCAACCAATTCAAGTGCAAGAATTTTCTTCACTTCTTGTGGATTACGACCTTCAGCCACTTCTTTAAGTAACTGTTGAATTTCTTCAATCGATTTAAAGCTCAACAAGTCAAAGTAACGTTCGATCAAATCATCTGGCATTGAAAGCACTTTTTGGTACATCGCACCCGGTGCATCAAATACAGCAATATAGTTACCCAAAGATTTAGACATTTTATTTACGCCGTCTAAACCTTCAAGAATCGGCACAGTAATGCACACTTGAGATTCTTGGTCATAACGGCTTTGTAATGTACGACCCATCAGCAAGTTAAAGGTTTGGTCGGTACCCCCCAACTCTACATCCGCTTCTAGCGCAACTGAATCATAACCTTGCACCAATGGATATAAAAACTCGTGAATCGCAATCGGTTGATGGCTGTTATAACGTTTAGTGAAGTCATCACGTTCCAACATACGTGCCACAGTTTGCTGTGAAGCCAACTGAATCAAGTCAGCAGCAGTTTTTTGACCAAACCACTCTGAGTTAAACACAACTTTAGTTTTCGCTGGATCTAAGATCTTAAATACTTGTTCTTGATAAGTTTTAGCATTTTCTAAAACTTTTTCACGTGACAACGGTGGACGCGTAGCACTCTTACCCGTTGGGTCACCGATCATGGCTGTATAGTCACCAATCAGGAAGTAAACTTCATGACCTAAATCTTGGAAAACTTTTAATTTATTAATCAGAACCGTATGACCTAAATGTAAATCAGGTGCAGTCGGGTCAAAACCCGCTTTAATTTTTAATGGGCGATTCTGCTTTAATTTCTTAAGAAGATCTTCTTCAGAAATAATCTCATGTGTGCCTCGTTGGATGAGGGCAAGTTGTTCTTCAGCCGGCAGGAAATTTGACATCACAAAATCCAAATAGATCAGTTATACAATTTGTGCGATATACTAACACTTTTTCAGCACATTGCAGGCTTAAGAATCATCATGACAGCGATCTACATTGGGGTAATGACCGGCACAAGCATGGATGGTGTCGATATTGTTGCTGCTTCTTTTGATCCTTTAGAGATTCATGCGACGCTCACACTTCCCTTTGACCCAGACCTTCGTGATGAACTGATGGCCCTCACCTTGCCTGATGACAACGAAATTGATCGCATGGGTAAGGCAGACGTTGCATTAGCTCAAATGATCGGTCATGGCATCAATGAATTGATCGAGAAAAATCAGCTAGATCGTAGTCAAATCAAGGCGATTGGCTCACATGGACAAACCATTCGCCACCGTCCTGAACATGGTTTTACCCTGCAAATTGGCGACCCCAATATTATTACCGAACTCACTAAAATCCCTGTGATTTCAGACTTTCGCCGCCGCGATATGGCTGCGGGTGGTCAAGGCGCACCTTTAGTTCCTGCGTTCCATCAAGCGCTTTTCCAACATGACACCATTCACCGTGTGATTTTAAATTTGGGTGGCATTGCCAATGTCAGCATGTTACCTGCGGGTAAACCTGAAGATGTCTATGGCTTTGATACAGGCCCTGCCAACATTTTAATGGATGCTTGGTGCGAACGTTATACTGGTCAGCCGTATGATGAAAATGGCAACTGGGCGGCTTATGGTCAGCCTATTCGCAGCCTGCTCGACCGCTTACAAGCGCATGAGTTTTTCTCTAAGGAACCGCCAAAAAGTACAGGTCGTGAAGACTTCAATCTAGAATGGTTAGATGAACAGATTCTCGATTGGCGTGGAGATCTCGAATATGACGAACTCGAAGATACGCCAGAAAACATTCAAGCAACCTTAATGAAACTCACCACACGTGCCATTAAAAAAGCCATTTACCGTTCTGATATGGATACCGGTGAAGTCTATGTCTGTGGTGGTGGTGCATATAATTCACACCTTTTAGAACAACTGCGCTGGCGTCTACGTAAACATGAATGGACGGTGCAAAGTACCGCAGATTTAGGCTTAAGCCCAACATGGGTGGAAGCGACGGCCTTTGCTTGGTTGGCGATGCGCTTTGTCAATCAGCTTAGTGCAAATTTACCAAGTGTGACGGGTGCTGCTGGCTATCGTATCTTAGGTACAATCACTGCGGTTTAAGAGTCAAAAACATATAAAAAAGGTCTGCAATTGCAGACCTTTTTTATATAGACAAGCTTTTATATAGATTAACTACTATATAAAAGCATAGCTAAAACTTAATTCATCATTGCCTTGGCATGTTCATTACGGAAAGCCTGTAAAATCTGCTGTCCCGCCCGACCTGTTGGGCTTAAACCCAGTCGATTTTGCTCTTGTCGAATGGCTTGACGGGTTTTATCTCCAATTAATCCATCCACTTTACCAATGTCATAGCCACGGTTAAGTAAAAATTGTTGAATCTCACGTCGTTCCGCACGTGAAGTCCCAGGATCATCGGTTGGCCATGTCGTACTAAAGCCACCCTTGCCTTGTAAGCGATCGGATAAATGCGCAATCGCTAATGCATAACTTTCTGCGGCATTGTAGCTGTAGATTGCATCGAAATTTTTAAACACCAAGAATACAGGCCCACTTGCCCCAGCCGGTGCCATTAATCCAGCTTGGCTCGATCCAGAAAGGTTACCTTGAATTAACGGCGTGCCATCGGCACGCTGCAAACCACGATTCATCCAGCTATCTAATGACTTTTTATTACGCCGACTTTCACCACTGATCGACATTCCTTCTGGAATTTTTACTTCAAAACCCCACGGCTGACCAGTTTGCCAACCACGCTTTTTCAGGAAGTTGGCCGTAGATGCCAACGCATCCGTGGTACTCGACACCAAATCACGGCGGCCATCACCATCAAAATCCACGGCCAGTTCTTCATAGGTACTCGGCATAAATTGGGTATGACCAAATGCACCTGCCCACGAACCTTTCAATTGTGATTCATTTAAATCACCACGCTGCAAAATCCGCATGGCTGCAAAAAACTCGCCACGGAAATAGCTTTGGCGGCGCCCTTCACAACTTAAAGTGCCCAATGACTGTAATAAAGGATAGCTACCCGCAATATCACCAAAATTACTCTCCACCCCCCAAACCGCGACCACGGTTTCAGCAGGCACACCATAAGCCGCCGCGACACGGTTTAATACATCACGATGCTGCGCCAATTTCTGCCGACCCAGTTGTACACGCTCTTCATCCACCAGTCCTGACAAATAGTCCCAAATCGGTGTTGAAAACTCAGGCTGATAGTTGAGCTTTTCAATCACAGAATAATCAGGTGTTAAATTTTGTGTATAGCGATCATAAGTTGACGCATTCACACCAGCATTCATTGCTTGCGAGCGCAAATTGGCTAAACAGCCTTGAAAGTTATTTTGTGGTGAAATGCTGCTTGTTGCAGGCATGCTCGACGCATTGACAGACTGACCATTAATAATCAACTCGGCATTTGCCTGAGTTATTGCCAAAAAAGCAGTCCCGAAAACAAATCCTAAGTGATGCTTCATACCCTTGATCTTTTTTTGAATTTAAATTGTTGCTTTAACAATAGCAGCTCAAAGCAAAAGTTAAAGGTTCAAAACGTAAATTTAAATTCATAATTTCTACTTATTTAAATTCATTTTTTAAATTTGAATTCAAAAGCAGTTATCCACAATCTTGTTTTAAATTCATTACAAACCAAACAGCGGTTTAAATTTAAATTCAAAACTTTTAAATTTAAAAATAAACTGCATGTAGAAAAAGTTATCCACAAATTCAAAATGGCGTGACAATTCATTTTTTATTGTTGATAATCAAAATATTATAGTTCTTAAAAGACTCTCTTTATAGATCCAATAAGTCTGATCAACTTTTAAATTCAAATTTTTTAAATTTAAACACAACGAAATGAATTCATTTTTTCAAATTTAAATTCATAAACTTTGAATTCATTGTTTTCGGTATCGGATTTTTTGAATTCAAATTCATGGTTTAAATTTAAAAACACAATTTGAATTCAAAACACATTGGTTATTTTTGATTTTGATTCACACACATCGCAGGCCATTGATACGGAAAAAACCATACGAAGATTCGCGCAGAATATTTATAAACGAACGAACACTTTATGATCAATAGTTTCTTGTCGTTTCACCGATAAGCGGTGTGATTTTGCAAAGAGGCGCAATGATGCCCGAACTACAGCGATAAAAAAAGCGGCCATGTGCATGACCGCTTTTTTATCATTCAAACTCAGGTTTAAATGGTCATATCTTCGCTAAGTGCCAGTGGATTCGGCAAAATTTTCGCCAAAGCACGACATAAAGCTGTTAATTCAGCAGTATCATTCGGCATTAAAGTGATGTGACCGATTTTGCGGCCTTCACGCTCTGTTTTGTTATACAGATGCAAATGCGCGCCATTCAGTGCCAATACATCTTCAGATTTCGGATGTTGGCCAATGATGTTTACCATGACCGTTGGACGAACAACTTCAGTCGAACCCAAAGGCAAACCTGCTACAGCACGAATGTGGTTTTCAAACTGTGAACACACTGCACCTTCAATCGACCAATGCCCCGAGTTATGCACACGTGGCGCCATTTCATTGGCATATAAGCCTTTATCGGTCACAAACAGTTCTAGCGTCAAAACACCGACATAATTCAAATGATTGAGCAGGCGAGTAATGTAGTCTTGCGCAACTGGTTGTAAGTCTGCGCTGTTTGGCGCAGGCACAATCGAATGCGACAAAATGCCGTTGTGGTGGTGGTTTTCCGCCAATGGCCATGTTTTCACATCACCGTCTTGACCACGCACCGCAATGATTGAGACTTCACGTGAGAAGGTTACAAAGCTTTCCGCAATCAATTCACCAGCAGGGCCCAGTTCAGCCCATGCTTGATCCATTTGCTCAGCGCTACGTAGCACAAATTGACCTTTACCGTCATAACCGCCACGCGATGTTTTCAGTACAATGGGTAAACCCAGTTCAGCAACAGCGGCTTGTAAACCCTCGAAAGATGTCACAGCCTTATAAGGTGCAACTGGGATAGCCAATTCATCAAACAAAGCCTTTTCGGACAAACGATGCTGTGCAATCGCTAAAGCTTGGCGCGGTGGGTGCAATGCTTTGTTCTTGGTCAACACATCAACATCTGCTAACGGAGTATTTTCAAACTCTAAGCTGAAAACATCTGCGCTCTGAATGAAATCTTGCAAACCATTTTCAGCTTGAGTCGAAATCACTGGACCCAGCGCTGCAGAAGGGCAGTCGGTACTCGCTTCAAAGAAGGTGCATTGAATGTTTAAAGGCAATGCCGCTTGCGCCATCATGCGACCAAGCTGGCCACCACCAAAAATACCAATGGTTTTATCCATGAGAAATGCCCCTTAATTAAGCTTGACCCGGAATATTTTTACTCGCCACTTTATCGGTTTGCGCAGCACGGAAATCTGCAACATTCTTTGCAATTTCAGGACGTGTTAAACCTAAAATTTGTGCCGCCATGATCGCTGCATTGGTCGCACCCGCTGGGCCAATCGCCAAAGTACCAACTGCAATACCTGCTGGCATTTGCACGATAGACAGTAATGAATCCACGCCGTTTAAAATTGATGATTTTACCGGTACACCAAGTACAGGTAGGTCAGTCTTGGCTGCACACATACCTGGTAAATGCGCTGCACCGCCAGCACCGGCAATAATCACTTGAATACCACGATCACGTGCGGTTTCAGCATATTCGAATAATCGATCTGGAGTTCGGTGTGCAGATACAACTTCCGCTTCAAATGGGACGCCAAGCTGTTTCAGCATATTGGCAGTGTTTTCTAGCGTTGCCCAATCCGATTGAGAACCCATGATAATTCCAACGAGAGGAGTGTCTTGTGAAGCGGCCGCATTCATTGCAATGTTTCCAGAGATTAAAGTAAGAGAGAGTAAATCTCGACTAGAGCCAAGCTTTAATAAGAGCCCCATATTATAGACTGAAAATTCATCTCAATAAAATTTAACGGTTGTCTTTAAAGAGAAAACTCCATAATATTTTGATGAAAATATTTTTATTTTTTTCAATTTTATAAAAACTTTTATTAAATCAATATTTATAACAACACTTTAAATATGAAACAGATGTTTATCCTACTTACTCTAGCCCTAAGCTCTCAAAGTTTTGCCCAACTCGTTCAACTCAATACGAACCAATTTGTGAAAGAATTTAACCTTTTACAGCAACAAAAAGACTATAACGGCCAAATTAAGAGTAATGGCTACATCCACGAAAAATTTTTAGTCACTGGCAAATCGATCATTGATAAACGTGAGTCGGTCAAGATGACAGGCTATTACAAAGCAGATGATGGCCGTGATAAAATGTATTCAAGTTCAAAATATCGTGTGTATTGTGATGACCAAAGCTATGTTTTTGCACTCATGGACTTTGAAGCAGACGGTCAAATGACTGTACTGACCAGTGAAAGTGATTATGCCTTTGACTATGAAGATCCCACTCCACGAGACCGTGAGTTTAGTAAAGTCCTCAAAAATGCCTGCAAACACGCCTCACTTAAATGATCAGAGCCATGCAGCATTGGATCAGTTAAGCACTGCGAAACACGAAATAGACACATCCAAAAAGGCATAAACCTGCCCACAAATAGTCCAACTTAAAGGGTTGTTTAAAAAGGAAAATCATAAATGGAACGAAGACCAATAGCGTCACGACTTCTTGTGTGATTTTCATTTGACCCAAAGACCACCCATGTTTGGCCAACAGTCGCGTTGCTGGGATCATAAAACTATATTCGAGTAATGCTATAGCCCATCCAAATAAAATCGCTTGCCAGAGCGGCGCATCATGTAGAAATTTCAGATGTCCATACCAGGCCAAAGTCATAAAACAGTTGGAGATAATCAATAAAAATAGGGCAAGTGACATAAGCAATCAAGATCGCAAAAAATTGCGCTTATTGTACGTTTTTCATCATGATTTCGCGCCTATTTTCCGTGTTTTTATCCTCAAGAAAATTGCGTACATTTGATCAGTTACGTGCTCAATCTTTTTGCACGATCTCATACAAAAAAATCTATCTTTTCGCTAAGACCCTTGCTATGGTTGCTCTCAAATGAAATTAACCTTTTCAACCAAATCTATAATGACAACACCACAATAACAAAGTGATGTGTCGATAAAAGCAGTGGAGTTAGAACGAATGCATCTGCATATCTTGGGTATTTGTGGCACCTTTATGGGTTCATTGGCGCTCTTGGCGCGTGATTTAGGACATAAGGTGACGGGTTCAGACCAAAACGTTTACCCACCAATGTCTACCCAATTGGAAAATGCAGGCATTACCTTAATGCAAGGCTATGACCGTAGCCACCTTCAACCACACCCAGATCTCGTGATTGTCGGCAATGCAATGAAACGTGGCATTGATGCAGTGGAATACATGCTGAACGAAGGCCTGCCTTATATTTCTGGCCCACAGTTCCTTGCAGACCACGTGCTACAAGGTAAACATGTCTTAGGTGTTGCAGGCACCCATGGTAAAACGACAACAACGACCATGCTCGCTTGGGTCCTCGATCAAGCAGGTTTAGAACCAGGCTTTTTGATTGGCGGTGTGCCATTGGGTTTCACTGAGAGTGCACGTTTAGGCGGTGGAAAATACTTCTGTGTAGAAGCCGATGAATACGATTCTGCATTCTTCGACAAACGTTCGAAGTTCGTGCATTATCATCCAAAAACGGCGATTTTAAATAACCTTGAATTTGACCATGCCGATATCTTCGACAACTTGGCGGCGATTCAAAAACAATTCCATCATCTAGTGCGTACTATTCCAAGTGAAGGCCGTATCATTGCGCCCATCACAGAGACAAATATTGATGAAGTCTTGGAAATGGGCTGCTGGACACCTGTAGTGCGTACATCTTTAGATGCCAATGAAAAGTCTGAACTGTACGCAGAACAACTATCGAACGATGGTTCTCACTTCAAAGTATTACAACACGGTGTGGTAAAAGGCGAAGTCAAATGGAATATGACTGGGCAACACAGTGTAGCCAATGCTTTGGCAACCATTGCTGCGGCTGAACATGTCGGTGTTTCGATTGAAACGGCGTGCGAAGCACTTTCAAACTTTGGCGGTGTAAAACGTCGTATGGAGCTTTTGGGCACAATCCGTGGCATTGAAGTGTATGACGACTTTGCACATCACCCAACGGCGATTGATACCACGTTAGAAGGTGCGCGTAAGCGTCTGGGTCAACGTAAGCTTTGGGCGGTAATCGAACCACGTTCTAACACCATGCGCATGGGTAGCCATAAAGATGGCCTTGCACATTCTGCACGCTTAGCGGATGAAGTGATTTGGTATCAACCTGAAGGTTTGGATTGGGATCTACAGCCTGTGATTGAAGCTGCTACGAATAAAGCTGTGGTGGCTCGTTCACTGGATGACATCATTCAAACCATCGTAAGCGAGGCAGGCGAGGGCGATGCTGTGGTGATTATGTCGAATGGCGGTTTTGGTGGTTTACATCAGAAGTTGATCAGTGCATTAAAAGCCTAAACCCACTAGATAAAATAAAAAAAAGCCCGCTGCGCGGGCTTTTTTTTTATTCACACTCAGCTTAAAAATAATGCTGATAGCCTCGGTTTTTATAGCCAGAATCCAGCTTAACCGGCTGTTCAACATTTTCTAACCTTAACAATGTCGTTAAGAACGCCTGAATTTGTTCCGTATTGAGCAGGTCTGGTTGAAAGCTTGAATGTCCAAAGCGCTGGAACAAACTGGCAATTTCACTATGTCGATTGACATATTTCATCGACCATTTTGAAAAATCGATTTGATCAATACTTTGATCAGGATAACGCACAATATCCTGATGCCGCGTATCTTGCATAATATGCTGAAAAAGCTGTTCGAGTGCCGCATGCTCACCTTGCAGGCATTGGAAGAATCGGCCTTCTGCATAGTACAGCACGCCAAAAATACGCTGTTCGTTATTGAAGCTGCGGGCTTTCACCAAAATATCACTTAAATCTTGTATTAAATCAAATTGTTGTTCTACACGTGTACTGGCATAACAGAGTTGTATCATTGTGTTTATTCTTAAAGTATTTGCACGATTTTAACGTATAAAGCGCTACAGGATGAGTAAATATTTGTATATTTTTTAATCAAATGTGCTTTTTAACTTACAACAGAAAACCAAGATCACGTATACCGATATCACCTTCATTTTTTTAAACTCATACATATTAAAACAATGAAATTATTTCCATTTGAAGATGAATAAAGAGGCCGACCATGCTCAAGAATTTACTCATTTTTTTATCGATCACTTGTGTATATTTTGCTGCCTTGATCATACTGAATAATTTTGGCGTTTCAGATTTTTTAAATGTCGTTATTTGCTCATTTATTTTAGGAATAACACTGCGCACCGTGATTCCTCACTATCTCATTTATTTACTAATGATGATGACCATTGGCAGTATTTATTTTGTACTGAATGACTTTGCATTATTAAATATCATGTGTTTAAGCTTGGTTTTAGGAATATTGATCTGCTCGATTTTGTTCCAATTGTGGCCACATATCGTCAAAACACCATCAACGCTGTTGAAACTCAAACTCAATTGAGCACCACTCATTTTTTAAACTTTCATACAGATAAAAACGCCCGCATCGCGGGCTTTTTTAGGCTTGAACATCGGCTAATGTCTGGTCTCGACGAAACATCACCTCTACATAAGAACAGGTTGGAATAATTTTTAAGTGTTTCTCACGAGCGAACTCCACCAAATGATCCAATAACACACGAGCAACCCCTTGCCCACGTAAGGAATCATCTACCCATGTATGATTTGCCACAATGCTGTGTTCATCACGCCATAGATAACTCATTTCTGCGAGCCGTTCACCCTCAGCATTTAACTGAAAAAATTCACCTTTTTGACCGTTATCTTGATGTTGCATAGTCACTGTTTTTTCTTCCTTTTTATGAAAAAATACACCGTGTAACAAACGAGAAAGTGATTGGTACAGAACTTAAACGACCTATATTCAACTGTAGGTGATAATAAATCCGTACACCTTTCACATTAGGGTCTGTTGACATTTGTTGATTAAAAAAATAGCGAGATAGTAAAATTAAATCGCCAAACCCAATTTTACACTCGCTATGCCTCGAACAATGCTAAATGATCAACACTGGTCCAAGTTACTTGCTATTTTCCGTCACTTTAATATTT
>NZ_VPEK01000004.1:0-197692 GCF_013417145.1 Acinetobacter sp. YH16044
GCACTAAAAACAATGCTCAAGTATAAATGCGAGAACGCAGGCGTATTGTTTGAAGAAGTCCAAGAAGCCTATACCACCCAAATCTGTTCGTGCTGCGGTGAGATCACCTCAAGTAGTCCAAAAGGTAGGACAGATCTTGGAATAAGAGAATGGGAGTGCATGAGCTGTGGTACAGCTCATGATCGAGATATAAACTCAGCTCTAAACATTCTTGCGCTTGGGCATAAGCGTCTAGCTGTAGGAATCACCCTCTTTTAAGGGGGGGAGGATGTCAAGAATTGGCGAATCTTGAGATGAGTCAATATCAGCCTAAATGGTCTGATCATTTTCAAAGTAGTTATGAAACAAATATGCTGATTGATTTAGCTGAAAAATATGGTTTAAAAACGACGCCATATAACCAAAAGCGTTTGCAATATATGGCTCAAAGTAGCGTATTTGAAAAAATGTGGATGCGAATCAAAGAATTTTTTAGCTCGAAGACATAAACAAAACTGGATCTGGAATTAATCCAGATCTTCCGGTTTTGAATGGACTTTAGAGTGAAAGGCACGGCGCCGAGTTCGTTGCCAAGGAAGAGGGCGATTGAGCGCTTCTGGTGCATCACCACTCATCGAGCGCAGTCGTAAATGTAATGCCGCTTGCGCCATAAGGTTTGCAGAAACCGGTGCTGTAATAAAGGCAAAGAGCGTGATCAAGATCTCTGCAAAACCAAAACGGCCTTGAAATGCCGCATAAATAATTGCAGCTATTAGAAAACTTCCTAAGCCTAAGGTGCTCGATTTGGTCGGTGCGTGCAGACGCATAAATAAGTCGGGTAGGCGAACCATGCCAATACCGCCGACCAACATGAAAAAAGCGCCAATAACCAAAAAAATCGAGACCAAAATTTCCATGACTAATTGCATATTAATGTACTCCTAGTCGATGACGTGGCCAGTGGTGAAATATCGTGCTAAAGCGGCTGTAGACACAAACCCCAGCATGGCAACCAATAAAGCCCCTTCAAACATCGATGTACTTGCCCAATAAATACCTAAAATGACAATTAAACAGGTAGCATTTAAAAATAAGGTATCTAAAGCAAGTAGCCGGTCTACGATTGAGGGTCCCATCACCAAGCGAATGAGACACAGTAACATCGAGATCGTCACAGCAACTAAACAGATGCCAAGCGCATACGGTAAAATTGTCATGCGGATTCTCCTGTATCAGCGCCAAAAATGAGGATGAGAGGGCGTTCATAGCGCTCTTTAATGGTTTGAATTTCCGCTTCAGGGTCATCCGTGCTCAGCGCATGGACCAAAATATCACCACGGTCTTGGTCAATCCCAGCAGACACCGTACCGGGTGTGGTGGTGATGATCATCGCAAGTAAAGAATTGACTTCCTCATGCTGTGTATCGAGAGGAACACGGAACCATTTCGGATGAAGTTTATGTGTTGGCCCAAGGACTAATTTTGCAACATGGATATTACTGACAATAATATCCCACAGCACCACAAAGAATAATTTACATGCCGCCAGCCAGTTGATATTCGGCGTTCGGTCAATAAAAGGGCGAACCAATCGCGGAATAACAATGGCTAAAACCAAGGCCATACAGAGTGTGGCCGCATCTAGACTGTGCGCCAACATAACCCAGCTCAGACCAACCATGACTGATACCAATGGATGCGGAAACCAGCGATTTAATACAGATGTTTTCGCCATGTTAAGGTGCCTCCATCGGTTTTAGTTGGGTCTCTTCAGGTAGTTTTTCTTCTTGTTGCTGTCCCTGAATTTGGCGTTGCTTGTACTCAGAAATATGCTTGCCATGTAGAGTTTCAGGTGCGATCAATGCAGGAATGAGGTGTGCATTTGGATCGGCTGATTCACCACCATATTTGGTTTCAGGTAAATTTTCAGGATCATAAGGTTGAACACTGATGATTTGGCCTTTTTCATCCTTTTTCAGTAGCAACGATTCATATAATGGATTGTCTTGAATTTGCTGTGCAGTTTTGTAGGTATAGTCATAGATCGGCGCAGCAAAAACCATATATCCCACAAGCGCTGTTAACAGCAGATAAATGGTTTTGTCATTACGAAGCGGTGCCTTATTCGGCAAAGCCTGATAACGCTGATATTCTTCAGTATCAATATCATCTTCTGGGCGAGATGAACGCCAGAAAAGCACAAAACCAACTCGGGTGAATGCGATAATACTGAGTAAACTCACCAACAATACGATCAAAATAATCATGATTTGGTAAGGTGAGTTTGCCGTTGCTTGTAAGAGAAATACTTTACCTAAAAAGCCGCTAAAGGGCGGTAGACCAGCCATCATCAACGCAATGATGAAATAGCAGACAGCAACGGTATTATGCTGTTTCATATGGGGCGCAATTTTAAAATGATCTTTAAATTCGCCACGTTGTGAGGTAATCCAACCCGAGAGAATATAAAAAGCTGCACCAATGATGGTACTGTGAATCAGGTAGTAAAGCCCCGCAGCCCATGCATCCGTATTAAAGAGTGAAATCGCAACCAATATTGTCCCGATAGAAGACAAAATCATAAAACCGACAAAACGACGTAAACGATCGGTTCCGATAGCACCATAAGCACCATAGAGCGAGGTTACTAAGCCAATCGGTAACAGCCACTGTTGTAAGATTTCACGGCTAATCCCATCGTCAAACACAGTACCATTGACACGGAGAATGGCATAGATGCCGACCTTAGTCATGATGGTGAATAAGGCTGCGACAGGCGTGGTTGCCACAGCATAGGTCTTTGGTAACCAGAACCCTACAGGCAGCATTGCAGCTTTGATGCCAAAGACGGTAAACAGTAACAATGCACCAGCCACTGCGATACGATGTTGATCCGCTTCAAGCAAAGGCATAAGTCGTGCAACATCAGCCATATTTAAGCTACCTACACTGCCGTAAATCATCCCGAGTCCAATCAGGAAAAGGGCAGAGGCAAATAGGTTAATGGTGACGTAATGAATACCCAATTGAAAACGTGCTTTGCCTTGGCCGTGTAAGAGCAAAACGTACGATGCCATCAACAGGATTTCAAAGAAGACAAATAGGTTAAATAAATCGCCTGTTAGGAACGCACCACACAAACCCATCAGTAAGAAATGGCACATGGCATGGAAATAACGACCACGCTCATCCCATTCTTTGCTGGCAAACCACATCACTGGCACAGCAAGACCATAAGTCAGCACCAACATGAATGCTGAGAGTCGATCTAGAACTAAGACGATACCAAACGGTGCGGCCCATTCACTCAGGTTATAAACCAAGACTTGGCCAGAGCTGGCGATCATCAAATAACTGATAGATGTGATCAGCCCAAGGATGCCAGAAACATAGCTGATTCCACGACGCCAAGGTTGTCGCCAGTCATGCGCCAACGAGCCAGAACCGGGGTTGCCCAGCAGGACTAAAATAAATGCAGTAATTGCAGGAATTAAAATACTGAAAATCGGGCTATGCGTAGTCCAAAATTGGATGAAGTCATGCATTATGGCTCATCCTCCCGCGGGTCAATTTGCGGTATTTCTTCTTTGGAGTCCACATGATCTGTTCCAGTTTCATAGCGGCTACGCAGAGCCAATTGTACGATAAACGCAGTGGTCGCAAAGCCAATCACAATGGCGGTCAGGACCAAGGCTTGCGGTAAAGGATCGGTCGCTTTGGTTGTTTCCGTTAACACAGCTGGTGCGTTGACATGAATACGCCCCATGACAAATAAAAATAAGTTCACAGCATAGCCAATCATGGCTAAACCCAGCACGACAGGAAAGGTACGTGCCCGCAAAATCAGGTATACCCCTGTTGCGGTCAGTAAGCCAATGGCTGAAGCGAGTAAAAATTCTAAACTAATCATCTTATTCGCCTCTTGGAACTGGACCAGACATACTCGAGTGACGCGAGTCGCCTAAGACGGAAATCATTAACATCGTCGCGCCCACAACGGTGATGTAGACACCTGTGTCGAAAAGGGCAGCGGAGGCAAGGTGCATTTCACCTAAAATGGGTGGCGATACATAGATATGAGCACTGGTCAGGAATGGACGCCCCCATAGCCAAGCCGCGATACCTGTCAGCCCCGCAATGGTTAAACCAATACCAATCCAAACTTCATATAAGCGACCTGATTTTGCACCAATCAGTTGTTCAGCACGGTCTTGGCCGAGCGCAATATATTGAATCACTAAGGCTAAAGAGGTAATTAAGCCTGCAATAAAGCCACCGCCTGGTAAATTATGACCCCGTAGGAAAATATATAAGCTGATGACGAGTGCTAAAGGCAAAATCCATGATGATGTAATACGGAACATCAGTGGTGACGGATTAAAACGATAGGTCAGACCTTGCGTAATGGTGGTACCATGAGCACGCATACCATCCATCATGCACAGCGTACCAATTGCGGCAATTCCCAGTACGGTAATTTCACCAAAGGTATCGAAGCCACGGAAGTCGACCAAGATCACGTTGACCACATTGGTACCACCACCAAGTGGGATGGATTGCTGCATAAAGAACCATGAGATGGAATTATGATCGCGGGTCATGATCAGCCATGAAATCCATGCGATCCCTAAACCTGCAATAATCGCAATTATTGCATCTCGCCAACGACGAGACACACTCGACTCATAAGGTGTGAGCTGTGGTAATAATGATAAGCTCATGAGTAAGAGCACGGTGGTCACCACGTCAACAGTAATCTGCGTGAGCGCCAAATCTGGAGCGGAGAAACAGATAAACACCATAGTCACAACCAGACCGACTGCACCACTGATGAGGACGGCTTTAATCCGTTCATGGTGGAACCAAAGCATCATCCAACATGCAGAGAATAATAATAGCCACAGAACGATTGCGATGATTGGTGCATGTATCAGTTCACGGCTGCCTGTGCCGATACCTTGCAGCCAAAATGGAACAATGACGATGGCTACACTAAAGATTAAAATCCACAATAAATAGCTTTGTAATTTGCCATTTTCAGTAAAGCGACGGAACTTTCTTGAGCTGAGTAAAAGATGTTTTAAAAATAAATCGAACAGCACTTTACCTTGCAATCGACCCAAAAGTGGATCTAAGTCGATCCGGCGTAATTTGCCGCCCTTCGCCAATGCGAAATAGAAAACTAAACCACCCAAGAGTGCAATCACACTCATCAAAAGGGGGGCATTTAAACCATGCCAAATCGCTAAATGTGTACCTTCAAACGCAGGGTTTTGAATACTCGCACGTGCTGTGCTGTTGACTATATGCTCAACTAATAACGCAGGGAATAATCCAACTAAAATACATAAAGCAGCCAGTAATGTCGCAGGAGCACGCATGCCAAACGGTGGTTCATGCGCTTCTTTATTCGGAACTTCTTTCCCTAATGGACCATCAAAAAACACCCCGTGAACCAAACGTACCGAATACGCGACAGCAAAGATACCGGCAAAGGTGGCAATGATGGCTGACACGATCATCACTGGCCCAGTCAGGTTGGCTAACAGTTCAGTAAAGAACATCTCTTTAGAAAGAAAACCATTGGTTAATGGGACACCTGCCATAGAGGCCGCAGTGATCATGGTCAGCGTTGCGGTAAACGGAAGTAATTGCCATAAACCAGAGAGTTTTCGTAAATCACGCGTGCCTGATTCGTGGTCAATAATCCCCGCGATCATAAATAGGGCTGCTTTGAAGGTTGCATGGTTAATGATATGGAAAATGGCAGCGGAAACTGCGAGGGGAGAGCCGATCCCGAGTAAGCAAACAATCAGACCTAAATGACTGATGGTGGAATAGGCCAAAAGCCCTTTTAAATCTTCTTTGAAAATGGCAAAGAAGGCCGCCATACATAGGGTAAATAAGCCAATAAAGGTGACCAAGTTGTGATACAACGCCGCGCCTGCAAAGATAGGCAATAAGCGTGCAAGCAGGAAAATTCCGGCTTTCACCATCGTAGCAGAGTGTAGATAAGCCGAGACGGGGGTCGGTGCCGCCATGGCATTTGGCAACCAAAAATGGAAAGGGAACTGCGCACTTTTGGTAAAGGCCCCCATTAAAATTAATAGCAGTGTAGGTACAAAAAGTGGGTGCTGCTGAATTTGGCTACTCATCGTCAGGATTTGGTCAATCTGATAGGTGCCCGTGATTTGCGCCAACAGAACAAAACCACCCAGCATACATAAACCACCCATACCTGTAATGGTCAAAGCCATTCGAGAGCCACGCTGAGCAGCGTCGTAATTACTCCAATAACCGACCAACAGAAAAGATGAAATGCTGGTGAGTTCCCAGAAAATAAGTAATAAAATTAAATTATTAGACAATGAAATGCCGAGCATGGCAGCCATGAACAGCATCAATAAAACATACAGTTTACTGAGCGAATTCTTTGGACTTAAATAATAGTAGGCATAGATATAAATTAAGGTGCCGATCCCCGTAATGAGCAGGGAAAACAACAAGCCCAGTGCATCGAGACGGAAACTGAAATCAATGCCAACTTGAGTGAGCCACGGCCAAGTTTGAATGATGGTTTTGCCATTAAAGACATCTGGGGCCTGACTCAATAATAAAACTAAACTGCTGAGGCTGACGCCAATCGCCCCTAAAGCTGTTACCCCGCGAGAGAATTGCTTCAACCACGAGACAAGTGTTGTGCCTAGTATTAACGGTAACAATATAATAATCGGTAGCACACTCGTATCCATTGTCATGATTAGGCGGTGAAACCTAGGTGTATTTCATCTTTCAAGGATTACAGGACAGCAAAGAGCAGTCCAAAAATTCAATCTTGAAAGCCATGTGTGTCAAAAAAAATTAAAAACAAGCTGTGTTGCGCAACTCGTGAAGCGATAGCAATTTCCGATGTTACTATGAAAATTGCAAATAAAACCGATCATATTACATGCGTAAAACAACATCAATCTTTTTTATGACCCACTTACACATTATACGCCTGACGAAACTGTCTAGACATCTATTGCGGCCTTGTTGCTGAATATTTAAACATAAAGGCTATGGATTACACTCAGTAAATCAACCTCAGTATTTTTAACTCAGCGGTTGGATAGTAACGTCCTGATCACCTCGCTGTGATAAAGCCCTTACCAATTCTTGTTGCTGTTGCTCGGTCAGTTGTGTCTGAATTAATTGCAACATGTGCTGGATGGTATCCGGATTGTTTAGCGGCTCATTTAATTCAGTCTCTTCAGTTTTAGGTGGAAGCGATGGTTTAGATCCGAGTTGCAACTGCTGATAAATTTGATCATAGGTTTCTTGTAGTTTTTCAGGCTGAATCTCACTGAGCTTTTTATTCTGTAATTGTAAGCACTGAAAGCGAGAAGCCTGTTCCATTAGTTCAGGACGGTTGCCGCTGGCAATGATTTGGAGTCGTGGAAACGCTTGATTTAAACGGGTCAAAATCACTTGAGTCATATTTTGATCGAGTTGGTGGTCTATGGTGTCGATCAATAAAATCCCGTCACCTTCTTGGCAAGGATATAAGCTATGAGGATTGAGTAGACACAGGCGACGTACAATATCACCAATTAAGGCCACAAGGTTGCGCACACTATTCGATAGCTGTTGAAATAACATGTCTTTGCCTTGATAGCAGACCATTAACTGTAATTTGGGGTGATATTGCAGATAAATATTACTCACATCGGGCAACACGGTCTCTAAAGCTTGTTTTAATGATCTGAGTGATGGCGCGTGTAGGTCGGCCTGAGCTTGTGCTAGTTTATGCCCAAAAAGAGGCGTGTCTGATGCGTTGGGTATATCGGCTTGGGTTTTAGGATGTAATAAATTTTGAATTAATTCGGCACTTTGCGCATTTTCAATGTCGGATATTTCTCGAAACCACTCAAAAAAACGAATAAACGTGGTAAAGGGAATGGCCGATATTTCATAAGCATGCGAAGGCTGAAAAATAGCAGGATTATTTTTATTGAGAATATTCACATCGTTGACGAAACGTTCAGCAGGGTAATAGGCAATGAGTGGCAACCCTTGTAACGGATCAGCTTTGAGGGCTTTTTGATACAGCGCAACCATCGATTCTAATTGCTGTGTTTCGGCCTTACTGAGGCCGACGCCTTGACTGTTTAAGGTTTTGTACAATTGCCATGAACAACATTGTGGGTCTTGGTCTTGTTGATCACTTGAAAGCTGAAATGAGCCAATGTCTTCGGGAAAACTGACTTGAATATCAAGTTTCGATTGCAAGCGATTTAACATGATGTCTTGATCGAGCATTACCACGCCTGCGGTGCGTAAATCTTTATAACGTGCAGCGAACCAAGTGAGGGCCTGATAACTAAAGCGTAGTAGGGAGGTTTTTCCAGAACTTTGATCACCCAAAATTAAGGTAATCGGCAGATCGTGGTAATTAAAATTGAGGGTGATATCAGTAAAATGAAGGGTGTGCTTGAGTTGAATCGATTGTATTTTCATGGTGCACCTTTTACTGATTTATTGTTTATTCACCTTTTTCATCATACTAGCTGACCGCTTGCGCCAAAGATTTGGGCATTTGACGTTTTAAATGCTGCATCAAGTCATAAATATGATGGATATTTAAACTTACTTTAGCACGTGTGCAGGCCACGTAAAGTAACCGTAACTCTTCGTCACTAATTTTATAATCTTTATCGTTGAGCTTAAATTGGTAGTCATCTTCAATATGTACCCGATCCCATTCTAAACCTTTGGCTTTATGGGCGGTGGAGATGATGTAGTCGGCTTGATCAATCGGGGTGATTTTTGCCAGCGCCTTTTTCAGTGGGTCAGTACCGTGGTCATCGACCAACTTCACTAGCGGTTTAATATCGCTGCCGTCATTGGTTTCACAATATTCATGCACATCATGCCATGAGTTAAACCACGCAAGCTCTGGGACATCGACTACGCGTTTGCCTTGCTTGAGCATGGCTGCTGCATCGACAAAACGATTGAGTCGCGCATGATCTGCTTGCAGGCTGACCTTTTCGCCCTTAACCAAACCCGCCAATAACAGTTCCATCGCGCGTGCATTAGTACGACATAAAATGGCATCGCGCATCTTGGTATGAGGCTTATTAACCACTTTAGAGTTGAGTTGTGGATTACCCAATAACGGTACGGTTTCATTCAATGCGCCCAGCAGAGCATTGGCGTTCAAGGCAATTTCTTCACCAAAACGGAAAGACGTGGTTAAACGTGATTCAGGTAATGGGAGTTGCTGCATGGCATTGACTGCACCACGCCATGCATAAATTTGTTGATGCGCATCGCCAACATAGATGACTTGGGTATTCCGCTGTTTCAGTAAAATCCCTAGCATTAGTGGGTCAGCATCTTGAGCCTCATCGAACAGCACATAATCCGCAGGAATATTTGGTTCAGACAAAGCCCAAAGTTTTAAATAAATATCGTGTCCAATCCCTGCTGCATGGTTCGGATCAATCGACTCTAACCAACGACGTTCAATCGCAGGATATAAATGCTTTTGTAAGCTTTCGATATCGTCAGGATGCAACCAACTCGGCGCTTGTAGATGTCGTGGGGCAGGGTACTGTGAACTGGTCGAACAGAAATAACTGACAGCGTTTGCTACCAGACTCGCCAAGCGCGAAGGCATGAGTACATATTTTTCATAACGACCTCCCATCATACGGCGTAAGGTAATCGGTTCTAGTCGATATTCTTTGGCAATAAAACTCGGACTTAAACGTGGTAGACGCAGTTTGTCAGTCACTCCACGTGGAACACTACGATAGGCCAATGAGTGAAAGGTTCGACAGTCGACATTTTGATGAAAACGATTCTGTGCTTCGGTGGCAATGGCTTTGTTAAAGGCCAAGTACATGCCACGCCGCTGAGGCATGGCATCACTGATCATTTGGAGTGTGGTGGTTTTACCTGTGCCAGCATAGGCAATCACTTTAAATGATTTGCCAAGACGTGCGTTATCTATGGCAGTGGCCTGCTCATAGGTCGCGGTCGGTTTTTTAAGCTCTGGCACGGTTGCGTCTTAGTGCTGACGGTTGGCTTTTTCAACCAAACCGGAAAGGCCTTGACGACGAGCGAGTTCGTTAAGTACCAATTGAGGATCAATATCGAAATAACCCAACATCACAATGGTATGGAACCAAAGATCTGCCACTTCGTAAATCAAATCGTTTTTGTTGTCTTCATTGGCTTCGATTTTAAAATCTTTAGCGGCAATGATGGTTTCAACGCTTTCTTCACCGATTTTTTCTAAGATTTTATTCAGGCCTTTATGGTAAAGCTTCGCCACATAAGAGGACTCAGGATCAGCTTGTTTGCGTTCAGCCATCATTTTACCTAAGTAGTCGAGTACTTCGACTTGCTCAGATTGTGCATTGGATGCATTCATCGCAAGGGTATGTGGATTTGCTGATTTTTCACCATAAATTGCAGCTGGATCTTTTAATTGCGCATCGACAATTTCCCAGCCATTGGCAGTAAGTTTGCGGTAGAAACACGACTCACGACCAGTATGGCAGGCAATGCCGCCATGTTGTTCAATTTGTAGCACAATCACGTCAGCATCACAGTCCAAACGGATTTCATGCACGGTTTGGAAATGGCCAGATTCTTCACCTTTATGCCATAACTTATTGCGTGAACGTGAAAAGTACACCGCTTGATTTTTTTCTGCAGTTTGCGCCAACGCTTCACGGTTCATCCATGCCACCATCAAAACGCGTCCGCTTTGATGATGCTGTGCAATAGCAGGCACTAAGCCTTGTTCGTTAAATTTTACTTCATCGAGCCATTGCAGGTTGTTCATGAGGATTTCACCAATTCAAAAATCAAAAAAATAAATGCCGCAGCATTTGAGCAGCATCATAGTGTAAGCCATCAAGAGAATGATGGGGAGTTAATTCTTAATCAAATTTTAAATTGCGCAGTTCAGCCGCAGAATCATCTGCAGGCTTACGGGCTATGTCGGCATAATTCATTTGCCCAAACGCACCTGTTTTTAAGCCAGAAATCGTGATGGCCATTTCTTTGCGGAAAAACGGCAGCTGATACATGGAACGAAATGAAATATCACGCAGCGGCGCTGTCCAGCGATGATGTGATTGATAAAAAGGAGTCAGCAGGCGGCTAAAAAATTGGTAAAACCGCACGGACGGCAACCGCAGTTGATGATACTGCTGCCAGAGGTTTTGCAGTGAGGAATCCTGTTGATGTTGAAGTAGGGCCTGACTGATGGCCCATGCATCGAGCAGCGCCATATTGGCGCCTTGACCAAGCTGTGGACTCATGGCATGAGCCGCATCTCCTAAGATGCCGATACGGCCTTCACCGAGTTTGCTCAGCACCACATCACGATAGTTGGCAGACAGCCATTGTTGCGGATCATCAGGATGTGGAATCACATGCGCTAACCATTCTGCAACACTAGGCCAGCGTTTTGAAACCTCAAGCAGCCATTGCTGCTGCGCGCTCTTGGTTTTTAAGAATCCCGCTAAATCTGCTGTAGGTAAGCTCCAGAAAATGCTCGAAAGTCGCTGTTCAGGCTGTGTTGGAATTGCTCCTGTTGGCATCACACCCATCATGATATTGGAACGGTCATAGAACTGATGCAAGATTTGTGGATTGAGCACTTCGCATTCAGGCACGATAATCCACTTTGCACCCCAAGGATAGGCTTGGTTGAGCTTTTCCCATGCTTTAGGGCGTAAATGGCTGCGTGCACCATTGGCGATCAGCACGAGATCAAATTGACGTTGAAAGGTTTGATCTGTGGATTGCCCAATCACGTTTATACCGTCACTGGATTCTTGAAGTTCATGCACCTCATGCGCCATGCACCACTCAACGTGTTGAGGATACTCATGGACTTTGGATGCGAGGACATGACAGAGTGTGGCACGGTGAATGCCGAGTCCATATGAACGGTCATCGGCTTGTCGATAATGACTGTTAATCAGCAAGTCGCCGCCAGCCAGTTGACCTTCAAGACCGGTTACCACAGCACCTAGGCTTAAGGCATGTTCCAAAATGCCTAAATGTTCGAAAACTGCCAGTCCGGCAGGTTGTAATAATAATCCTGCACCCACAGGTTCAAGTTGTGAGACTTTTTCATATAAGCAGATCTGATGGCCTTGAGCAGCAAGCATTGCTGCAGCAGCCAATCCCGCAGTACCCGCACCGATGATGGCAATGTTTTGAGTTTTCATTGTTATAAAAGTTGATTTTATCTCAGCCCAATGTAGCAAAGTTGCTGCATAAAACCCCCTAAAAAAGCCCTCTAAAGGGCTTTTTTAGGGGGGAATCAGGTCTTACCAGTGTTCACCAGGGAATAGGCGAGCATATGCTTTTTGTACCCAATTGAGTTTTTCTTGCTTACCAATAGACGCTGAAGAACTTGGGAACAAGTTATAACCAATCGACATGAGTTTGTTGTTAATGTCTGGAGCAATTGAGTAGGTAATAGAAGCCAGACGGCCCAAATTGGTCGCCACTTTCTTTGGACGTTTCACGATGGCATAGGCAATCAGGTCAGTCGCTTGTTCTGGAGAAAGCGTTGGAACGTATTTATAAATTTTGGTTGGAGCGATCATTGGCGTGCGCACCAATGGCATGTAGACCGACGTGATGGCAATATTATGCGAGTGAACTTCAGCGCTCAGGCAACGGCTAAAAGCATCTAATGCGGCTTTAGACGCAACATAGGCAGAGAAGCGTGTTGCATTGGCCAATACACCAATCGAACTGATGTTGATGATATGACCTTCACGACGAATCATCATTTTCGGCAGTAAATTCATCACCAAACGTACCGCGCCAAAATAGTTCAACTGCATAGTACGTTCAAAATCATGGAAACGATCGGTTGATTCATGTACGGCACGACGAATAGAACGGCCAGCGTTATTAATTAATATATCGATATGATCGACGGAAGCGAGGATTTGTTGTGCCACAGCATCAATGGAGTCCATATCATTGAGGTCACATGGGAAAACATCGGCTTTACCGCCAGTGGCTTCAATTTCAGCTTTTACGGCATCAAGAGTTTCTTTGGTACGTGCAACCAGTAGAACATGTGCGCCTGCATTGGCAAGGCGATGCGCTGTGGTTAAGCCAATACCACTCGATGCACCGGTGATTAAAATAGTCTTACCGTTGACACGGTCAACGAAACGTTTCTCAAGTCTTGAATTCACGATGAGGTTCCCTGTTAAATCAGTTTTATTGTATTCATTTATCGGCCCGACAACGCTATGTGCAGGGCTGTTTTAAGTCAGCGGTATGATAGCGTTTTATTTAAAAAAAGCCATATGATAAGTAATTGATAATAAAATAATATTTAGAGTTTTTACTCTAAATTAAAATCCCTATTTACTCAATTTTTAACACATAAATATGTGAAAGAGAAGTGCTTTTATCAACATCGTTGCAACCTAAAAAAGTCGATTTTCAAGATAAATAAAATTGTAAATAAATATAGAAGCAGGGCCATAGATGCCCAAAGTTGGAAGGCGGATTATGTGGGAGTGGTTATTTAAATGAAATGGAAATAAAAACAGGCCTTAAAAATAAGACCTGTGGATTGTGCAATTATGCTTTAAACAGCAGCTAAGGCTTGCTCTAAGTCTGCAATCAAGTCATCCGCATGTTCGATCCCAATCGATAAACGAACCATATCAATGCTGACCCCCGCTGCTTTGAGTTCATCTTCATTGAGCTGACGATGTGTCGTGGTCGCAGGATGGCAGGCTAAACTTTTGGCATCACCAATATTCACGAGGCGAGTAAACAACTGCAAGGCATCGATGAAACGTGTGCCACCTGCAAGGCCATCTTGAACGCCGAATGAAAGAATCGCAGATGGTTTGCCTTTGACATATTTTTGCGCCAAAGCATGTTGTGGGTGGTCTTTTAGGCCAGCGTAGTTAACCCATTTTACTTTTGGATGCGCTTGTAAATATTCAGCCACTTTTTGCGCATTTTCGGTATGGCGTTCCATGCGCAGGCTTAAGGTTTCCAAACCTTGTAAGATCAAAAACACATTGTGCGGGCTGATCGCAGCGCCCGTATTACGCAGTGGTACCACGCGCGCACGAGCAATGTAGGCTGCTTTACCTAAGGCTTCGACATAATTCACCCCGTGGTAGCTTGGATCAGCGGTATTCAGTGATTTAAAGCGTTCAGGATATTTGCCCCAAGGGAACTTGCCGCTATCGACGATGATGCCGCCGATCGAATTACCATGACCACCAATATATTTGGTCAATGAATGCACCACAATGTCGGCACCAAATTCAAATGATTTTTGCAGGACAGGAGTAGCAACGGTATTGTCGACCACCACAGGTATGCCATATTCGTGCGCAATTTTCGAAATTGCTTCGAGGTCAATAATATTGCCCAATGGGTTACCAATAGATTCGACAAAGACCAACTTGGTTTTGTCATCGATGAGGCTACGCAGCGCTTCAGGGTTTTGATAATCAAAGAAGCGAACTTCAATGCCTTGTTTCGGCAGGGTGTGGGCAAACAGATTATATGTGCCGCCATATAGGGTCGAAACTGAAGCGATATTGTCGCCTGCTTCAGCAATAGTTTGAATCGCATATGTAATGGCTGCCATACCAGAGGCTAAGGCCAAAGCGCCAATACCGCCTTCGAGCGCTGCAACACGCTGTTCAAGTACCGCTGTGGTTGGATTCATGATGCGGGTATAAATATTACCCTGAACTTTTAAGTCAAATAAATCAGCACCATGCTGTGTGTTATCGAAGGAATATGAAGTGGTTTGATAAATTGGCACCGCAACCGCTTTGGTGGTTGGCTCCGGTGTATACCCCGCGTGAATTGCTAAAGTTTCGTCTTTATATGTCATGATTACTTCATCTAAGTGAGCTAGTTTTTAAACAGTCTATCATTTTTATATATGAATAAAAGTGCTTTATTTTTAAAATTAATATCATAATTATTCATATTGTTGAAAAATTTTCAGCTAAAGATGAGCGAAATCATGCTTAAAAACGCATGTTTAAATTTTGTTCGCCATTAAACTTGTAACAATGCATTGAAGGCGTGTGCGAAACCTTATTTTTTCACGACTTTATGCGTATAATAGCCGATTATTTTTTCGCTCAATTGAGCAGGGGCAACTTTGTGTTGTTCCGTATATGTTTTGACTATTGAGGAGTCCTAAGTGGCCCAATATATTTACACGATGAACCGTGTGTCGAAGATGGTTCCGCCTAAGCGCGAAATCCTGAAAGACATCTCTTTATCATTTTTCCCAGGCGCAAAAATTGGTGTGCTTGGTCTAAACGGTGCAGGTAAATCTACCTTGCTTCGTATTATGGCGGGCGTAGATAAAGATTTCTCAGGTGAAGCACGTGCTCAACCGGGTATCAAAATTGGTTACCTTGAACAAGAGCCGCCATTGGATGAAAGCAAAGACGTTCGCGGTAACGTTGAAGACGGTTTACGTGAACCGTTGGATGCTTTGGCGCGCCTTGATGAAGTGTTTGCAGAATATGCAGCAGAAGATGCTGATTTTGATGCACTTGCGAAAGAACAAGAGAAGTTAGAAGCCATTATCCATTCATGGGATGCACATAATATTGTGAACCAAATGGATCAGGCTGCTGCAGCGTTGAACCTTCCAGCTTGGGATGCAGATGTATCTAAGTTGTCTGGTGGTGAGCGCCGTCGTGTTGCACTTTGCCGTTTGTTATTGTCTAAACCAGACATGTTGCTTCTAGATGAGCCAACGAACCATTTGGATGCTTCATCAGTATCATGGTTGGAACGTTTCTTGAAAGACTTCCCAGGTACGATCGTTGCGATTACCCATGACCGTTACTTCTTGGATAACGTGGCAGAGTGGATTCTTGAGCTTGACCGCGGCATGGGGATTCCATACCAAGGCAACTATTCTTCTTGGTTAGAGCAGAAAAATGCTCGTTTAGAGCAAGAACAGAAGCAAGAAGAATCTTTTGCTAAAGCATTGAAAAAAGAGCTTGAATGGGTTCGTTCAAATGCTAAAGGTCAGCAAAAGAAAAACAAAGCGCGTATGGAGCGTTTTGAAGAGCTTAACTCACGCGAATTCCAACAGCGTAATGAAACGTCTGAAATCTACATTCCACCTGGTCCACGTCTAGGCAACAAGGTTGTAGAAGTTGAAGGCATCAGCAAATCGTTTGGTGATCGTACGCTTTATAAAGACTTATCATTCGTTGTACCACCTTGTGCCATTGTGGGTATCGTGGGTGAGAACGGTGCGGGTAAAACCACATTGTTCCGTATGATGACAGGCGAGCAACAACCAGATACAGGTACTGTGGTACTGGGTGAATCGGTTAAAGTGGCTTATGTCGGCCAGATTCGTGACACCTTAGATGACAACAAAACTGTTTGGGAAGAAGTTTCTGGCGGTTTAGACATCTTGAAGATTGGTGAATACGAAATCGCATCTCGTGCGTATATCGGTCGCTTTAACTTCAAAGGTCAAGATCAGCAAAAACGTGTAGGTCAATTGTCAGGTGGTGAACGTAACCGTTTACAACTTGCAAAAATCTTGCAAATGGGTGCCAACGTTATCCTGCTAGATGAACCATCAAACGACTTGGATATCGAAACTTTACGTGCGCTTGAGGATGCAATTCTGGTATTCCCAGGTACTGTCATGGTGATCTCGCATGACCGTTGGTTCCTCGACCGTATTGCAACGCACATCTTGTCATTTGAAGGTGAAACCCCTGAATTCTTCACGGGTAACTACCATGAATTTGAAGAATACCGTCGTAAACGTGACGGTGATGACTTGGTAACGAAACGTCAAAAATACCGCAAAATTGGTGGCTAATTCCTTCCTGATTTTGAAATAAAAAACCAGCCTGCGGGCTGGTTTTTTATTGCTTAAGATTCAATGACTACATAACAATATCTTCAAAGGCATGATGTAAGACGTAGTCTGCACGTTCATGACCTTGTGCAGCGGCTTTACTGAGCCAAAGCTGTGCAAGTTCATAATTGCGGTCTAAGCCGAGTTCTCCACGTAAATAACCGAGACCTAAGCGATATTGGGCATCTTTATGACCTTTTAATGCGGCACTTAAGAAATTCCACATGGCATTGCGATAGTCAGTAGGGGATTGGTCTGCTGAATCCATAGTATGGTCACTGAGAAAGTCTTGATGGTGTTGAGCCGCAAGAATTTCAAAATAAGTCCCTTGGGCGTAATCACCCTCGGCTTCTGGAATCGAAAGATGCATTCCTTGCAATTTTGGATTCATCTGTTGTGACAACAGTGCATAGATTTTTTTCAGAGCTTGTATCATCATTGTTAAACTCCTTGTTTCTAAATATAACCACTTGATTAATAAAAATATTAATTGCAGTCATTCGTGCGCTGTGTTGATTGATTTAATTGTTTTAAACAGATCACACTTAAGATGAAAATTAGCATGCTTGTCATGATATGTGAATAGGTATTGAAAAATATTTATAAGTGATTTCAGTCATCTAGATCGCGAAAAATTATTTTTAATAAATTGAAAGTAGATGCTGAAAAAAGCAGTTTTAAAGTTTGAAGGTAAAACGTAGTACTGAAGGTTGAATAATGTAATTTTATTACGTTTACTGCACCTGTTAAGCTCAAGACTGAAGAACATATAATTTATAAAGGTCAGAAAATAATGAGTGAGCATCATGGGCATGACCACAGCCATGCCGTTGTGACGGAAGGGAATGTCAAAAAATTAAGTTTTGCCTTAGCACTGACCACGACGTTTTTGATTATTGAAGTCATTGCTGGATTTATGACTCAAAGTTTGGCGCTATTGTCAGATGCGGCACATATGTTCACTGATGCCGCAGCCCTTGCTATAGCATTGGTCGCGATTAAAATTGGCAAGCTTCCTGCTGACAACAAACGCACCTTTGGCTATCAGCGTTTTGAGATTTTGGCTGCCTTGTTTAATGCCTTGATGTTATTTGTAGTTGCAATATATATTTTGTATGAGGCCTATCAGCGCTTTTCAACGCCGCCGGAAATTCAAAGTATGGGCATGATGATTGTCGCCGTTATTGGTTTGATCATTAATTTAATCTCGATGCGTATTTTATTTTCCAGTTCGCAAGAAAGCTTGAATGTGAAAGGAGCGTATCTAGAGGTGTTGAGTGATGCCTTAGGTTCGGTGGGTGTGATTATTGGCGCGGCGATTATTTATTTTACGGGCTGGATGTGGGTCGATACCCTTATAGCGGTGCTCATTGGTTTTTGGGTCTTACCAAGGACTTGGATTTTATTAAAACAAAGTATCAATATTTTATTGGAAGGCGTGCCTGAAGAAATCGACATAGAAAAGTTACGCAATGATTTATTGGCACTCAAAGGGGTGGAGAGCATTCACCAGTTAAAGGTCTGGGCAATAACGTCAAAGAATGTGCATTTGACAGTTCATCTCTTTGCACCTGAAGCCGATCGTAATGCCTTATATTTTGAGGCGATTGAAATGTTGCAACATGAACATGGAATCACGGAGATGACTTTGCAGATCGAAGAGGATGAATGTGTGGTACACCAACACACCCAAAAGTCTGATCATGCACATGAGCACCTTCAAGATGATCACGCGCATTCTCATGATGAACCACATCAGCACTAATGCTGATGTGATTTAAATGGCCTGTTTAGATTTCCCATTCATGATTACATTCGCGGCATTTCCATTTTTTCTGTGATTGCATAAAACCTTGCATTGAGATTTTAAAATCTGGCAGGTCGCGATAGAACATGAAGCCAGCAATCAAGCAGGCAATAAATACAACAACAGTCGCAGTTTGTAATGTAGTACCTGCACCGTCACCAAAAATCCACATTGCGATGCTGATAATCACCAACAGTAAAAGAATAAATACCGCAGGGATGAGGATAATCAGGCTTTTAGGCACGACAGGACGAGCAACAGGCTGGCCTGCTTGCGCAAGAGGCATAATTTTAGGGCTTTGACATTTAGGGCAACGGTATTGCATTGCAACTCCATAATTTTAATCTATGGTTTATTTTAATCAGAATGACGCAGAAAGCAAAAATACCGTAAATTTAAATCAGATAAAATTTAGGCAATAAAAAACCCAAGTCATAATGCTTGGGTTTTTTATAAGATGATTTGCATCACCTTGAATATGGCGTCCCTACGGGGATTCGAACCCCGGTTACCGCCGTGAAAGGGCGATGTCCTAGGCCTCTAGACGATAGGGACAATTTGAGGCAACTTAGAGTTGGTTGACACCATCTCTCGGTATGGGCGCTATATTAGGGGGATAACGCCCATCCGTCAACTAAAAAATCAATTAAGCTTCATCAACTGCATCATTTTTCGGCAGTTTTAGGCTTTCATTGAGTTTTTCCCATGCTTTTGTTTCTTTTTTACTCGGACCGCCCACAATTTCAAGTGCATGACGTAAGCGAGCAAAGGTTAAATCAGGACCAATGGTTACCATTGATTGCATAACCGGTGTCGAAGATGTCGAACCAGCAATAGCAATAAAGAAGGTTGGCATGAAGTCACGAAGTTTAATGTCCATTTGGTTCGCCAAATCCATAAGCGTTTGGCTGACGGTGTCATTGTTCCAAGTGAACATGCTTTCTAGACGCCAAATGGCAAATTGAAGGCTTTGACGAACTTGTTCTTCAGTCAATTTTTTGCTTTCAAACTGTTCTTTGCTGAGTGTTGGGAATTGGTTGAAATAAAAACCTGCCCAATTCACTGCTTCAGACAATAAATTAATACGCGGTTGAATCGCAGCAGCAATTTCTTCCAAGGTATTACGATCTGATTTCCAAGCCAGTAGGGTATCGAGCAATTGACCCGGTGTTAAACCTTTAATCCATTGACCATTTAACCAGTTCAGCTTTTCAACATCAAAGATCGGACCGCCAAGTGATACACGTTGAATGTCAAAGTGTTCAATCATCTCAGCCAAAGTGAATTTTTCACTTTCATCCGGCATTGACCAGCCCATGCGGCCTAAGTAGTTCAATAATGCTTCTGGTAAAACGCCGATGTCTTTGTAGTAGTTAATTGAGGTTGGGTTTTTACGTTTAGACAGTTTTGATTTATCTGGGTTACGTAACAGCGGCATGTGGCAAAGCACCGGCATGTCCCAACCAAAATATTTGTACAATAATTGGTGTTTAGGCGCAGATGGAATCCATTCTTCGCCACGAATCACGTGAGTGATTTCCATTAAATGGTCATCAACCACGTTTGCCAAGTGATACGTCGGTAAACCATCGGTTTTCAGTAGAATTTGCATGTCGACTTGCGCCCAAGGAATTTCGACTTCACCACGTAGTAAGTCGTTAAATTTACAAATCCCTTCTTCAGGCACTTTCATGCGAATGACATGCGGTTCACCAGCAGCCAAACGCTGTGCAACTTCTTCTGCAGTGTGTTTTAAGCCACGACCGTCATAACGCGGTGATTCACCACGTGCTTGTTGTTCCGCACGCATTTGATCGAGTTCTTCTGCTGTTGCGAAGCAGTAGAATGCATGACCTTTTTCAACCAGTTCCAAAGCATATTGTTTATAAATGTCCATACGTTCAGATTGACGGTATGGCGCATGAGGGCCACCCACATCTGGACCTTCTGACCAGTTCAAACCTAACCAACGCAATGAATCTAAAATCATTTTCTCAGATTCTGGGGTAGAGCGCAGTTGGTCTGTATCTTCAATACGAAGAATAAATTCACCGCCATGTTGCTTCGCAAAACATAAGTTAAACAATGCAATATAAGCAGTCCCAACATGCGGGAAACCAGTAGGAGAAGGTGCGATACGAGTACGAACAGTCATAATCAGCTTTTAATCAGAATGTAAATTGGGATCTATTATAACGAAAAAGCCTGATCACTTAATGCTTAATTCAACATTGAATGATCAGGCATTTTTAAGTATTTTTTAGACGACAGTAGGGGAACTCGTCTAAAACAATAGCTTGGATGACATGAGTATGCTGATGTCGTTATGAGTTGCTACCAGAAAAAATGGCTTGAACAAGACGAGAAAAACTTTGGTTTTGTGATGCAAAGAAACTTTGAGTCGGTGCTGCTTTAATAGACGTAAGTACTTTTAAATTATCGTCTGTACGGCCTTTACCTTCAGATTTTTGCTGATTAATCGCTTTTTCGATCAATGAGGTACGTTCAGCAGGCATCGTAAGTTTGTTATTCGATGCGGTGCTGGTTGCAGCACACAAAGCAGTCTGTGCAGTAACGCTTAAACTTAAGCCTAGGCATAGTGCGTATGAAAATTTCATGTCCAAATCTCCCCCTAGTTTTGGTGATGGAACTTTTTATTTGCAAAATAGTTTTAATATTTAGACTACGATTTAACCATCTTTCGTAATTAAAAAGTAGAACTACGTCACAATTTTTACAAAAAAACTAAAAAAGTCTGTACTAGGATTACCTAAATAGACTGTTTTCTCTAGATTTTCGGATGTTTTAGCAAACAACTATGAAGATAGCATGGAGATCGCTTCTGATTGTTGCTGTATTAGCAGAATTAAAGCTTTAAATACGTTATTTTTAGATATCTTTAAAACAGAAATAGATTTGAATTTATATTATAGATAGCTGATTGTTAAAGTTATTTTTGATTTATATAGTGCTCTCAATATCAATTTGAGTTTGAGCAGATGAAAAAAATAATAGCATCGGGAATTTTCGCTTTGTTGGGTGGGGTGGCGGTACAGGTGTATGCCGTAAAAGATTTCTTAAATGTTTCTTATGACCCAACACGTGAGTTTTATCAGGAATATAACCAAGAATTTGGACAATATTGGAAAAAACGTACAGGACAAGAGATTAATTTTAAACAATCTCACGGTGGCTCTGGCAAACAAGCTCGTGCAGTGGCGACAGGTTTGCAGGCAGATGTCGTGACTTTGGCATTGGCCAATGATATTGATGAAATTGTGGCGACTGGGCAAATCAATAAAAACTGGCAAAAACAATTTCCACATAATTCTGCACCGTATACCTCAACCATCGTATTTTTGGTGCGCAAAGGTAACCCGAAAAAAATTAAAGATTGGAATGACCTGACCAAACCGGGCGTTGAAATTATTACACCAAATCCAAAAACAGGCGGCGCACCGCGTTGGATCTATTTATCAGCATGGGGATATGCTTTAAAACAGCCGGGTGGCAATGACGCCAAAGCCAAAGAATTGGTGAAAAAACTCTATAGCAATGTCAAAGTATTGGATTCTGGCGCACGTGGTTCACTCACGACCTTTGCTGAGCGTGGCATTGGAGATGTCTTACTGTCTTGGGAAAATGAGGCACTGTTAGCGACTCAGGGCCTAGGCAAAGATAAATATGACATTATTTATCCGTCTATTTCGATTTTAGCCGAACCTTCAGTGGCAGTAGTGGATAAAACCGTCGATAAAAATGGTAATCGAAATTTGGCGAAGGGTTATTTGAATTATCTATATTCACCTAAAGGCCAAGAGCTGGCAGGTAAATATTTCTTCCGCCCTCGCGATGCAAAAGCCACAGCAAAATACGCTGCTCAATTTCCGAAAGTTCAAACGTTTACCATTGATAAAGTGTTTGGCGGTTGGGCTAAAGCGCAAAAAACACATTTTGTGAATGGTGCGATTTTTGATCAAATCTATAGTGAAAAGAATAAAGAGTAAGTCTGTAAATAAAGTTGAGTGGTGTAAAACGGATAATTTAGATTATCCGTTTTTTGCATATGTAATGCATAAAAATCTATATATAGGGAATAAGTAGATTGTTTTTGTGTATTTTAATATGAAAAACAAACAATTAAATTCGTAGCCTTAGCTGTATTCAACAAAGCGTCTAAACACGCTGCAATTGCGATTTATGACTTTATTTCATATATTTAGCAGTATTGAATATAACTTTATGCTGGCTGTTATGAAAACTCAATTTAAGGCGTGGCTCAGTGCCGCGTTGCTTGCCACTGGTGTTGCATTTTCAGCGTCTGCTCAGGCCGCTGATCGTGAATTTTTAAATGTTTCTTATGATGCAACGCGTGAATTTTATGACGAATTTAATAAGTCATTTGGTGCATATTGGAAAGAGCGTACCGGTAAAACGGTCGCATTTAAACAATCACATGGTGGTTCAGGCAAACAAGCCCGTTCTGTGGTTGACGGTTTAAAAGGTGATGTCGTGACTTTGGCCTTGGCCAATGACATCGAAGAAATTGTGAAGTCTGGTCAGATTCAGCCGGGTTGGCAAAAAGAGTTTCCACATAACTCAGCGCCATATACGTCAACGATTGTATTCATGGTACGTAAGGGCAACCCGAAACATATTAAAGATTGGTCTGATTTAACCAAACCGGGTGTACAAATTATTACCCCGAACCCGAAAACTGGCGGTCTCCCACGTTGGGTTTACTTGTCAGCTTGGGGTTATGCTTTGAAACAGCCGGGTGGTAATGAAGTGAAAGCCAAAGATTTCGTGGGTAAGATGTACCATAACGTAAAAGTAATGGACTCTGCGGCACGTGCATCGATGACTACATTTGCAGAACGTGGTATTGGTGATGTGTTATTGACTTGGGAAAACGAAGCTTTAGTTACTCAAAAAACTTTGGGTAAAAACAAATTTGATATCGTATATCCATCGATGTCGATTTTGACTGAGCCTTCAGTGGCGATCGTGGACAAAACTGTCGATAAAAATGGTAATAAATGGTTAGCTCAAGGCTATATCAATTATCTTTATTCTCCATTAGGTCAAGAGATGGCGGCTCGTCATTTCTATCGCCCACGTAATGCAGCAGTTTTAGCAAAATATAAATCACAGTTCCCGCCATTAAAAACCTTTACCATCGATGAAGTGTTTGGTGGCTGGGCAAAAGCTCAACAAACACATTTTGTGAATGGTGCGATCTTCGATCAGATCTACAATAACAAGCGCTAATACATCGAAATCTATGATTTGAGATGTTCAAAGACCTCCTTCGGGAGGTTTTTTAATGGATGGCAAAAAATAAAAACGGTTTTCTCTATGGAAAGTAATATTTCTGTACAAAAAGACGTTTGGAGCTTTGCTAAAACAAGGTAATAATGTGCAGTTACATTTTTAGCTGTGTTGAACGAACCCCTATGTCGCATATTTCTGTATTACTTCATGAAACTGTTGATGCTTTACTGGCAGATCGCAATACAGGAATTTTCGTAGATGGCACATTTGGGCGTGGTGGTCATACGCGTTTATTACTGTCTAAATTAGATGAAAATGCACGTGTTTATGCCTTTGATAAAGACCCGCAAGCATTGGCCGTTGCAGCAGAATTAGAACAAGAAGATACGCGTTTTAAAATTATTCACGCCAGTTTTGCCGATTTAAAAGAAGAACTGCGTAGTCGTGGTATCGATTTGGTCGACGGTATTATGGCGGATTTGGGTGTTTCATCTCCGCAGCTAGATCAAGCAGAGCGTGGCTTTAGCTTTATGAAAGATGGCCCACTCGATATGCGTATGGATAACTCACAAGGTCCAACAGCCGCAGAGTGGTTGGTTGATATTGAAGAAGAAGATTTGGCCAATATTATTTTTAAATATGGTGAAGAGCGTTATAGCCGCCGTATTGCCAAAGCAATTAAAGCGGCAGGGTATATTGAAACCACAGCTCAATTGGCTGAAATCGTGAAAGTTGCCCACCCGAAATGGGAAAAAAATAAACATGCAGCAACACGAACTTTCCAAGCAATTCGTATTGCTATTAACAAAGAACTCGACGATATTGATATCTTCTTACCTCAAGCGGTGGATATGCTGAAACCTGAAGGCACTCTTGCAGTGATCAGTTTCCACTCTTTAGAGGATCGTTTAATTAAACAATTTATTCAAAAAGAATCTACACTTGCAGAAGACACAGGCTGGGGTTTACCACAAAAACGCGAAGATACCCGCCGCTTAAAAAAAGTGTCACGAATTAAAGCAAGTGAAGAAGAAGTTAAAGCCAATCCACGATCTCGTAGTGCTTGGCTTCGTGTGGCAGAGCGTTTAGCTTAAAAGGCAAAGAATGAAAACCGAAGCAATCGAAAAAAACTCTGATCAATCGCAGTCGAAGAAAATCATTACATACGGCATTTTATTGCTCTTGGTTTTTGTGAGTGCGATTATGGTGGTCTTTCAAGTCTTTGAATATCGCCAAGATTATCGTCAATTGAGTACCTATATGCGTGAAAGGGATGACCTCAACGCAGAATGGGGACGTTTGCTGATCGAACAACAAACTTTCGGTGCAACAGCCCAAATTGGGACACGTGCAGTTACCCAATTACGCATGTATTCGCCTCCTATTGCACAAACCGTTGTTATTTCATTGCCACAAACTCCAGAACAGAAAAAATAGGCTGCCGGTCACATGGTTGAAAAGAGAAACAAACAAACTCCGCGTAAGAAACAGCAGTCTGTTACTGGTCGTACAGCCATTTCGGTGGAGATGTGGCGCTATCACTTGATGTGGGCGGTGGTTTTACTGTGCTTCATTGCATTGGTGGGGCGGGCTTTTTATGTACAAATCATCAATAAAGACTTTTTACAAAATAAAGCCAATGCCAAAATTTTAAGAACTGAAACCTTAAAAGCCATGCGCGGTGTCATCTATGACCGTCACGGTGTGCCTTTAGCGATTAGTACCCCGATCATGAAAATCGTGATCGATCCACGTGATTATTTTGACAATAAAAAACTCTTTGAAGAAACCACGGCTGAATTGGCTAAAGATCCAAACAACCGGAAGTTAAAACGGCAATTACCTGATAAAAATCTAAGCTTAGATGAACTTGCCGATGCTGTCGGGATGGATCGTGCTGAACTGAAACGCAAAATGAATGAGCGTCCACGTTCACGTTATTTGGTTTTAAAGAAAGAAGTACCGCCGCAACAAGCTGAATTGATCATGAAACGTGACTTTCAGGGCGTATATACTGAGAAAAACTATAAGCGCTACTATCCACAGCCTCAGCCCAACTCACAAATTATTGGCTTAACCAATAGTGAGGGCATGGGTATTGAAGGCTTGGAAATGCAGCTGAATGAACGTCTTTCAGGTGTTGATGGTGCGCAGCAAATTGTCCGTGATAAAAAGGGCAACCGCGTGAAAGACCCTGAGATCGTGAAAGAAGTCGAGTCGGGCGAAAATATCACGCTCAGTATCGATTCACGTTTGCAATACATCATGTATCGTGAGTTGACTGCAGCCGGCGTAGCCAATAACGCACGTTCTGCAACCGCGATTGCCGTGGATGTTAAAACGGGTGAAATTTTGGCGATGACCTCTTGGCCGTCGTACAACCCGAATGATAAAAAAGGTGTCTTAAATAAAGATGCCATGCGTAACCGTGGTGCGATTGACTCCTTTGAGCCAGGTTCAACCATGAAGCCAATGACCGTGGCAATGGCATTGGAAAGCGGTAAATACACGGCAAATACGGTGGTAAATACTACACCGGGTTCTATGCGTGTAGGGAATCATACTATCCGAGATACGCATAACTATGGCCCTCTGACTTTGGGCGGCATTATTCAAAAATCGTCTAACGTCGGTGTGGCAAAAATCGCTTTATCTCTCCCTTATGAAACATTACCAACGTTCTATCAACGTCTTGGCTTTGGTCAACGCTCAGCGGTGAAATTCCCCGGTGAAAGTGCTGGTCTGATTTTGCCGAAGAGTAAATGGAATGTGTCTGAAGTAGCGACCATGGCTTATGGTTATGGTTTGAACGCTACAGTACTCCAACTGGCAGATGCTTATGCCATGATTGCCAACAAGGGCGTCAAAATGCCACTGAGCTTGTACAAGCTTGAGGAAAAGCCGAAAGGTGAGCAGATGGTTGACCCTAAAATTGCTGATCAAGTGCTTTTAATGATGGAAGCGGTGACCTTACCGGGTGGTACGGCACGTCAAGCCAATATTCCGGGTTATCGCGTGGCGGGTAAAACTGGTACAGCACATAAATTACGTGCAGACCGTAAAGGTTATTCGACTTCAGAATATCGTGCACTCTTTGCTGGTGTCGCACCAGTGAGTGATCCACGTTTGGCCATGATTGTTGTGGTGGAAAACCCAACAGGTCAGTATTACGGTGGTCTGGTGGCTGCACCCGTTTTTGCTCGTGTAATGCAAGAATCTTTACGTTTAATGAACGTACCTTTAGATAAACCTTTAGACACTCCTAAGATCCAGTAATAGGTGATGAATGAAAATTACGTTTCAAGATCTATACACCGTTGAACAGCCCGCTGAATGGATGTCGCAATCCTTTCAAGGCTTCAATCTGGATAGTCGCAAAGTTACAGCAGGGCAAATATTTATTGCCCTGACTTCGTTTTCGCAACCTGAAAAAACAGCACAATTTGCATGTACAGCGTTAGAAAATGGTGCGTTGGCAGTTATTTCCGAAACTGATTTGGGCTTGGATCAAAGTGTCGTAATCGCTGATGTGCGTCAATTGATGGGGCAGTGGCAAAAGCAATATTTACAGGCGACTCAACCGGTTCAAGCTGCACGAATTTTGGCAGTGACGGGTACCAATGGTAAAACCACGATCTCACGCTTAATCGCTGAATTACTCATGCTGCAAGGCAAAAAATGTGCAGTGATGGGAACTACCGGGAACGGAATTTTACCGAATTTAGAAGCCTCTTCTCACACCACTTTAGATGCGTTGCATATGCAAAATGCGTTGCATACCTATGCACTTGAAGAAGCAGAGTTTGCTGCCATTGAGGCAAGTTCGCATGGATTAGAACAAGGTCGATTAAATGGGTGTGCTATTGAAATTGCCGCTTATAGCAATTTAAGTCGTGACCATTTGGATTATCATAAAACCCTTGAAGCCTATGCTGAAGCGAAATCACGTTTATTTCAGTTTCCATCGCTCAAAGTTGCAGTCATCAATCTCGATGATGAACATGCCGAAGTGATGATGAATGCTGCACGTCAAAATCCGGCTCAGCCTAAAATTTTGACTTATTCAACGCGTCAGGCTGCGGATTATCAAGTGACCGATATTCAATACAGCTTAACGGGCGCACAATTTAAATTGCGTACTGCTCAAGCTGAATTTGTGGTGCAAAGTCCATTATTGGGGCACTTCAATATTGAAAATATTGTGGCCAGCTTAATTTCAGCGGAGCAAGCAGGTTTTGATTTATCTGCCTTGATCGCAACTGCGCCCGAATTAAAAGGTGCACCGGGCCGTATGCAAGTGATCCGTGATGATGAACGCTTGTTTGTAGTGGATTATGCACATACACCAGATGCCTTGATTCAAGTGTTACAGACCTTAAAACGTCATGTATCGCAACAGTTATGGGCAGTGTTCGGTTGTGGCGGTGATCGTGACCGTGGTAAACGTCCATTGATGACTCAAGCGGCATTAAACCATGCAGATGTTGCGTTGATTACCTCAGATAATCCACGTACTGAAAACCCAGAACAAATTTTTGCAGATATGAAGGCTGGTATTGATTTCACTGGAAAAACTGTCCATGAAATCCATGACCGCCGTGAAGCGATTAAATTCGCAGTCAACCATGCGCAAGCGGGTGATATTGTGGTGATTGCTGGTAAAGGCCATGAAAACTATCAAGAAATTGATGGTGTTCGACATTGGTTTGATGATGTGGTGGAAGTGAAATCAGCGATTGATTCACAGCATCACAACACTGACTCGGCTTATCCAGCGCAATAGGAAACAGATATGCATACTTCAACGACCAGTACGGTTCCGTTAGAACCTTGGACTGCCGAACAGTTGGTTCAAGCGACACAAGGTCACTGGCATAATAATCAAGCGCCGACAGGTCCTGTGAAACGAATTTTGACCGATTCACGTCATGCAGAGCAAGGTGACGTTTTTCTTGCCCTGAAAGGTGAACGCTTTGATGCGCATGACTTCCTTGCTCAAGTGGCTGAAAAGGGTTGTGAAATTGCCATTGTCAGTCATCCGGTCGATGTGGATATTTGTCAGTTGGTGGTTGCAGATACACGTATGGCGCTTGGGCATTTGGGTGCATTTCGTCGTGCCCAAAACCCAGCTTTAAAAGTAATTGCCTTGACAGGAAGCAGTGGTAAAACTACGACCAAAGAGATGCTCGGGAGTATCCTTTCTCGTCTTGCACCAACATTAATTACGCGCGGTAATTTAAATAATGACCTTGGCGTACCGATGATGTTACTTGAGTTGCGTCCAGAACATCAGTATGCCGTGATGGAGCTTGGTGCCAGTCATAAGGGTGAAATTGATTACACCTCAAATTTGGTACAGCCTCAGGTTGCCGGTATTTTAAATATTGGTACTGCTCATATGGGTGAATTTGGTGGGCGTGATGGCATTTGTCGTGCCAAGTCTGAAATTTATGCACATATAGCGAAAACAGGAACTTCGATTGTGCCTGCGGCAGATGATTTTACAGATGCCATTCGTCAAGCTGTGCAAACTGAACAATTAATGAGTTTTGGTCAGGGTGGGGATGTCTTTGCGACTGAGACGGAGCTTCAGGCTCAATCTTCACGATTTATCTTAAATACGCCACAAGGTTCGCGTCCTGTTCAACTGCCATTTGCGGGTGAGCATAATGTGCAAAATGCAACTGCTGCCGCAGCTTTTGCGTTGTCGATTGGCGTGAGTTTAGATGACATCGTTGTGGGTCTTGAACATGCAACAGGTGCCAAAGGTCGTCTAAATTTTATTCAACATAAAGATTATTTGTTTATTGATGATACTTACAATGCAAATCCAACCTCAATGCGTGCTGCTGCTGATGTACTTGCACAGCAAGATGGCATCAAAGTCATGGTCATTGGGGATATTGGTGAGTTAGGTTCATCTGCTGCACAGCAGCACTACATGTTGGGACGTGACCTTGTTTCACACGCCGGTCTTCAATTTGTCGTTGCTGTCGGTGAGTTTTCACCAGCCGTACAAGAAGGCGCGCGCAGTACCCAATATGGTAAAAAATTACAGGCCTTTCTATCTCAAGAACAGGCCTTACCGTTATTAATTAGTCTAGTCAAAACACATCAGCCTCAGTCCATGAGTTTCCTGTTTAAAGGTTCTCGTTATACCCACATGGAAACTTTGATGGCTGAATTGATGGAGAAACTTTAATGCTGTTATGGTTATTTGAGCAGCTTGCGGGTTATCACAGCTCGTTTCAGGTTGTTCGTTATTTAACGCTTCGTTCGCTACTCAGTGTCTTAACGGCATTGGCCATTGGTCTGTTGCTTGGACCTGTGATGATCCGCAAATTGCAAGCTCTCAAATATGGTCAGGCAGTCAGTTCATTTGCACCTGAAAATCATGCCAAAAAAATGGGCACACCGACTATGGGCGGTGTGTTGATTTTACTGTCTATTGGGATTTCAACCTTACTTTGGGCCGATCTTTCAAACCCTTATGTATGGATTGTACTTGGCGTTATGGTGATCTTTGGTGCTGTTGGCTGGGCCGATGACTGGATTAAAATCCGTTATAAAGATAATGCCGGTCTACCTGCGAAGAAGAAATTCTTTTGGACTTCTGTGGCATCGTTAGGCGCCGGTATTGCGCTCTATGTGATTGCGACACAGCAAGCAAACCCAGTACATACCTCAAATATGTTGGATCTGCTGATTCCATTCTTTAAAGAAATTAGCATTCCATTGTCTATTATTCCACTCGGTATTGGCTTTATTGTCTTTACTTATTTGGTGATTAACGGCGCATCTAATGCTGTGAACTTAACCGATGGTTTAGATGGCCTAGCAATTATGCCAATCGTTCTGGTTGCCGCAGGTTTAGGTGTATTTGCTTATCTGGCTGGTGATGTTCGTTTTGCCGATTATTTACATATCCCTTATGTGAAATACGCATCTGAACTTGTCGTGATCTGTGCGGCAATGATCGGTGCTGGTTTGGCATTCTTATGGTTTAACGCACATCCTGCTCAAGTGTTTATGGGTGATGTCGGTGCCTTATCTCTAGGTGCGATGCTCGGTACGATTGCAGTCATGGTTCGTCAAGAAATCGTTTTTGCCATTATGGGCGGTGTTTTCGTGGTTGAAGCTATTTCTGTCTTCTTGCAAATTGGCTCGCTGCGTATGCGGAATAAGCGCGTATTCTTAATGGCACCGCTGCACCATCATTATGAGAAAAAGGGATGGCGTGAAACGCAGGTGGTGATTCGTTTCTGGATTATTACAATTATGCTGGTAGTTTTAGGTCTAATGACTTTAAAATTACGTTAAGCAAATAAATAAACGAAACCGGCATTTGCTCCCACAGATGCCGGTTTTTTTATTTCAAAATCTAGTGGAGTAAATGATGAACCTGTTGATGTGTCCTGTATGCCGTGAAGCATTGAAACTCACAGAGCGGACATGGCGCTGTGAAAATAATCATAGCTATGATGTTGCAAAACAAGGCTATGTCAATTTACATGTGGTTCAGCATAAACACAGTAAAAACCCGGGTGATACGCCTGAATCTGTACAGGCGCGTCGAGCATTTTTAAGTGCAGGTCACTATGCACCTTTGCAACAGGCAGTAGTGGCTTTGATTCAAAAATTAAGGGTTGAAAACTTGTTGGATATTGGCTGTGGTGAAGGCTATTACACCAATGCGATGCAAGCTGAAGTATTACAGTGTGTGGGTGTCGATATCGCTAAAAATGCAGTACAAGTGGCCGCTAAACTGAATAAAGAGGTGACTTGGGTGGTTGGGACAGGGGCAACCTTACCTGTATTAGATCATTCGATTGACTTGTGTACGAGTTTATTTAGTCCTATTCCTCAAGAAGAAATCCTTCGTGTGTTAAAGCCTGAAGGGCACTTGATGGTGGTCACACCTGCGCCAGAGCATCTTTATGCAATGCGTGAAGCCCTGTTTGAAGAAGTAAAACTACATGAACCGCATAAATTTGTGGAACAACTGGCGAATGATTTTGAATTGGAAAGTGAACAAGTGGTTCAAGCGAAAATGTCACTTTCTCAGCAGGATCTCAAAAACTTAATTGCAATGACGCCTTATGCCTATAAAGTGAAAGCTGAGCGTCGAGAAGCTCTAGAAAAAAATGAACAATTTGAGTTGCAAGCGCAGTATCAAATTTATCTCTTTAAAAAGAAATAATGCATTGGAAGTGATAAAAAAGCCCTCGTTTGAGGGCTTTTTTTATGCAGTATTTACTGAACTTGATCGATGAGATGATCAAGTGCGTCAGTTTTATGCTCTGTACTTTGTGGTTTAGGCTGCATTGGTGGTGGCGCAGTTCGAGTAGGTGCAAGATTGGTTTCAGTAGACCCAGGAAGGTCGTCAAAATCATTTTGCGAAGCCTGAGGCTTCGGTGCAACAGGAGCAGGACGATACAGCGGTTGAGCCATTGGTGGCGTTGCTGCACGATCTTGTTCAGGTTGACCTTGAGTCGCTTTAGCCGAATTACGGTTGATTGGATTCTTGGCATGGGTGTCTAAACGCACCCAAGCTTCAGGTGTGCCTTTAAGTGATTTCGCCATAAAATCTGACCAAATAGGCAATGCTGCAACACCACCATATTCACGGCGACCTAAAGTAGAGGGTTGGTCAAAACCGACCCAAGCCACAGTGACCAATTTTCCATTAAATCCAGCAAACCACGCGTCTTTTGCATCATTGGTTGTACCGGTTTTACCACCTAAATCACCGCGACCAATTTTTAATGCCGCACGACCTGTACCGTGTTGGATCACGTCACGTAAGATGTTCGCCATATCAAAGGCCGAACTCGACTTCAAAATCCGCTGAGCTTGTTTATAGTTTGCTGCTTCAGTATCGGAAATTTTTGATTCAGCGGGCTTGTTATCCTGATTGGTGACTTCAATCACTTCATCATCCGGCGTGGTCGGATCTGCAGATTCAACTTCGTCCTTTTGATTGATGCATTGAATACATGCATATTCAGGATTGGCTTGATAAATCACTTTGCCATAAGCATCTTCAATACGGCTAATAAAGTGCGGTTGAATGCGATATCCACCATTGGCAAAAGTCGCATAACCTGTCGCCATTTGAATCGGTAACACTTGTGGGGTACCTAAAGCAATGGTGTAGTTACGTGGAATTTGGTTTTCTTGTAAGCCAAAATCCATAAATAATTGACGAGTACGTTCAATCCCGACAACTTGTAATAAACGAACAGAGACCGTGTTACGTGATAAATAGAGGGCGCGGCGTAGAGGAATCATCCCCAAATAGCGACCGTCAGAGTTTTTAGGCGTCCACTTGCCAATGGTAATTGGATTATCATTGACCATGGAGTACGGTGTCATACCACGTTCAAGTGCTAAAGCATAAACAAAAGGTTTAATAGTTGAACCCGGCTGACGCCAACCTTGTAGAGCACGGTTAAATTTAGATTGATAAAAATTATAACCACCGACAATGGCTTCAATACCACCATTGTTAGGATTAAGTGCAATCAATTGACCTTGTGCTTTTGGAATTTGCACTAAAGCCCATGAGCTTTTATCCGCATTCGGACGTAGGCGAATAATATCTTTAACTTTTACAATTTGTGAGGCTTTGCTTGGCGCATTGCCTACACTATTGGCATTGCGATAGGGGCGTGCCCAAGACAGACCTGACCATGGAACTGTCACACTACTGCCGTCTTGCATCAACACTTCGATACTAGTGTTGTTGACTTTAGTCACTTCGGCAGGATAGGTGTTGGCATATGGAATAAAGTTTTTTAACGGCTCATCATGTGCTTCTGAACCACGCCAACCATGTCGTCTATCGTAAGCTTCGAGACCTTCTTGTACAGCCTGCTCAGCATAGGCTTGGCGTTGGCTGTTGATGGTGGTGTAGACTTTATAGCCTGAATCAGTCGCCTGTTCACCAAACTTTTCGACTAATTCTGAGCGAACCATTTCGCCTACATAGGGAAATTTATTGCTGACCCCACGGTCAGGCATATCGAGATTAATTGGTTCAGCAATCGCTTTTTGATATTCAGATTGATTGATATAACCCAATTGCAACATACGTCCTAAAATCCAATTACGACGTTCTAAAGCACGTTTTGGGTTGGCTACAGGATTATATTTTGATGGTGCTTTGGGTAAGCCTGAAATCATTGCCATTTGAGCCAAACTCAAATCTTGCAAGCTCTTGTTATAATAAATTTTTGCAGCTGCAGCGATCCCGTAAGCATTTTTGCCCAAAAAGATTTTGTTGACATACAGCGTTAAAATTTCTTCTTTGCTTAGATTCTGTTCAATTTTTCGAGCAAGGAAAACTTCAGTCAGTTTACGTTTTAAAGTACGTTCTGGAGTCAGATAATAGTTTTTTGCAACCTGCATGGTAATGGTTGAACCACCCGTTTGCACATCTGAACCCGTAATACTTTCACTGACAGCACGTCCCAATCCTTTGAAACTAATTCCGCTGTGCTCAAAAAACGAAGAATCTTCCGCAGCTAAAAAGCCATGAATGAAATGAGACGGGATTTGGTCGTACTCTACAGGGACCGAAAGTTTGCCACCATATTCTGCAATCAGCTCATTATCAGCACTATAAACCTGTAATGGTTTTAATAATGGAGCCTTTTTTAAGATGGACATTTCAGGCAAAGACGGGGCAATATAGAGATACATGCCATAGAAACCCATTGGAATTGCGACCAAAATAATAATAATGGCCAAAAAAAATGGATGAACAAGGCCTGAACAAGATAGCTTTTTCATAACAAGTAAGTTTTAATAAGAGCTAATGGCAAACTAATTGGTGGTCAGTATATCCTTTCGATATACGGATTGTTAGATGAGTTATTGTATCTGTATAAAATTATAGACCAATGCTAATTAGTGGGTTAATTTTTTTGGGGATAAAAAAATAATAGGAATTATATTGTGCTCAGGTTATATCGTAAGCCAAATAAGGGGTTAATAGGAGTAGATATTAGTTCGACTTCTGTTAAGGTTTTGGAACTTTCTGTAAAGAGTGGGCGGTATTGGGTAGAAAGCTATGCTTTGGTACCATTACCAGAAGGAAGTGTTGTTGAAAAGAACATATTGAATCCGGAAGCTGTCGGTGACTGTTTAGAGCGCGCAATTAATTTGGCCAATACACAGACGACCAATGCAGCTTTGGCGGTTCCAACCTCGATGGTGATTACAAAAATCATCGAAATGGACGCAGATATGAACGATGATGAACGTGAAATTCAGATTCGTGATGATGCTGAGCAATATATTCCGTTCCCACTTGATGAAGCGAGCCTTGATTTTGAGGTCTTGCCGGATCGTTTATCCAATCCAAATCGTGTCAATGTTCTACTTGTCGCTACGCGTATTGAAAATGTCGAAGCGCGTGCGGAAGTTATTCAGCTTGCGGGTCTGACACCAAAAATTGGCGATGTAGAAAGCTTTGCAATTGAAAATGCATTTAAAGTTTTCTCAGATACTTTGCCAATGGGTGTAAATACCGTGGGTATTTTAGATATTGGTCATAGTATGACGACCTTATCTGTTATGCAGAATAACAAAGTGATTTATACCCGTGAGCAAGTGTTTGGTGGCAAACAATTGACACAGGAAATTCAAAATCGCTATGCATTGTCTTTCGAAGAAGCGGGTCGTGCGAAAAAAACACGTGCCTTGCCAGATGACTATGATGTTGAAGTCTTAGAACCTTTCTTAGAAGCTGTCGTTCAACAAGCAGCGCGTTCTTTACAGTTCTTCTTCTCATCTTCACAGTTCAACGAAATTGACCACATCTTATTGGCAGGGGGGAATGCCAATATTCCGGGGCTTGCAAAACTACTTCAACAAAAATTGGGTTACCGTGTCACGATTGCCAATCCATTCTTACAAATGGGTTTTTCACCTCAAATTGATATTAAAAAAATTGAAAATGATGCCTCATCACTCATGGTGGCATGCGGTCTAGCATTGAGGAGTTTTGATTAATGGCAAAAATTAACTTGCTCCCTTGGCGTGATGAGCTAAGAGAGAAACGAAAAAAAGAATTTATTGCACTTTGTATTGGGGCTTTTTTAATTGGGGTAATTGGGGTTGGTTTAACATGGTTGTACTTTGATCACAAATTAAAAGATCAAGAACAAGCGAACCAATTGATTATCAGTCATAACCAAAATTTAGATTTTCAATTAAAGTCTTTGGATGGTTTACAAGAACAGCGTAATGCCATTATTGAACGTATGAAGTTGATTCAAGGCTTACAAGGTCAACGTCCAATCGCAGTACATCTTGTAGATGAATTGGTTCGTGTGACACCTGCCAATATGTACATCACAAAATTTGAGCGTAATGGCGACAAATTTATGATCGAAGGGCGTGCGGAAAGTCCAAATACTGTTGCAGATTTACTGCGTAATTTGGAAGCATCACCTTGGTATCGTAATGCCTTCATGAGCTCATTCCTTGTGGCTGAAGAGAAAAAAGACAAAGCGCCAACGTCAGTGGTTCCTCGCGTAGAAGAATCTTATGGTGCATTTACTGTGACTGCTGATTTGGAGCAAATTGCGCAGCCGACCATTAATGATCCAGCAGCAAATGCAGGACAGTCAGCTTCATCGGCGCAAACATCTGACGCACAAACTGCAGCAACACCAACTCCGGAGGCTGCAAAATGAGTCGTGATGAATTTGAACAATTGAATCAAGATGCTGTTGTCATTCCGAAAAAGAAAATGACTTTTGATAAGTTTGTACAGCAGTTCAATACCTTAGATCCGAATAATTATGGTAGTTGGCCAATTTCAGTCAAAATTACCTGCTGGATTTTTATCATTATCCTTGTGGCAATTTTGGGCTATTTCTTGGCGATTAAAGGCAAGATTGAAGCCATTTCAAGTGCCAATGCACAAGAACAAAATTTGTTGAATGAGTTTCGTGAAAAAGATTCAAAACTACGTAATTTGCAACAATATCAATTGCAATTGCAGGATATGGAAGCACGTTTTAATCAACAATTAGAACAATTGCCGAAAGAAACTGAAATTCCAGGTTTGGTTGAAGATATCAACTTAACAGGCGTGAATTCTGGATTGAAATTTAAAATTATTCGTCTTGAACCTGAAGTGAAGCAAGAATTCTTTACGGAACAGCCAATTCATATCGAAGCAACAGGTGATTACCATGCCTTTGGTTCATTTGTGAGTGGTATTGCAGGGCTTTCACGAATTGTGACTTTGCATAATTTAACGATTACAGCAACTGAAAATAAAGAAAAGAATTCAGATATTCCAAAAATTGATTATGTCATTTCTGCGAAAACATATCGTTACGAAGGAAATACTGAAAGTGCTGCGAAAGCTGCAGATTCAGCAAGCACGCAGGAGGCTCCAAAATGAAAATGAATAAATTGGCACTTTCTGTGATGGTTGGATTTGTATTAGCAGGTTGTGAATCACGTATTGATGTGGTCAATCAAGAGATGGCAAATATACGCAATCAAGCTCCACTAGCGATTGAGCCTGCGCCAGATTTTGTGCCTGTCGAGACTTTTAATTATGCAGCGCATTCTTTAAAAAGTCCGTTCTTACCAAGTTCATTGGCAGCAGAACTTAAAATCATGGCGGGTAAGCGTGTTTATCCAAACTTGAGTCGTCAGCCGCAACCTTTAGAGAGTTATGCACTCGAAACTTTAAATATGAAGGGTAGTATGCGTAACCAATCTGGGCAAATTTTAGCCTTGATTCAGACACCGGATGGTGAAGTTGAACGTATTCAACGTGGAAGTTATATGGGGCTCAATCATGGTCGAGTGGTAAATATTACCCCGACGCAAATTGATTTGATTGAGATTATTCCGGATGGGCGAGAAGGATATGTAGAGCGTCCTAGAAGTCTCATATTAATTGGACCAGCACCTTAAGCTTAAAGGAATAAAAATGAAGAATAGTGTACAAGATTTTATTTTTGGGGATGGCAATACAATGAATCATGTGTTTCGTCAGTTTTCGATGGGGGCTGTTGCAATGGCGATGATGCAAGTTGCCAATGCTCAGGTGAGTGTAACCAATGTGGTACCAATGCAAATTCCAGGTCAAGGGACTGAAATTCGCGTGATGTTTAATGGCTTACCGCCGCAGCCACAAGCTTATCAACTCGATCAACCATCACGACTGGTTTTAGACTTTGATAAAGCACAGCAAAATTTAAAACAAAGTTCAATTCCTGTGGCAACGGCTGAAGCGAGCACTGTGGATGTGAGTTCGGATGCACAACGTGCGCGCTTAACTGTGAATTTAGCCAATGCGGGTGCTTTTACCACGCGTGTTGAAGGTAATACCTTCATTCTAAAAATTAATTCTGCTCAAGCTGCAAGTTATGTACAGCCTACAGCACAACGTCAGCAACAGGGCATCTCAAATATTGGTTTCCATCGTGGTTCTAATGGTGAAGGTCAAGTTGTTGTAGATTTATTAGGTGGAAACACCCCTGTTGATGTTCAGCAACAAGGCAGTAAAGTGGTGATCCGTACTTTAGGGAATAAAGTACCTGCACATTTGACTCGCCGTTTAAATGTCAATGATTTTGCAACGCCAGTTGCAACTGTTGATGCGCATAATGATGGTGGCAATGGGGTGATTACCATTCAGTCGACGGGCAGCTATGAATATATGGCTTATCAAACTGACAATAAATTAACGGTGAGTTTGAAACGTCCGGAAGATAAGAATCCATTACGTCCTAAAGCCGCAAATCATTATACCGGTAAGAAGATTTCTTTAGACTTCCAAGACATTGAAGTACGTCGTGTGCTGCAACTTTTGGCTGATTTCACTGAAATCAATATGGTTGCTGCTGATACAGTACAAGGGAATATTACACTTCGCTTAAAAGATGTGCCTTGGGATCAGGCTTTAGACATCGTACTGAAAACCAAGAACTTGGATAAACGTCGTAATGGTAATGTGATTTGGATTGCGCCTGTTTCTGAGTTGATTAAAGCGGAAGAAGAAGAAGCGAAAGCCTTACGTCAAAGTATGAAGTTGGCACCATTACAGACTGAATATTTAACGTTGAGTTATGCGAAAGCCGCTGATATTGAGAAACTGATTACGCAGTCTAAAACAGCAGGAAACACTGGTTCGTCTAATAGTAATAATGCTGATGAGGACCGTGGCAACTTATTAAGTCCCCGAGGCACAATTTCTGCAGATACGCGTACAAATACACTGATTATCAATGATACTGCGCAAAACATTGATCAAATTCGTAAAATGGTGGATTTGCTTGATGTATCAGTCAAGCAGGTCATGGTTGAAGCACGTATTGTGAAAGCATCTACCGACTTTACCAAAGAAATGGGTGTGAAATGGGGTCTCTTGTCTCAAGGGATTAACCAAAATGACCATTTATTGGTGGGTGGTAGTGATACCACACTTTGGGACTTAAAAACACCGGACGATGATGGGAAATATACCATTCAGCGTCCAAGTAACTTAAACGTGGACTTAGGTGTGACTACTTCAGGTGCAAGTCGAATTGCTTTTGGCTTGATTAGTCTTTCTGATTTTATGTTGGATTTAGAGCTTTCTGCTTTACAAGCGGATGGTTATGGTGAAGTGATTTCCACACCAAAAGTACTGACAGCGGATAAACAACAAGCCAAAGTTGCATCAGGTCAAGAAATTCCGTATCAAACCACAACGGGTACCGGTTCAAATGCGACTTCTTCTACCGAGTTTAAAGAAGCTTTATTAAGTCTAGATGTAACGCCAAGCATTACTCCAGATGGTAAAGTGCAAATGAAGCTGAATATCAAAAGCGACTCACCAGCAGGGTATGCCAATAATGGTGAAATCATCCTGAATAAAAATGAAATTAATACCGATGTCTTAGTGAACAATGGTGAAACTGTTGTGCTCGGCGGTATTTTTAATCAGGAAACACAAAGTAAGCAAACTAAAGTACCATTCTTAGGGGATATTCCTTATGTGGGTCGCTTATTCCGTAAAGATATGAAAAGCGATGCAAAAAATGAGTTGCTGATTTTTGTTACTCCGCGAATTGTTAATGACAGTGTTACCAGAAATCATTAATATATTTTCAATTTAACAAAAGAAATAGGTGACTCCTTGCCAAGCAAAGAGTTTGAAACCCTACCAAATATCTATTTGGTAGGGCCAATGGGGGCAGGAAAAACAACCGTAGGGCGACATTTAGCAGAATTGTTAGGACGTGAATTTCTAGACAGTGACCATGAAATTGAACGTAAAACAGGTGCGACTATTCCTTGGATTTTTGAAAAAGAAGGGGAAAAAGGCTTTAGAAGTCGTGAAACGAATGTCATTGATGAGTTAACTGCAAAAAAACAACTGGTCTTGGCGACTGGTGGTGGAGCAGTGACTCAGCCCCCAAATCGTGAATTTTTAAAACAACGTGGTATTGTTGTTTATCTATATACTCCGGTGGAAATTCAGTTACAACGAACCTACCGCGACAAAAATCGTCCACTTCTACAAGTGGAAAATCCAGAGCAAAAGCTACGAGATTTATTGGCTGCCCGTGATCCTCTTTATCGTGAAGTCGCGCACTATATTATTGAAACCAATCAAGGTGCCGCGCGAGATCTTGCGCAAAAAATTTTTAATTTAATTGTTTCACAAAATATATCTCGTTAGAAAAGGTTAAATTCATGCAAACCTTACATGTTGAACTTGGTGATCGTCGCTACCCTATTTTTATTGGTAGTGACCTCGATCCACAAACTTTACTTGAGCCTTATATTCAGGGTAAACAAGTGATGATTGTCTCTAATACCACAGTTGCTCCGCTCTATTTAAAACATTATGTAGATGCAATTGAGGCATTAGGGAAAACTGTTGCAACATGTATTTTGCCTGATGGTGAAAAGTATAAAAATTTAGAGCATTTGAATTTAATTTTTGATGCCTTGCTCGAAGCAGGCTTTAACCGCGATTGTACGGTTTTAGCATTGGGTGGGGGTGTCATTGGGGATATGACCGGTTTTGCTTCTGCATGCTATCAACGTGGTGTGTATTTTATTCAAGTGCCGACGACTTTGCTTTCTCAAGTGGATTCAAGTGTCGGTGGCAAAACAGGGATTAACCATCCACTAGGTAAAAACATGATTGGTGCCTTTCAGCAACCCCAAGTGGTCCTTGCGGATATGGCGCAATTAAAAACTTTGCCGGCGCGTGAACTTTCTGCAGGTTTGGCCGAAGTGATCAAATATGCATTGTTAGGTGATGTTGAATTCTTAGCTTGGCTTGAACAGCATATGGATGCTTTAGTTGCAGGTGATGCAACCTTGTTGGCTGAAGCGGTTTATCGTTCATGTGCTCATAAAGCGCGTATTGTGGCCAATGACGAAAAAGAACAAGGCGAACGTGCGTTATTAAACCTGGGTCATACCTTTGGTCATGCGATTGAATCGTACTTGGGATATGGTGAATGGTTACATGGTGAAGCCGTTGCAACAGGGATGGTAATGGCTGCAGATTTGTCCCAGCGTATGGGTTGGATCACTGCTGAAGATTTAGAACGTACAAAAAAAATCATTTTACGTGCACAATTACCGATAGTTTGCCCTAAAATTCCGCTAGAGGAATTTTTGTCGTATATGTCCCATGATAAAAAAGTATTGAATGGGCAATTACGACTTATTTTACTGAAATCATTAGGTCAGGCCATCATCACCAAAGAGTTTGATGTTGAGTTAATGAAACAGGCAATTTTGGCAAATCAGGCAGAGTAGGTACATCATGGCAGCGCGGCAGTCTCAATGGCAAAAAGTTCATCACTATGCATGGTTGGTGGGTGGAGCTGTGTGTCTGTTCGCTGCATTGGTTTTCTGGGCGATTACAGATACCAAAGAATTGGTTGAAGTTGAAAAGCAAGCTGAAACCGAAGTGGATTTGCAAATTCAGCCAGAGAAAGTGGCAGCAATGTCCCATCTTGGTGCATTAAATGAAGAAGTACGTCCACTTGATATGACGACCCGTGTGGTTGCTACAGCTCAACATGAGCCAGAATTTCGCGGCACTAAATTTATTAATGACTCTGCCAAGCTTTATGGTGTTGAATTATTTCGGGTTTCTGAAGAAGATATTTTAAAAAGCTTCTTACGCAAGCAGCCTGAGCGTCACAAATTTATTTATCTTCGTCTTTCAGGTGAAGACCATCCTGAGCAATATGTCATTTTAACTGGACCATATTCGTCGCAAAATGATGCCAAAGCTGCAATGTCGAGCCTCAACATTGCTTTGCCTGCTTCAATTAAACCTGAAGTGGTGGAATTTAAACAATATCAAGCATATGTGAATGACTTGGGCACGGAAGAAATGTCGTCGAGTCAAAAGTTATATGCTGTTAAATTAAAATCTGTGCCTTTACCGAAAATTGATGAAGCTCAAATCGCCGCACGAAAAGCAGCGGCTGCAGCGACGGTAACAACACCAACTAATGCAACGACAAGTACAACGGTGACTCGCCGTGATGCGGAAGGGAATGTGATTGATGTGCAAAAATCACAAAGTAGTGTAGATGCACCACGTCCAAAACCTGCACCGGTAGAACAAGAAGTAACCGATCCATTTAATTAGTTCTAAAATAGCGCAAGACATCTTAGGAAAAGTCTAAACTGCACAGAAAAAGTGCATAAAATTAAAAAAGAACAATTTGAATTATTTGTTATAACTAAAAAGTGCTTGTAATCAGCCATCTTAGGTGAAAGTGCATCAAGTTGGCATATAAATTGCTTAATTGGTGCGTAAATTGAACTTTTCTCCCTGTTTTGGCGCGAAAATGATTCGATAAAAGTGCGAAGTCATTAATCCAGTCGTTATCCCTGATCTGAACTGCAAAAGCAGAAAATTTGACTTTTTATTCATGCATCAAAGATAAATTCGGTTTATCTTAAGGGTGTGAATAAGAAATAATTTTGCTCGACAGAACAATTCATGTGAGTAAGTTAAGACGAATCGCAACAAGAAATTAGTTTGTTAAGTGCTCGAAAGAGCTGTAAAGAAAAGAAGGGTACGCTATGCACATGCCATCGCCTAATACTGTAGCTCCCGCTCAAGGTTTATACCAACCGGATGAGTTTAAAGATAACTGTGGTTTCGGTTTAATCGCCCATATGCAGGGTGATGCAAGCCATGATCTCGTCAAAACCGCAATGCATAGTTTAAGTTGTATGACCCACCGTGGTGGTATTGCCGCAGATGGTAAAACCGGTGACGGCTGTGGTCTACTCCTTGCTATGCCAAAAGAATTTTTCCGTGAAGAAGCGAAAAAACTCAGTGACATTACATTGAGTGAAATCTTTGCTGTGGGTACGGTATTTCTAAACCTAGACCCTGCATTAGCCGCACATGCAAAACAAATTTTGACCAAAGAAATCGAAGACGAAGGTTGTAAAGTCATCGCTTGGCGTGTTGTGCCAACCAATAACGATGCGTTGGGTTCAATCGCGATGCAGTCATTGCCTGCATTTGAACAAATTATCGTGAATTGCCCAATGGGTGTTTCAGAGGTTGAATTCAACCGTAAGTTGGTGATGGCACGTCGTCGTGCAGAACAACAGCTGACTGCTGACCCATACTTCTATGTAACCACTTTATGCTCAACTGTGATCAGCTATAAAGGTTTGATGATGCCAGCAGCCATTGCTGATTTCTATACCGATCTTGCTGATGAGCGTTTAAAGTCACACATTGTTGTATTCCATCAGCGTTTCTCAACTAATACCTTGCCTCGTTGGCCATTGGCTCAGCCGTTCCGTTACTTAGCACACAATGGTGAAATTAATACCATTACCGCCAACCGTAACTGGGCGATGGCACGTACACCAAAATTTGAAAACCCATTATTGCCGGGTTTAACTGAGCTGAATCCAATCGTAAACCGTACAGGTTCGGATTCTTCAAGCTTAGATAATATGCTGGAAATCCTTGTCGGTGGCGGTATGGACTTGTTCCGTGCGCTACGCATGTTGGTTCCACCAGCGTGGCAAAACGTTGAAACTTTAGATGCGGACTTACGTGCATTCTACGAATTCAACTCGAAGCATATGGAAGCATGGGATGGTCCAGCAGGTCTGGTAATTCAAGATGGTCGTCATGCGATTTGTATGCTTGACCGTAATGGTTTACGTCCAGCACGTTGGGTAATTACCAAAAATGGTTATATCACATTGGCATCAGAAATTGGTGTTTGGGGTTATGAACCAGAAGACGTTGTGTCTAAAGGCCGTGTCGGTCCGGGTCAAATCTTGGTGATAGATACCTTTACCGGAAAAATGCTCGATACTCAAGATGTGAGTAATCACCTCAAACGTATGCGTCCGTACCGTCAGTGGTTACGTGAAAACTCAGTACGTGTGCAAGGTAGTCCAGAGCTAGAAGAATATTTATGTGATCAAGGCTTAAAAGGTGATGACCTGAAAGCTTCACAAAAAATGTTCATGGTGACATTTGAAGAACGTGACCAATTGCTTCGTCCAATCGCTGAAAGTGGTCAGGAAGCCGTGGGCTCAATGGGTGATGATACGCCAATGGCAGTATTGTCTCGTCAAGTGCGCCATGTGTCTGACTACTTCCGTCAGCAGTTCGCGCAGGTTACGAATCCGCCAATCGATCCATTACGTGAATCGATCGTAATGTCGTTAGAGACATGTCTCGGCCGTGAACAAAATGTATTTGAACAAGGTCCAGAGCATGCAGATCGTCTGATCATTTCAAGCCCAGTACTGTCAAATTCGAAAATGCATCAAATCCGTACCCTTGGTCGTAAAGGGTACGAGATTGCAGACATCGACCTGAACTATGCAGAAGATGAAGGCTTAGAAGCTGCCATCGCGCGTATTTGTGAAGAATCTGCGCAAGCGATTCGCGATGGAAAAACATTACTTGTATTGTCTGATAAGAAAATCCGTCAAGGTTTTTTACCTGCAAATGCATTGATGGCAACTGGTGCGGTTCACCACTATTTAATCAATGTGGGTCTTCGTACCGATGCCAACATCATTGTCGAAACTGGTTTGGCACGTGATGCACACCAGTTTGCGGTGATTCTTGGTTTCGGTGCGACTGCGATTTATCCGTACCTAGCTTATGACGTGATCAATGACTTAATCGCGAAAGGCGAATTGTTGGGTGACCCAATCCATGCGCAAGCGAACTTCCGTAAAGGCATTGAGAAAGGCTTATTGAAAGTCCTTTCTAAGATGGGTATTTCTACTGTTGCCTCTTACCGTGGTGGTCAGTTGTTTGAAGCGGTCGGTCTTTCTGATGAAGTAGTTGCAAAATGCTTTACTGGCGTACCGAGCCGTATTAAAGGCGCAACATTCTCTGACCTAGAAAATGACTTGAAAAAATTGGCCGATTTGGCGTGGAAATCACGTAAGCCAATCGATCAAGGCGGTATGCTGAAGTTTGTATTCGGTAAGGAATATCACGCATTTAACCCAGACGTGATCAATGCACTGCATAAATCTGTGCGTTCTGGTAATTATGCAGACTTTAAAGAATACGCAGAGCTAGTGAATAACCGTCCAATCGCGACGATTCGTGACTTATTCAAGCTGAAAACAGATCAATCGATTGCACTCGATCAAGTTGAATCCGTAGAAGAGATTCTGCCACGTTTTGACTCTGCAGGTATGTCTTTAGGTGCATTATCACCTGAAGCGCACGAAGCCATTGCAATCGCAATGAATACCATTGGTGGTCGCTCGAACTCAGGTGAGGGCGGCGAAGATCCAGCGCGTTACGGCACAATCCGTAACTCGAAAATCAAACAAATTGCATCTGGCCGTTTTGGTGTGACCCCTGCATATCTAACTTCTGCAGAAGTCCTTCAAATTAAAGTGGCACAAGGTGCAAAACCAGGTGAAGGTGGTCAGTTGCCGGGCGGTAAAGTGAATGGCTTAATTGCACGTTTACGTTACTCAGTACCGGGTGTGACATTAATTTCTCCGCCGCCGCATCACGACATCTACTCAATCGAAGATTTATCACAGTTAATTTTCGATTTAAAACAGGTTAACCCACAGGCGATGGTGTCCGTTAAGCTGGTTTCTGAGCCGGGTGTTGGTACGATTGCGGCAGGTGTAGCAAAAGCATACGCAGACTTCATTACCATTTCTGGTTATGACGGCGGTACAGCGGCTTCTCCACTTTCTTCAATTCACCATGCAGGTTCTCCATGGGAGCTTGGTCTATCTGAGGCACATCAGGCGCTTCGTGTGAATGACCTGCGTGGCAAGGTCCGTGTACAAACTGATGGCGGCTTGAAAACGGGTCTAGACGTTGTGAAAGCAGCGATTCTTGGGGCAGAAAGTTTCGGTTTCGGTTCTACACCGATGATCGCATTGGGTTGTAAATACCTACGTATTTGCCACTTAAACAACTGTGCGACCGGTGTTGCAACACAACAAGATCATTTACGTCAGGAACACTATATCGGTGAGCCTGAAATGCTGATCAACTTCTTCCACTTTATTGCGGAAGAAACACGTGAATGGCTGGCAGCGCTTGGTGTAGCAAGCTTGAAAGATTTGATTGGCCGTACAGATTTACTGGAAATGCTTCCGGGTGAAACTGAAAAACATGCACACCTTGATTTGAGCGCATTGCTCCAATCGCATCCTGCGGCTGAAGGCAAAGCACAGTACTGTGAAGTACAAGGTAATGCACCATTCGATAAAGGCTTATTGGCTGAGAAAATGGTAGCTGAAATGCTGCCAGCGATTGAAGCAGGCACAGGCGGTGAATATAGCTTCACTATCGGTAACTGTGACCGTTCAATTGGCGCGCGTATTTCGGGTGAGATTGCAAAACGTTATGGCAACCTCAGTATGGAAGCGCACCCTGTTAAAGTTAAATTAACAGGGACTGCAGGTCAGTCATTGGGTGTTTGGAACGCCGGCGGTTTACACATCAGCCTAGAGGGTGATGCGAATGACTACGTGGGTAAAGGTATGGCTGGTGGTCGTATCTCGATCTTCCCACCGAAAGGTTCACCATTCCAAACGCAAAATACTGCAATCATTGGTAACACCTGTTTATATGGTGCAACAGGCGGTAAATTGTTTGCTGCAGGTACAGCAGGCGAGCGTTTTGCAGTACGTAACTCGGGTGCGTTTGCCGTGATTGAAGGTGCAGGCGACCACTGCTGTGAATACATGACAGGTGGTATCGTGACTGTATTGGGTAAAGTGGGTCATAACTTTGGTGCGGGTATGACAGGCGGTTTCGCTTATGTGCTCGACCTCGACAATGACTTTGTTGACCATTACAACCACGAACTGATTGAATTGAACCGTATCTCTACAGAATCGATGGAAGAACACAAAGAGTTCTTGTGCCGTATCTTAGATGAACATATTAAAGAAACAGGTAGTGCTTGGGCGTATAAGATCCGCAACGAGTTTGACTTCTATAGCCGCAAATTCTGGCTTGTGAAACCAAAAGCTGCTAATTTGCAGACTTTGTTGAAAACAACTCAAGCTGATCCACAATAATTCCACTACTGCAGATTTGATAGGCAGGTGTAAGTCCAAACATGCTTACACCTACCCACGGAGAGAGACATGGCAGAGCGCCTAAATAATGACTTTCAGTTCCTGGATGTAGCACGCCAAGATCCAGAGAAAAAAGATCTAGTTGTCCGCAAAGCAGAATTTGTGGAAATCTATAAACCGTTTACAGCTGAAGTTGCAAAAAACCAAACACACCGCTGCTTAGGTTGCGGTAACCCGTATTGTGAATGGAAATGTCCAGTACATAACTACATTCCAAACTGGTTAAAACTGATTGCAGAAGGTCGCATTTTCCAAGCGGCAGAATTGTGTCATCAAACCAACACCTTGCCTGAAGTTTGTGGTCGTGTGTGCCCGCAAGACCGTTTATGTGAAGGCGCGTGTACGCTAAATGACGGCTTTGGTGCAGTTACCATTGGTAATGCTGAAAAATACATTAACGATACGGCATTTGCATTGGGCTGGCGTCCAGATATGTCACACGTTAAGTGGACAGACAAAAAAGTTGCGATTATTGGTGCAGGTCCTGCTGGCCTTGGCTGTGCAGATATTCTTGTACGTAATGGTGTGAAGCCAGTTGTATTCGACAAACGCCCTGAAATTGGTGGTTTGCTGACATTTGGTATTCCAGAATTCAAAATGGAAAAAGACGTAATGAAACGTCGCCGTGAGATTTTCTCGGGCATGGGTGTTGAATTCCGTCTAAACACCGAAATTGGTACAGATGTGACGATAGATCAGCTATTGGCTGATTACGACGCTGTATTCATGGGTATGGGAACCTATACCTACATGAAGGGCGGTTTCGCGGGTGAAGACCTTGTTGGTGTGCATGATGCACTGGATTTCTTGATTGCTAATGTCAACCGTACGCAAGGTTGGGAAAAAGATCCATCTGAATACATCAGTATGGAAGGCAAAAAAGTGATTGTTCTCGGTGGTGGTGATACCGCGATGGACTGTAACCGTACCTCGATCCGTCAAGGTGCCGAATCCGTTGTTTGTGCCTACCGTCGTGACGAAGAAAACATGCCGGGTTCACGTCGTGAAGTGAAAAATGCGCGTGAAGAAGGTGTGGATTTCCAATTTAATCGCCAGCCGATTGAAATTGTGGGTGAAAATGGCAAAGTGACGGGTGTTAAAGTTGTGACTACACAGCTAGGTGCACCTGATAGTCGCGGTCGTCGTAGCCCTGAACCAGTTCCGGGTTCAGAAGAAATTTTACCAGCAGATGCAGTATTGCTTGCCTTCGGTTTCCGTACCAGCCCTGCAGATTGGTTTACTACATCAAACATTAGTATGGATGGTTCAGGTCGCGTCATTGCTGCTGAACAGCAAGAATTTAAGTTTCAAACATCGAATCCGAAAATTTTTGCCGGCGGTGATATGGTCCGTGGATCTGACCTTGTGGTAACCGCAATCTGGGAAGGTCGCCAAGCTGCAGAAGGTATTCTTGACTACTTAGATGTTTAAGTCATGACATGCCAGTGATTGCATTGGATTTATTCAAAAAACTCGCTTCGGCGGGTTTTTATTTTTTGGAATTTACCTCAAATGACAAGTAAATGGTTTTTGCAGATAAATACGCTGAAAAGTTGTCAGACAGCGCTTTAGAATGGTGAATTATGCAAGTGTGCTAGCACATTTTGCCATGTGTGAAAGAGCTTAGGAATTACATACTGCGATCATGATCTAAATTTTAGGAAGCGACCATGACGCAAGTGACGACACAAAAAACATATCTAAATCGTCCTAAAGCCATTGGCATTACGGTACGTCGAGCACAATTCAATCCTAAAGCGATTCGCCGGCATTATTTTGCCAACTCACCGGTGATGTCGCATTTGTTGACGGCATTGTCATCGACCTTTCCCATTGGTGAGCAATTCTTTGTGCATAGCGTGCGTAATGTACGCGATAAAGTCAGTGATGAAAAATTACAAGCTGAGATCGCGGCATTCATTGGGCAAGAAGCGATGCATTCCAAAGCCCATGCTGAATTTAACGATGCTTGGCGCAGTGAAAGCTATAATTTAGATCGTTTCCAAGCATGGCTGGCACGTAAAGATAGCTATGTAAAAAACTTACATCCAAAAATACAGTTGGCAGTCACCTGTGCATTTGAACATTTTACTGCTTTACTTGGCGGCTATATTTTAAGACATCCTGAAGTGCTCAGTACTTTAGATGATGATGCTGTGAAACTTTGGGTTTGGCATGCGATTGAAGAAATTGAGCATCGCGCAGTGGCATTTGATGTATATCAACATGTCTATGGAGATGACAAAATACGCCGCATGATTATGCGCAGTGTGACCACGGGTTTTGCAAGTCTTACGTTTTATTCTGCAACGAAGCTATTTATGCAGGATAAGAAAAAAAGTTTGCCGAAGGTTGGTGGAAATATATTCGGGGCGTATTTATTGGCAAAAATGTTTATTCAATTGACGCCAGAATATTTGTCATATTACAAAGCAGAATTCCATCCGAGCGAAATTGATTACAGTCAGATTGTGAAATATTGGAAAGAACACCTTGCTGATGAATATCAAATGGAAAGTTTTCAGACTGAAATTACATCTCAATTGTATAGTTAATTCAAAATGTTAAAAAAGCCCGAGTTGTGGGCTTTTTTTAATGCTAAATATTTTTCGAGTAGATCAGTTTAATCACAAAGAAAATACATAATTCATTCGAAAAATAAGGTTAGAATGAATTTATTTAAACAATTACAAATAAATACTTGAGGTTAAGGGTTATGAATTCAATGAAAAAAAGCATGCTCGCAATCGCATTAGTCAGTATATTGACCCTCAGTGGTTGTGGCTATAACACATTACAAGTCAAAGACGAGGCCGTTACAGCAGCATGGTCTGAGGTGCAAAACCAATATCAACGCCGTGCAGATTTGGTACCTAACCTTGTCAATGTGGTTAAAGGTTACGCGAAACATGAGGAACAAGTACTGACCGAAGTGACTCAAGCACGTGCCAATGTTGCGGGCTTAAAAGTGGATAAGGAAGTTTTGGAAGATCCAGCACTGTTCCAAAAATATCAAGAAGCTCAAGCGCAGATGACCAGCGCACTTTCTCGTTTAATTGCAGTCTCGGAAAATTATCCAGACTTAAAAGCCAATGAGCAATTCCGTGATTTACAGGTACAGCTTGAAGGCACTGAAAACAGGATCGCTGTCGCACGTAATCGCTACATTACTACGGTACAAGACTTTAATGGCTATGCACGCCAGTTCCCGCAAGTGATGACAGCTAAAGTTATCGGTATGGATACCAAGCCTAACTTTAGCGCAGAGCAAAGTGCACAAACTGCACCGAAAGTTGATTTTAATTAATTGGCATCACTGCATTGTGAGGTGGGCTGATGGTGGATTTTGAGCTAAAACATACAGGTTTGTTGTGGCTGCAGCGCATGGTTTTAGCATGCTTATTGAGTGTGGTGGGTTTCACACATGCAGAAACTGCCACCGCTACAGATGTAGATGCTGAAACAGTTGTTGTCGGTAAAATATTAAAAGATCAGCAGTCAGCTACACAAAAAGAAACAACAGCACAGCCTGAAATCAAAATTCAGCAGCCGAATATCGCCAATGATATGGCAGATGGCGAGTCGATTCGTGGCTTGCCGACGCTAAATGAACCGGTAGTTGATCAGGCAAATTTACTTTCGGCTGCTGAAAAGCAAGCCATTAGTCAGAAAATTTTACAGTTACACGAACAAGGTAAGGCACAAATTGGTGTCGTGATTGTGCCAACCACAGGTCAAGAAGATATTTTTGATTACGCCATGCGTGTTGCAGAAAAATGGCAACTCGGTTCAGCAAAACGTGACAATGGGATATTGATAGCGATCGCTGTGAATGATCACAGAATTCAAATCCTGACGGGTTATGGGCTAGAAGGAATCATGCCCGATATCATCGTTAGTCGCATTATTCGTAATCAAATCACACCGTATTTTAAGCAAGCTCAGTATGCTCAAGGCATAGATGCTGGCTTAACGGAAATAACACGTATTTTAAATCAAGACCCTGAAGTTGCAGCTCAGGCAGCCCAAGAGTTAAAAGAGCGTCAGGAACAAGCCTTACACGAACAACAAGCCAAAGAGAAAACGTTTACAACGGTTCTCATTATTTTGGTGATTGGTATTTTTGCATCCTTTATTGTGGGTAAGCGCTTAAGTGCGTCAACTGCTGCTGTTGCAGGTACCGTTGCTGGTTTGGTCAATGGTGCTGGAATCCTTACAAGTCTGTTGATGGGTGGGGCAATTTTCTTTCTACTCATCACTGCCATTGCTCAAACCATTTTTCAAATGTTCCTTGCCGGTGGTGGGGGCGGTGGTGGCCGTAGCGGAGGTGGTGGCTTTGGTGGCGGCGGCTATAGCGGAGGCGGTGGTAGCTTTGGCGGTGGGGGAGCATCAGGTTCATGGTAACGAAAACAGAAACAACAGAAATTGTCACCTATCCTAAAACACAGGAAATACAACAACCAAGTTTTAAACGTTGGTTGAAGCACTTCTTTTATATGCCTGCAGCAAACCGATTTTTTAATAAGCAAGATCAGCAGGCCATTGCTCAGGCGGTGACAGAAGCTGAACATGGCCATGTAGGTGAAATACAGGTGGTAATCGAAGGGCATATCCCTTCGAACCAAGCCTATTATCAAAATACCCGCGCACGTGCTGAACAGCTCTTTGCTGAGCTGGGTGTATGGGATACAGAGTTTAATAGTGGTGTTTTGCTTTATTTAAACTTATGTGAACGTCAGGTGGAGATTGTGATTGATCGTGGAATGAGACAGGCGACCGATCCCCAAGTGTGGCAGGCTATTTGCGCGCGAATTATCCAAAATATGCAAAATAAACAATACCGACTAGCTTTGACGGTTGGTGTAAAAGAGATCGGTGAAGTGATGGATCACTTTTATGCAGGGAAGTCTGTAGATCGAAATAATGAAATCGCAAATGCGCCAATAATTCTGCGCTAAAAAACGGTGATAAAGTGACACAAATCGTCACTTTTAAACACAAAAAGAGACGTAATGATTACAAAAAATAAAAATATTTTTTTAAAGTGCTGTTTTTTCTGTCATTTTCACTATAATAAATCTTGGCACGCTCTGTGCTATTTATAAAACAAGCTACATAGCTTTATTAAATAATTAAATTAAAAAACATTTGTGGAGAATGTTATGAAATCAGTTCAAAAGGGTTTTACTCTTATCGAATTAATGATCGTTGTTGCAATTATCGGTATTCTTGCTGCTGTAGCAATTCCTGCTTATCAAGATTACACAATTCGTGCGAAAGTTTCTGAAGGTCTAGCTTTATCAGGTGGTTTAAAAACTGCAATTGCAGAAAGCTTTCAGAGTAAAGGGCCTTCAAGTATGGAATGTAAAGATAAAGCAACTTGTGACTTAATTGGCGCTTCACCAATGGATGCTACATCTTTAGCGGGGAATAAAAATGTAGCTTCTATTGTAAGTGATGCTTCAGGTGTTATTACTATTAAGTATAAACCTGCTGTAGTTCCAACAGCAAAAGCAGATTTAGCGATTGCACCTGTGGGAGCAAATGGAACAACTGCTCTCGCTCTTAATACTGCAGCGAATGCAGGCAGTCAGGTTAATTGGGCTTGTGGTACTGGTCCAGCAGCAGCTAAAACAACTTTAGAAGCAAAATACCGTCCTGCAAGTTGTCGTTAATTAGCATTAAAAAAGCAGCTCTAGTAGCTGCTTTTTTAATTTAAGGTGTAGATAGTCATAATGATAAGCCAATTAAGATTTTTTCTAATCCATTTATCTATTTCTTTCTTCATTGCATTATTGATGGTAGGCTTAGTCTTTTTCATCTGGTATCCTTTACCGCTCGCAAGTGCAGTCGGTGTTACCCAGGTTTTTTTAATGATGCTGGTGATTGATGTCATTGTTGGGCCATTGCTGGGTTGGCTTGTTTATAAAGAAGGTAAAAAAACGCTTAAATTTGACCTAGGTGTGATCATATTTTTGCAACTTGCGGCTTTGTTCTTTGGGGTGTTTAGTATTGAACAAGGTAGACCAGTTTGGATTGCTTATAATGTAGACCGTTTTGAATTGGTACGTAAAAATGAACTAATTACCGAGCATTTAAATCAAGCGAAAATTCTATATCAGAAGCCCTCAATTTTAAGCCCTCAATATGTATCTGTAGAATTTGCTAAAGATAAATTACAACGTCAAAATGATATGTTTGCTGAGGCATTAGGTGGAATTTCGATTGCTCAAAAGCCTGAACGTTATGTGGAATTTACTAAAGCATTACCACAAATAAAAAAGCGAGCGATCAGTCTAAATGTACTGGAGCAATTTAATGATCAGAAACAAGTACAAAAGATATTAGTGAAGTACCCTCAAGCGACTGGATATGTGCCCTTAAAAGCCAATGCTGTAGATATGACTGTCTTGGTGAATAAGGAAACAGGTGAAGTTATTAAAATTGTTGATCTTCGCCCTTGGAAGTAAATTTTGAAGATAAAAAAACCCGCATCCGCGGGCTTTTTTTAATAAGTTTAAATCTGACTCTGAATATAGTTCTCCACACCAACAGATTCAACTAAATCAAGCTGAGTGGTTGTCCAATCCAACCATTCTTCTTCTTTCTCTAAAATTTCCTGAACTAAATCTCGAGTGACATAATCTAACTGTTCTTCTGCTAGCTTAACTGCAGTTTGAATGGCTTCGATGTTCTCTTTGACTTTACGCACATCACAATTCAGTACTTCAACCGTGTGTTGACCAATATACAGCTTACCGAGGTGCTGCAAATTGGGTAAGCCTTCTAAAAATAGAATGCGCTCAATAATTTTATCGGCATGCTTCATTTGACGGATTGATTCTTTATATTCTGCTGAACCAAGTTGCTCAATGCCCCAATCATTAAACATACGCGAATGTAAAAAATATTGGTTAATTGCAGTTAAATGATGATAAAGCACCTGATTTAACTGATTAATTACATCACGATTGCCTTTCATGTCAAACTCCTTAACTGCAATGCTTAAAGTGAAAACTTTAAATTTAATACTTACTTAGAAATATCTTAAACAACAATAAGCTATTTAGCGAGTTTTTTATAGAACAGCAAATGAAAATCAGAATCAAAACAAAGATCGCATGTGTACAAATGGAAAATAAAAACCCGCCTAGAGTCATAAGCGGGGGAGGAGGAATGATCCAAGGATCATTGATTTTATAATTATGGTTGTTAGAATTTTTAAAACGATCTCAAGTTGATTACGCAGCTATAGCAATACGTGCAGCAATTTGTGCAACTTCATCACTAATAATCATACGTGCTTCAGGAGCACAGCGACCACAACAGGTGCCTAAATCGAGCATATCGCGAACTTCACGATAGCTTTCTGCGCCATTGGCAATTGCATCTTTAATGTCTTGATCAGTAATACCACGGCACAAACAAACGTACATGAAATTAAACCAAGTGAATAAATGGGATAAGTAATATTATTGATAATTATTATCGTCTGTCAATAAAAATCATTTAAAAATGCTTTTAAGGTGATTGAGTTTTTGAATAAAAAAATGTACTTAAGCGGAAATCCGAGTGATGCTCAGATTTCCATGAAAGGCTTTTGATCTTTTAGTATGAGATATTTCGCGAAAGGCTTAATCAGAGTTTACTAAATTATTGATTAATAATCACCACGCCATCCATTTCAACTAGTGCACCTTTTGGAAGGCTAGCAACACCGAGTGCTGCGCGTGCAGGGTAGGGTTGAGCAAAGTATTCGCCCATAATTTGGTTGACCAATTGGAAGTTAGAAAGGTCAGTGAGGAAAATATTCAGCTTAGCGATATCTGCTAGCGTACCACCTGCAGCTTCACATACCGCTTTTAAGTTGTCGAATACACGGCGAATTTGAGCTTCAATGCCTTCTACCAGCTCCATGCTATATGGATCTAAGCCAATTTGACCTGATAAATACAAAGTGTCGCCCACTAAAATGGCTTGTGAGTAAGTACCAATTGCAGCGGGTGCATTTTCAGTATGGATTACCTGGCGGGACATCTATTTCTCCTATTATCATCACAGACACGTCACATATAATTATGCGTTGTGTCAGGTTAGCTGGCAACTTTCGCAGGCTCAGCAATGGCAACAGGTTGTGCCAAACGACTGATGCGTGGGAAGCCAAAATGCATTCTTAAATTACGGATAATTTCGGCAATTTGTTTACGGTTATGTACAACAATATTCACATAGGTTTTTTCTTCATGTGAGCGGACAGTTTCTACACCTATTTTTTCTTTACGGCATAGATAGATCAGTTCTGAAATTTGCTCATCATTTAACAGCATGTTTAAGCATAAATAGGCTGTAAAACTAATGTCTTCACTGTCTTCTGTTGTCCAGTGTAAAGGCATGATATTTTCAGGATGTAAATGCTGTTCATGCAATAAATTATGACAACGTGAACGGTGCACAATCAAACCACGACGCGATAAATGACCTTGAATTGGATCGCCTAAAACCGGGTTACAGCAGTGCGCATATTTAACGTCGACACCATCTGTGCCCAAGATCAAGCGTGCAGAATTTGAAGTCTGAATAGTATCTTGAGCATATAAATGATTGGCAACCAATTGAGGCAGTAAATCACCCACGGCAATCTGTTCAAACAATTGTTCTTTATCATTTAAATGACGCCAATTCAGCACATTTTCCCAATCGGCTAATGTTAAATCACTCACAGAACGGTTAAAGAGCTTTAATGCACGATTTAAAGCTTGCTGACCAACTAAGCGTTGTTCATCTTGGTCTTGGTCACGAAGGATATTTTGTAATGCACGACGGGCTTTTTGGGTGTTAATAAAGCTCAGCCAGTCAGGATTCGGTGTTGCAAGAACATCGGTGATGATTTCAACCACTTGACCACTCAATAATGGTGTTGAAAGGGGTTTGGTTTCACCATTAATTTTTGCACCAACGGCATGGTTGCCCAAAAATAAGCTTGCTGAATAAGCAAAATCAACCGCTGTGGCACCCTGAGGGAGTTCATGCAAATGACCGTGTGGGGTGTAAACCCAAATTTTTTCTTGATGTAGATAATCGAGTAATTCACTAAATGTGGTCTTGGCGCATGCACCATCGACTAACACATTTAAATTTTGCATGGAGGCTTGGATCGCTGAACGACAAGCTTGCGGTGCATTTTCACCGAGGACCACACCAAATCGCGCTGCTTTACGCATCAGCTCCGTTTGGATGGTCAGCGATAAAATGGTCTTTTCGCCTTTTAAGCGCATCATCAGTGACTGGTTACCACCAGGGAGTGGGCGACGGATATGATCGGCGTAATTTAAAACTTTAAAGCTTTCTTTGAGGATGTCTGCAAGTCGGTCACAGTCTGCAATGCTTTGTAAAATAATTTCAAAGGCATGACTATGGGTGAGCTCTTGCAGATCGATATCGTTTTTTACAAAGTGGCGAAGTAATTCAATATTATTATTTTTCTTTTTAATTCGACCTGAAATATGGTGCTGTTCAAGTAGGGTAGTGAGGTTGTTTTCCCACTTAGTTTGGTATTCGCAGCGTTTCGGTTTGGTTTGCAATAACGCTTCTTGAACATTGTTATACATATCCAAATCTAGATTTTGATAACACAAATGTTCAAGGTTGTCGGCCATTTCATTCATACCGACGAGGCGTGCCATAGGCACAAAAATTTCAAAGGTTTCTTGGGCAATACGAGCACGTTTGTCAGGGCGTAAAGCACCTAGTGTGGTCATATTGTGATAACGATCTGCTAGTTTAATAATAATGACACGTGGGTCTTGTAGGGTGGCTTGCAGAATTTTACGGAAGGATGCGGCTTTATTATATTCTTTATCACTAGAATGGCTGAGTTTGGTGACACCGTCGACGAGTTCAGCAACGGTCAGGCCAAATTTTTCAGTAATATCTTGTTTGGTAAATTCAGTATCTTCGATGACATCATGCAGTAAAGCGGCCATTAAAGTTTCCGCATCAAGGCGCATATGCGCCAAAATACAGCTCACCGCAATCGGGTGAAGGATATAGGGTTCGCCACTTTTACGAGTAATGCCATCATGGGCAATATCCGCATAGTCGCAAGCTTCAAGCACGCGTTCGACATCACTTACTGAAAGGTAAGCGTCGATTATCACATTTAACTGTTGCTTGGCTTGGCTGACCATTGGGCCTGGCATAGAACACCCTTTTACTACTGATTTACAAATGAAACGGTTAATACTTTAATGAAATGCATATTGCATGACTTGTCAATTTTTTAGTTTAAAAAAATGAAAATCTTTTTCGCTTGCTTTGCACTTCTTAAGCTTATGTTATAACTGTTCTGAGTAAAATATTAAAGAGAATCCATAAAAAAAGCCTAGTTAAAAACTAGGCTTTTAAGGTCAGGTTTATCTTATTGGAAAGAAAAACCGTCTAAGTTTAGGTTATTTGCAGAAAGTGCAAGGTCTAAACTTGAAGTTTGGTAGTCTTGTTCACGTTGTTTCAAAATGTCTTTAGAAACGTGACCCGCTGCGATTTCACGAAGAGCAACAACGGTTGGTTTGTCATTGTCCCACTCAACAGTAGGTTCGATACCTTGACGTGCCAATTGACGCGCGCGTTTGCTTGCCACTAGTACAAGCTCAAAGCGGTTGTCTACATGGTCTAAACAATCTTCAACGGTTACGCGTGCCATAAGAATTCTCGTTTGAATATAAATTTTTAACAGACTGTGCAGTATAAGGTGCTTTGTCTATAGACTCAAGTTTTAATCACTGTTCCGTAGGGGTGATTAATTTCTCAATCAGTTTTTCATGGCGCATGGCTTGTTGTTTTAAAACAAGACGATTGGCAATAATCACAGACTCTAAGTCATGCAGTGCTTTATTAAAGTCATCATTAATAATGACATAGTCAAAATTAACATATTGCTGCATATCTTCTACGGCACAGCTGAGACGATGTTCAATCACTTCAACAGAGTCTGTACCACGATTGGATAAACGTTGACGTAGATCAAATTGACTCGGAGGAAGAATAAAAATTTGTCTAGATTCAGGAAAAAGTTTACGAACCTGTTCAGCACCTTGCCAGTCAATTTCAAGTAAAACGTCATGACCTTTGGCCAATTGTTCTTTTACTGTGCGCTGCGCAGTACCGTAATAATTACCAAAAACTTCTGCATATTCAATGAAGCCACCTTCATTCACCAAAGATAGAAAGTCTTCTTTTTTAGCAAAATGGTAATGTACGCCGTCTAATTCGCCAGGACGCTGACCACGAGTGGTATGAGAAACAGAGACATGTAAATTGTTTACACGTTCAAGCAGGGCTTTAACGAGGGATGTTTTGCCCGTTCCCGAAGCAGCAGAAACGACAAACAAGAGACCCGACATGATATTTTTCCTGATATGATAAAATATCTTCTCTATTTTAGAGCAGACGCGCGCCAAACAAAATAGTCAGACGTCTATTGTTTACATTTATTTCAAGTGATACCCGTAAAATTGAGTGGGCATTGAGGATTCTATGGAAATTGTTTTAGCTAATCCACGCGGTTTCTGTGCAGGTGTTGATCGCGCCATCGCGATTGTGAACCGTGCACTGGAATGCTTTAACCCCCCAATATATGTGCGTCATGAGGTAGTACATAATAAATTTGTGGTGGACGACTTGCGTCAACGCGGTGCGATATTTGTGGATGAACTGGATGAAGTACCTGATGACAATATTGTGATCTTCAGTGCGCATGGTGTATCTAAAGCGGTACAACAAGAAGCTGAACGCCGTGGGCTAAAAGTTTTTGATGCGACCTGCCCTTTGGTGACCAAGGTGCATATAGAAGTGACCAAGTACGCACGTGAAGGTGTGGAAGCCATTTTGATTGGTCATGAAGGTCACCCTGAGGTTGAAGGGACAATGGGCCAATATGACACCAAAAATGGTGGTTCGATTTATTTGGTTGAAGATGAACAAGATGTTGCTGATCTAAAAGTGGTACATCCTGAAAAAGTAGCGTTTGTAACTCAGACAACGCTTTCTATAGATGACACAGCAAAAGTCATTGATGCCTTACGTCAGAAGTTTCCTGAAATTCAGGGGCCGCGTAAAGATGATATTTGTTATGCTACTCAAAACCGCCAAGATGCCGTACGTGATCTTGCCGAGCAATGTGATGTTGTACTGGTTGTGGGTTCACCGAACTCTTCGAACTCGAACCGATTACGTGAATTGGCTGAACGGATGGGTAAGCATGCGTATTTGGTAGATAATGCAGATCAGTTGCAACAAGAGTGGTTTGATGAACACACTAAAATTGGTGTAACTGCAGGGGCATCTGCACCTGAAATATTAATTAAACAAGTAATTCAGCGCCTACAAGATTGGGGAGCAAAAGCACCGCAAGAGCTTGATGGCCGCGAAGAAAATATTACATTTAGTTTGCCAAAAGAGTTACGTATTCCTGTAACTCAAGCATAAAGTGTTAATGACTTAACATTCTGAATTTTTTTAAGAATTGACAGATAATTGCTTTTTGGCAATTATCTGTTTTTTTATGCCTTTTATCCTGAAGTGTGAGGGTTTTGTAAAGTTGTTCGCTATTATTTTTAATAGGGCAAAGTCTGTGTCTTGGGGGGAGTATGCGAAAAAAAGAAAACGGGTTCACCTTAATTGAGTTGATGGTGACCATTGCGGTGTTGGCGATTATCGCGACTTTAGCTGCGCCTTCGTTTGGGAATTTGCTACTTAAACAAAATCTTAACAGAAGTACGCAAGATTTGGTTGCTACTTTGAACGCAGCACGCTCTATGGCTGTATTAGAACGTAGAGAGGTGACTGTTGATTTAAGCAAAACCGACCAAACCGCAGATACTGCAGCAACACGTTATTGGTTGCCTAAAGGTGAGGCGATTTTAAAATCAGGTTCGCCAACCAGTATTACCTTTCAGTTGAGCGGTGCGGTTAAAGACCATGCTGCCAATATAGATGCCAAGCCCTTTGTAGTTTGCGATAAAAGCGGTGGCAATATTTCTAAAGAAATTAATGTTTCACTCATGGGGACAATCAGTGTGGTTGAGGGGACATGCTCATGAATACAATAAATATGCATCAGCGTGGTGTTGGCTTAATGGAAGTCTTAGTGGCGCTACTCGTGCTCGCTATTGGTGTGCTTGGTTTTATTGTGCTGCAATATCGTGCAGTAGAAGCCACTGCAGAAAGTGGTTATCGGGTGCAAGCGATTAATATTGCACGAGATATGGCAGAACGGATTCGGGTTAATCGTGGAGCGATAGACACCTATGAAGACTTATTAAAAGGCACTGCTGCAGAGCAAATCAAAGATACCACTGACTGCGCCACAACGGATTGTACTATTAGTGAACTTGCTGCTTACGATGTTAAGCAGGTGTCTCAAAAAGCACAAGATATGGGTATGGTAATGAATCAAATTACCTGTGCAGGGAATGAAGATGGAGATAAGCGTAGTTGTATCTACGTGGCATGGGGTGATACTGCACCTACTGATGGTACTGATGCTGGCAACTGTACCAGTGGGACAGCGTATGTTACGACCTCGACTTGTTTGATTATGGAGGTTTATTAAGATGAATAAATCTCAAGAATTTTTAAATCTCCGCCAACCTCTCTTTTTCAAAGAGGGGAGTGTTGTGAATCCTATACAGTATAGAATTCGTGAAGAGTCCCCTTTTGTAAAGGTGGGGAAAGTATTCAGCAAGGGCGGATTTTCTAATCATCAACAAGGCTTTACCCTCATTGAATTGATGATTGCTCTTGCTTTGGGTTTGATTATTGTCGCTGCAGCAACACTATTATTTTTGACGGGTCAAAAAAGCTATTCCTTACAGCAAGGTTCAGCAGATTTACAAGATAATGCCAATTTCGGCTTGAATTATATTGTTAAAGATATTCGTTTAAGCAACTTAAATACGCCTTCTGCAGAGGTTAATGACAAAACCGCAGGCGGCGGTATCGTGCTGACTTCAAAAGCCAATGCACGATCGGAAACATCGGGTACACCAGCAGTCACTACATATTATCCCAACCTACCTGTAAGCATGACAGGAACAACTGTAGCTGTAACTAATTTATCACAAGGCAATACAGGCTTATCCAATGTAAATACCGAAAAAAGTGATCAATTGGTGATTCAGTATAGACCGCAATATGTGCAAGACCCAGATGATGCAGGCAAACTGTTTGGCGGTTTTGACTGTGAGGGAAATCGGATTGAAGTTGCAAAAATAGCTTCGGGTATGCAGCCTTATAATATTGTCGTACAGCGTTATTTCTTGCGGGAAGACACAAAAATTGGTAATGAACCGAATGCTTCGCTTGCCCTGGCTTGTGATGCAGGCTATTACTCCAACATGGGCAGCCCGACAGAAATGAGCAATTATGGAGATAATGGGCAGATTATCATCAAACGTGTGGATTATTTCCACGTCATGCTCAACATACAAGACGGCAAAAATTTACGTTATATCTCAATTAAAGACTATATGGACTTACCTGACGAACGTCCTCGAATTTTGTCGGTACAGCTGGGTATGCTCACTCGTTCGTCTCAAACCGTAGGCCGTGACAGCATGATTAAAGACGACCAGAAATTCCAGGTTTTGGATAAGGAAGTTACGGTGATAACCCCAACCGCAGGTAGTCCAAAATATGTGCGTCAAGTGGTGTCACAAACAGTTGCACTGCGCAATACCTTTGGTACAAGAGGGGCGTCAGAATGAAAAAAGTAGCCATTTATCATGTGTCACGCCATGGACAACAAGGGGCAACCTTAATTGTGGTGATGATTTTACTGCTCGCGATTACCATTATTGGTACGATGGCAATTCGTCAGGGGCTTGTATCTTTAGGGGTTGCGACCAATAGCCAAGCGCAGCAATTGCTAATGCAAAACTCTGATGCAGTATTTTTTAATGTAGAAAAAGAAAGCAACCTGATTCAGGCATTATCTGCCAGCGGAATGTTTGGTTATATTGATGGTGCTGCTAATAAAGATAAAGAGCTGGTGTTTTGCTTCCGCGGTGATCAGGCAAGTTTTTTTGATATTAGTAAAGCCAGCCTAATGGAATGGGTGTCGGGCACAAAACCCAAGAATGATACTTTAGGGGAAGACGGATACTGTAGCGCCAAAGCCAGCACCACTAACTTTTTTACCAGTGGACGTAAAGCGGTCATGACCCAAGTAGCAGTCAAGTTTTCGACTGAGGTTAGTGATGAGGTGAATGAAGGAGCCAATTTGGGCACGGATACCGAAACAGTCAAACTGCAAAGCAGTAAGCCTGTCAAAGTGTTTGCAGTGTCGGTGATGCCGACTTTAACCCAAGCAGACCCAGATGCCATTACCGCCTGTTTTAATAGTCATATGAATGACGTCACCATACCCGATGGGGTTACCGCAGCGACAGGTGCGGATTTAAGCGTAACCCAATGTTTGACGAATTTGAATGTTCCTTTTGTGTCACATGTCACTGAATATGTGATTACGCAAGACTTTATATAACCGGGAGTCGACAAGATGAAAAAGATAGCAAAAGTCATGATAAGTAAAGTCTATCGTCCAAACTTGCTGGCGGCCAGTATTGCGGCAGTGTGTACAACGATGGTGGCGAGCAGTGTTACCCAAGCCAGTGATATTGATATTTATCAAGAGGCTAAGTCGGGGCAGGTGACATTGATGATGATGTTGGATATTTCAACTAGTATGAATGGTGCAGGGACGGCTCGTACTGATTTTGGTTTGAGTACTTCATCAAGTGGTAGTAATGCTGATTGTACTGGTAGTAGTAGTGGTACGACTGCTCCTGACTATGGTTATAGTCGAACCTATTGTACTGTCAGTAAATCAAGATACACTACCCTTTCAACTGGAGATGCCGTAGCCAAGACAAAAGCAGAAAAAATCAAAACAGGCTGTAATATCCAATCTAATGGCGACTATCACTGCGGCGACCGTATTGCACGTATGAAAGATGCCTTGTATGAGCTGCTTAATGGAAATGCAGATAAAGGCATCACCAAATTAGATGACAATATTGTGATTGGCTTGTCAACTTTTGGGGCAGATAACTCTAATAAAGCGAAAAGTAAAATCTGGATTCCTGCACGCCGTTTGGGTTGTAAAGCAGGTGAGGATGATTGTTATCAAATGACAGGTAGCAAATCGCAGCGTGAACTAATGACAGACCGAGTAAAGCTTTTATCTGGAATTAGTTATACACCTACTGCGTGGGGCTATGCTGAAGTTATTAATTATATGATGGGTACTAGACCCTCATCAAGAAGTGATGGCTTTGATTTATCAGAGAGTATTACTAAGATAGGTAGCAGTAGTAGCCAAAAATATCAAAAACCTGCCTCTTTAGAACAGTTGGATGACATCAAAAAATGTAGCGGGCAAGGCATTTATGTTCTGACCGATGGTGAACCTAATGCAACATCAAGCAATACGAAAGACAATATGCAGACGGGTTTAAGTCAATCTAATTTTACCTGTACAACGAGTAATTCATGGGACTGTCAGCATAAAGGTGCAAGAGAGTTAGTTAATAAAAACAATGGTCTTGCGCTTGAAGTGCGCACGGCTGTGGTTGGGTTTGGTGCTGTTTTTGAAGAGCTCAACGCAGGTACGCCTTATAATAAAAAACTAGGCCAAGCAACAAATATTACTAATCTTGGTGGCTGTACAGTCGAAGGTGGGTGTAATACAAACCCGAAGAATGCAGCCTATTGGGGCATTGTCGGTAATGGTGGTTGGTATGCAGGTTCAAGTGCTCAATCGGTTGTAGATAGTGTCATTAACTTTATTACTGATCTAAATACAGATGTTCCACCGGTAACTACAGGCTCACCTACTATTCCAACCGATGCGCTTAATCCTGCGATTTTGCAAAGCAATGCTTATTATCCACAGTTTCAGCCAACTCCTGACAAAGCTTACCAGCTTTGGGTGGGCAACCTTAAGAAATATACTGTCAGCAGCACTGGGGCTTTGGTGGATAAAAACAGCAATGCTATTATAGATAGTCAAGGGCGAATCATTGATAACTATGACCTTTGGGCAACCAGCGTAATTGACTCGGTAAAAGATGCCGATGTGAACACTTATGGCAGCACCAAATATGCTTTGCAAGGTGGGGCTTGGTCACAGCTCAAACTTCGTATCGCCACCGATAGTACACATCGTAAATTGCTTACCAACCGTACGGGTACAGGTACAGGGGCAACTTTTAGCGGAAGCAATAGTACCTTGCGCCCAGTCAATCTTGACTATCTCACCGACAATACCTACAAAGATGACCCCAATCGTGGTTACTTAATGAGTTTGCTTGGTTATGCCGTTTCTAAAAGCGATGCTGAAAACCCTGCGAATATCACAGCAACCACTTTGGCAAATGCATCAGAATTGCGTCAAATTGGCGCAGTTATGCATTCGACACCTGTATTGGTCACGAATGGAGGTAAATTAGTCTATAACGCCACAACTAAAACCATGGATTCAGAAAAACGTGAAGACTACGTGCTGTTTGGTACGACTCAAGGTTTGCTGCAAGTCGTGGATGCCGAAACAGGTAAAGAAAAATTTGCCTTTGTACCCCATGAAATGATTGAAAATCAGCCACAAGCATTTTTAGCGACAACTACCACCAGCGGTGGTATGGATCGACTTTATTATGGTATTGATGGTGCATGGGCAACCTATACTGAATATGTTGTGGATAGTACAGGAAACCTCACAGCAGGTACGGGTAAAAATAACGTAACAGGAATGCAGTTGGCTGCGGGCGGCATGCGTATGGGGGGGCGCAGTTACTATGGTTTAGATTTGTCTGATATGGATGATCCTAAACTACAATTCCATATTAACCCGACAGGCACATGTTCGAATACAAATCCACTGGGCTGTATGGGGCAAAGCTGGTCTAAACCTACCTTTGCGCATGTGAGTTGGGGCGGTAAACGTACCTTGGTCATGTTTGTTGGCGGTGGCTACGATAATGGTTATGAAAGCGATAGTTATGACCAAACCACGGCAACAGGTGCGGGTGTTTATATGTTCCGTGTCGAAGACGAAACTGATGGCGGTGCTGGCAAAGCAGGGGATTTATTGTGGTGGGCAAGTAGCAATGCAACCAGTAGCAGTGCAACCACCACCAATGGAACCATTGGTACAAACAACAGTCAGCTTAAATATAGTGTGGTCAGTCAAATTCGTGCGGTAGACCGCAATGGTGATGACTTGGTCGATCATTTGTATTTTGGTGACTTGGGCGGTCAAGTATTCCGTATCGACTTAAATAATCATGCTGCTGCTCAAGGTGCATTTGCCACTCGGGTACAGCGTATTTTGGACCTAAATACAAAAACTGCAGCGGGCAAACGTCCTCGTTTCTACGATATGCCGGCATTTTCACTATATAGTAATAATGGTTCAATTTTTGCGGTGATGTCGATAGGCAGCGGTAACCGCAGTTCGCCAATGGCTGATTATGCATCAGGAACATCAGGTCGTAATTATGATGCTATCTATAATGTCTATGACAAAGATCAATCCCGTAAAGATTTATATAGTCTGACATCATCGGAATTGCTGACCACAGATGTTGATCTAAGTGCTATGGGGGAAGTGACTGATACAAATCGGAATGATAACACCGATTTAGTTGCATCTTATGCTTCCAGTGGTGGTTGGTACTATTATTTTAAATCCGATCAACTGCAAAGTGAAAAAGTGTTTGGTACACCAGTAGTATTGAATTATCAGCTATATGCATCGACCTTTGACAGCAGTAAAGACGGGATTTCGGGTGACTGCGGTGCGGGGGTTAAAGGTGAAAGTTTCCTTAACCGATTCTGTATGCCATATGGACAATGTGCCGTAGGTGATGCGGGGACGTCTGGCAATAATTGTACAGGTACAAAGTGCGATAAAACTTCATTAGGTGCAGGGATTCAAACCGCAGCTGTTCGAGGCGGTGATGCAACAAAACCAGATGGCGGAAGCGGCTCGGAGGATGACACGGACGGGACAAGTGCAGGCAACTACTGCTTAAGCACAGGTAGCCGTGCGGCATATACTCCGCTGGGTGGCGGTACAGGTGAACAGACTAAAATTTGCCTAATTCCACAACGCTGGTATGAAAAACTGCAATAAAGGGGGGGCGTATGCAAAAATGGATTGAAAATATTGCTCGTTTAAGCTCAAGCATGATTTTGCGGGGGCTACATTTAGCCCACTCGATATATAGTTTCTTGTTTTGTACAACCGCAAATAAAGAATATATTCCGCAAGTCGAAGTGCAACGTAGACGTTATATTTATCGTTGTTCCGGCTTTACACTCATTGAACTTATGGTTGTGGTGGTAATTGTGGCAATCTTTGCTGCAATCGCCATCCCAAGCTATCAAACCCAAGTTCGCAAAGCCCAAGCAGCGCAGGCACAGCAAGAAGTGCAGCGTATTGCCAGTGAGTTAGAGCGCTGGAAATCACGCAATTTTAACTATATTGGCTATAACTTGGTGGCAAATGCTATCAATGGTTATGCCAGCTTTACTGTAACTGATGGACTTGAACCGACTAAAGCCCTTACAGACTCCAATGTTGCAGGGCAAAGTTGGGTAATTGTTGCTAAAAATGCAGATGGCAACAATTATAGTTTTCTCATGACGAGTACAGGCATACAGTGTAAAAATAAATCTTATGACAATATCGAGGACAATATTAAAGGAGCAGATGATGCCGGTTGTGGCACGGGAGCGGAAACATGGTAATGCAAACTTATCAACGAGCATTCACCCTTATTGAGCTGATGATTGTGGTGGCGGTTATTGCTATTTTGGCTGCGATTGCTTATCCGTCTTATCAAGAATCGGTCCGCAAAACTAAACGTACCGATGCCAAAGCCGATATGATGGCTATAGCACACAATCTACAACGCTTCAAAATTGTCAATTTTAGTTATATGCCAAATGGTACTAAAGTTAAATTAGATGATGTTGGTTTCAGTGTTGATGCAAATGGGAAAGCTAAAATTCCTAGTACAGGTACAGCATTGTATACGGTTGAACTGACTTGGATTAAACCTTATGATGGCGATAGTAACGCACATAAAAAAGATATTGAACACTGGGTGCTGACTGCAACACCCATTACAAGCACTCCGCAAGCAGGTGATGGTGATTTGGTGATGAATCAGCAAGGTCATAAATGCTGGACTAAAGGCTCGTCGTGTATTCCATCCGCCACCTCAAACTGGGACGGCAAATAACCTCAAATTCAAAATTGTGGATAAACACTTTTTGATCTTTCATTCAGGGCAAATTTCACGTAAAATATTGCCCTCTATGAAAGGGGTTTGAAATGTATCGATGGTCGGTACAGGGATAATCCGTAAAAACTATAAGGTTCTATCATGGTTGTTATTCGTCTTGCACGCGGTGGTGCTAAAAAACGTCCGTTCTATCAAATCATTGTGACTGATAGCCGTAATGCACGTGACGGTCGTTTCATCGAACGTATCGGTTTCTTCAACCCTACAGCTCAAGGTAAAGCAGAAAAACTTCGTTTAGATGCTGACCGTTTTGCTCACTGGGTTTCACAAGGTGCTCAACCTTCAGAACGTGTTGCTTCTTTAGCTGCTGAAGCTAAGAAAGCTGCAGCTACTGCTTAATTAGTAGTAGGTTACCCATGACACCAACACAGAATGTTCCCGAAGATCGTATTCAGATTGGACAGCTACGTTCAGCATATGGATTAAATGGGTGGCTCTGGGTCTATTCCAATACAGAACCTATGAGCAATATTTTTGACTACCTCCCTTGGTACATTGAGACCAAAGCAGGTTGGCAAACAGTAGATGTAAAACGTTGGAAACCACATGGCAAAGGCTTGGTTGTTTCGCTAAAAGGTGTGAGTGATCGTACCGCGGCAGATAACTTGGTTGGCGCAAATATCTGGATTTCTAAATCGCAACTGCCTCAAGCAGGCGTGGACGAGTACTACTGGTCAGATTTGAAGGGCTTAACAGTGTTAGGTCTTGGAGAAGATGAACAAGAAGTCAACCTCGGTCAAATCCACGAATTGTTTGAAACAGGTGCTAACGACGTGATGGTAGTTCGCGCTACTGCTGACAGCGTCGATAGCGAAGAGCGAATGATTCCATGGCATAAAGATGTGGTACAGCGTGTTGATCTCGAAGCTGGTCGTATCTACGTAAATTGGGGCGTAGATTATTAATCCTTTAAGGATTGACGCAGCAGGAAAATAGAGGAGTCTGCGATGTTTTTTGCAGTCATTACGCTTTTTCCTGAAATGTTTGAAGCGATTACAGCCTACGGTATTAGCGGGCGCGCAGCAAAACGTGAGATTGTGCAAGTTCATTGTATCAATCCACGCGAATTTGCTGAGGGCAACTACAAAAGAGTGGATGAACGTCCATTTGGTGGTGGTCCAGGTATGGTGATGATGGCTGAGCCATTAGCGAAAGCAATTCATCGTGCCAAAGAGCTTGCCAAGCAAGCGGGTGCTGTTCATGTCCCTGTGGTGTATATGTCGCCGCAAGGAAAAACCTTAAATGAACCTGCGGTACAAGATTTCGTCAAATATGATGGATTGATTGTATTGTGTGGTCGTTATGAAGGTGTAGATGAGCGTTTGATCCAACAATATGTTGATCAGGAATGGTCAATTGGCGATTACGTTTTGTCTGGTGGTGAACTCCCTGCGATGGTTTTATTGGATAGTGTGATTCGGAGACTTCCGGGTGCAATGTCTGATGAGCAATCACATGTGCAAGACTCATTTGTGGATGGTCTTTTAGATTGCCCACAATATACCAAGCCAGACCATTTTGAAGGTTTAGACGTTCCTGAAGTATTAAAATCGGGACATCATGCCAATATTGAGAAATGGCGGTTTTTGCAGCGATATCAACGCACTTTAGAACGCCGACCTGAGTTGGTTGAAAAAGTTGAATTGACCAAGCAGCAAAAGAAATGGCTAAAAGATTCCCAGGTTTAAATTTTTTAAATCTTATATTAGGCTCTTTATGCATTGAAGCGGTCAAGCATAAAGGGAAAGTCAATCGGGTCTATGCGCTTTAGCCTCTAGCCCCAGCGATGATTAGACCTCTTCTAACTCGCATAATTGGAGATACCCCATGAGCGGTAAACATCCTTTAGTACAAGCTGTTGAAAATGCACAGTTGAAACAAGACATCCCTGCTTTTGCTCCTGGTGACACAGTAGTTGTTCAAGTTAAAGTAAAAGAAGGTGAGCGTGAACGTCTTCAGGCATTTGAAGGTGTTGTAATTGCTAAGAAAAACCGTGGTTTGAACTCTGCGTTCACAGTACGTAAAATTTCTAGCGGTTTCGGTGTTGAGCGTGTATTCCAAACTCACTCACCAATCGTTGCTGGTATCGAAGTGAAACGTCGTGGTGACGTTCGTCGTGCTAAACTTTACTACCTACGTGAATTGTCTGGTAAAGCTGCACGTATTCGTGAAAAATTACCAGCTCGTAAAGCAAAATAATTTGTTTTACAACGCTGTAAAAAATGCGCCTTTTGGCGCATTTTTTATGCGAGAAAGAAAATTATAAACCTTGAGATTTTAGCCGGTTTGCATGTTGACGATAGACATCGACAGGATCTGGTGCGAACAACGCTTTGAGACCAAGCACTTGGTTGACTTCATCTAAATGGTTCCAGTTGTAGTTATCACGAATGGTTTTACCAAACTTGGCACTACAGCGTGATACGAGGCCATCATTGTCTTTTCCGCCATCGATCAGTAATGCGGTCACTTTTAGTGCTGAGTCTAAATCTAAAATATTGGTGATTTGGCCCACACCTGTAAATGAATAGTTGTAAATGCCTTTTTCCACGCTATTGCCATCAGCACAATTGGATTTAGGCAAGCCCAGAGGGAATGCGGCGTTATACTTTGCAGAACCCGCTAGCGTTAAACTTGAACCACCTGCCAATGCGTCATGAGGATAAGTCGTTGGATCTAGACCTTGCGCCCAAACAATGGCTTTAGAGACAAAATTCACAGCTCCGACTAAGGGTGCTTCGACAGCGGTGCCTTCAGCTTTTAAAATTAAGTCTGCTACAGGGGAGCCTTGATGAGGTCCTGCAACACTGGTTAATGAAGCCACCACATCTGGGCGCACACCGGCAACATAACGAATCGTTGGTCCACCATGGCTATGTCCTATCAAATTCACTTTATCCGCACCGGTGAGTGCTTGGATTTCAAGAACTTGTTGTAGAAGCTGTTCGCCACGCACTTCGGTAGAGTTAAAAGGCGATACGCGAGTTGCCCAAACATTTGCACCATTGCGGGCAAGATCAGGCAGGATTTGATACCAATAGTCGACTCCAAATGAGTCCGTACCGACGGTAATGAAACCACCCATACCATGGTTAAATACGATTGGATATTTGGTCTTTGCATAGCTAGAACTAGCTTTGGCGGTGACTTGGGTTGCTTGCGATGCAGATACATTACCGATGCATGTAGCTGCAATTAAACCTGCTAAAAATGGTCCGTATTTCATGAGCGATCCTCAATGTATTATTGTTTTATGACAATATTTATTGTCACTTCTAATAAAGCAATAAAGATCACCTGTTGCAAATTGAAAAAGATTAACTGTGACGCTAAATGTAACAAAATAAAAGAGCATGATTTATCAGATCGATTAAAGTAAATAAGAGGGCCGAAGCCCCCTTATTGCATTTAAATTTCAACGATAAGAATTAAAGTCCTTGCAGTTTTAAACGGTTTGCATGTTGACGGTACAGCGCCACAGGATCTTGTGCAAATAGCCCTGTTAAGCCAAACATCATATTGGCTAAATCGGTATGGTTAAGTTTGTAGCTATCGTTAATGACTTTACCGATATAAGCACTACAACGTGCAACCATACCGTCATTGTCTTTATTACCATAAGACAATGGCCCGAGTTGCATCAGGATCGTGTCGATATCAAGTAGGTTCGTGGTTTGCGCAACACCGGTCCATGAATAGTATTGAATGCCTTTGCTGTCGACTTGCTTTAAGTTCTTACTGCAATTTTCTGAAGACGCCAAAACACCGTCAGCTACAGCAGATTTTGCAACCGTACTGTTAAATGTAGCAGAACCTTTTTGTGATAATGATTTCATTGAAGCATCGAAATCAATTTCAAGCTCAGGTTTTGCCTGACCTAATGCAATCAGTGGGCCGACAATATAATCACCTAAAATATTGAAGGCAGTACGAGAAAGTGAGTTACCTTGAATATCATCCGCTACTTTAGAGCCGTGATAGGTACCTGCAACACCTGTAATAGACGCAATGTACTGTGGTTTCGTTTGAGCCACATACAATACCGTTGGGCCACCATGAGAGTGACCGATTAAGTTAAGTTTTGGCTTCCCTGTAATAGCCAAAACATCTTCAACTTGTGCAATTAACTGCTCGCCACGATGTGTTGTGGTATTTGCAGGAGATAATTGCGCTGCGAATACGGTTGAGCCATTTCGTGCCATATCTGGCAAGATTTGGTACCAATAATCCAGTCCAATGGTATCGGTGCCGATACGAGACCAACCGAGCCAACCATGCACCATTAAAATCGGATATTTGGTTTTTGCGTAGTCTGATTTTGCCGTTTCCTTCACCTGGAGGACGCTAGGCGCAGCTTGAGTGCTTGCCGATATACTCATCGCTAAGCCTGCAACTGCAGCTACAGAGGCCATCTTGGCCGTGTTTACTAAAGATCGCATAAATGTTCCTTGATCTGATGTTGTTTTTATTACTTTTTAATAACGAAAATACTCTCTGTTTTTAAGCAACATCTTTGTGATTGGCTAGGCCATATCTTTGATTTTAGAGAGTTTGAATAGACAAAGATGCCTTGTCATTTTTTCATGCTCGGTTTGAAATTCCATGTCATTTTAGGACATGGGCGGCGTTGAGGTGACAAGTATATTTATATACATTCGTCTTTTATTTTTGCTATTTATTTTAGTTGTTATGATTTAATAACTTATTGAATTAGCTTGTTTAATACTTACAAATAAAAACATTGTAAACAAAAAAGGACGTCCAAAGACGTCCTTTTCAGTGCTGAAAGGGAACCAACTTTTGAGGTTACAGACCCTGTAATTTTAAACGATTGGCATGTTGGCGGTAGAGCGCAACTGGGTCAGGTGAAAATAGGCTGCGTAGGCCAAAGACCATATTCACTTCATCTAAGTGGTTGTGATTGTAGTCGTCGCGGATCACTTGTCCGATGTGGGTGCTACAGCGTCCAACCAAACCGTCATTGTCACGATTTCCATAGGCCAAAGGGGCAAGCTGACTAATCACTGTATCTAATACATCTAATACATTCGTGGTTTGTGCTGTACCTGTCCATGAGTAGTAATACACACCATTGTCGACTTTGGCACCCGACTGATTGCAGTTCGTCGCTAGTGCTGCGGTTGGAAATTTTGCATTAAATTCAGCCGAACCTTTTTCACTGATTGCGGTAAGTGATGCATCAACACTGTTAGGTAGACTCGAGTTGCCTTCAGCCCAAGTAATAATCGGTGCTAAGAGTTGATCGCCGAGTACCCCAAAGACTGAATTAATGGTTTTATTTGCTTGGATTTTATCTGCGACTAAAGAACCTCGGTATGTTCCTGCAACACCAGTCACTGATGCTACATACTCAGGTTTGATCGCTGCAATATAACGCGTTGTTGGCCCACCATGTGAATGACCAATGAGGTTCACTTTAGGTTGACCCGTCAGGGCAAGGACTTCTTCGACTTGGCTCAGGAGCTGTTCACCACGAACTTCTGTAGACTCTAGCGGAGAAACTTGGGCAGCAAAGGTATTTGCCCCGTTGCGGGCTAAATCCGGCAAAATTTGATAAAAATAATCCATGCCAAAGCTGTCAAAACCAATGCGAGTAAACCCGAACATGCCATGAGTAAATACAATCGGATATTTGGTCTTGGCATAGCTTGCCGAGCTATTGGCGGTGACATGTTGGAGTCCAGCCGCAGCTTGGGATTGTGTGCTGGCGATCGCTGCTGATGCAGCCATAATTGCGCATAAAAGAGCTTGTGGTTTTTTCATCATTTCATCCTGAAATTGAGGTTGTTTTTAAATTGTTATTTGTACTTATTCTGCGAAAGGTAATTTTCCACCTTGATCATGCACAGATTCAAAGGTACTGACGCGGAGCTGATCTTCCTTCGATTTAAAATGTTGATTACGGAGTTGCTGCACCGCTTGTTGTTTCGCACTGTCACTCATATTGCTTTTCACAATGCTGTCACGCTCTGTGAGGTATTGATTTACGCTAGATTTCCAAGAGCTGCGCTGGCTGTCTAGATTTTCAAGGCGCTGAGTAGCTTCTGGACCCACTAAATTTAACCGCATTTGATGGATTTCTTCGCTTGAACCACCACGGGCTTTAATGTCTGCTGTGAGCTTGCGTAAATCTTCAAGTTTATTGATTTGTTCCAGATTTTCTTTCCAATCTTCTGGGAGTTCATCAAACAGGTCTTTTAGTTTTTTGGCTTTTTCCGATTCAGACAATTTTTTGTCATTCACCACTTCCATACGTTTTAGGGTGTATTCGTGATAGGTATTTTCCTTGCCAAATAAACCTTCAATTTCATAATCAGAAAAGAACTGTTTTCTTAAATTTTGTGTGCTGTTGTAGATCGAGCGATAATATTGTGGAGATTCTTTGTCGTCACTTGGTGGCTGTAAATTACCTAATTGTTCACGATATTTCATATAGCGATCCCACAAATCATAAATTTGGGACAGCGCCGGTTCTTTATGACCTTGTGCAATGTAGGCTTTAAAATCCTTTTTGATTTGATCTATCGACTTTTCACCATATTGAGTGATGAAATATTCAAAACAATTCCGTGTTTGTTCGTTCACGATCAGGTGGTTTGAACCATCCATATTGATTTGACAGTTAACTTCCGTGTCTTGTTGACTTGGACTGAGCAGTGAAGAACCGCTTGTGGCTTGTGCTGTAGCATTTTCGCCCTGAGCTAAAGGCGTATTTTGTTGTTGAATCGATTGATCTGAAGGATCATTTTGTGATGTTTTTGGCGCAAGCCAATACATGAATGCGGCTGCCGCAATAACCACAATGGCTAAAATCAGCCAGAGTTTATTTTTTTGCATATCCCAATGCACCTTTATTCCGTTTTAATTGTTTTATGAGTTCTAAATGTGAACTCAATATGACATAAAAGAATGATAAAAACATAGAAAAGTTGTAAACGCTTAGCATGGATTGATACCATGGCGCAGTTCTCTTTTTGCCCTATTTTAGTCATGAAAAAAGCTTCTCCTAAGATTCAGCGTCGTCCAGTACATGGTGTATTTTTATTAAATAAGCCTTTGGGCATTAGCTCGAATGCTGCATTACAAAAAGTGCGTTGGTTGTATCGAGCACAAAAAGCAGGACATACAGGTGCGCTAGATCCATTAGCCTCAGGTTTATTACCAATTTGCTTAGGTGAAGCAACAAAGTTTTCGCATTTTTTATTGGATTCGACTAAACGTTATAAAACCACCGTCTTTTTAGGACACAGTACCACGACGGGTGATGTGGAAGGTGAAATACTATTAGAGCAAGCTGTTCCAACATTGACTGAAGAAAATATTCAAAATGTCTTGGCGCAATTTGTAGGGGATATTCAACAAATTCCACCGATGTATTCTGCGCTGAAAAAAGAAGGTCGCCCGCTGTACGAGTTGGCGCGTAAAGGCATAGAAATAGAGCGTGAAGCACGTCCAATTTCGATTTATGCCATCGAGTTATTATCATTTAATGAGAATAGTATTACACTCGACATCACCTGTTCCAAAGGCACATATATTCGTGTTTTAGGCGAAGATATTGCCAAAGCATTGGGTACTTTTGGACATTTGACCTATCTACACCGTACGCAAACAGGGCATTTTGATCTCAATCCAACTTACACTATTGAATATTTAGAGAGTCTGACCGAAGCTGAGCGTGAAGCATTATTGCTGCCGGTGTATTCGCCTGTCGATCATTTCTGCAAAGTGCAAGCGCCGGAAGGTCGAGCTGAATATTTTAGTCGTGGAATGGAAAGTAATATTGAGCATGCTGCGGAAGCGCAGGTTTTGGTATTTGATGGGGAACGTTGCTTAGGTCTAGCGGAAATTACCGATCGTAAGCGCTTAGTACCAAAACGTGTATTAAATCTTGAATAGTCATCAACAGCCACTGAAGCCAAATTATGGAAATTGAAATCATCTTAAGCCTGCTATTTTTTGCATTTTTTGCTGGTGCAATTGATGCAGCTGTTGGCGGTGGCGGACTGATTCAAATTCCTGCCATTATGAATGCCATGCCGCACTTATCTCCAGCGACTGTATTTGGCACCAATAAGTTGTCTTCGATTTTTGGTACGGCTTCGGCGTCCTATTCTTTTTTACGCCAAGTCAAACTCCGTTGGAAATTACTTGCGGTCATTGCAAGCTGTGCATTTGTTGCCTCCTTTGTGGGAGCAGCCTGTGTATCAATGATTCCAAAAGAAGTCTTACGTCCTTTCGTTTTGGTTATGTTGATCGTGATTGCGATTTATACCTTTGCCAAAAAACAATTTGGTCAGGTGCATGTACGCCAAGAACTGACTCCTAAAATCCTCGGTCTAGCTGCTCTTGGTAGTCTAGTAATTGGCTTTTATGACGGCATCTTTGGACCTGGCACTGGCAGTTTCTTTATCTTCTTTTTTATTCGTTATCTACAAGCAGACTTTTTACATGCCTCTGCTTTGTCAAAAGTCGCCAACTTAACCACAAATCTAGCTGCACTGAGTTTCTTTGCGCCCACTGGCCATGTGTTATTTGCGATAGGCTTGATGATGGCTGTAGCAAATATTTTAGGCTCGATCGTTGGTGTACGTGCGGCAATTAAATACGGTAGTGGCTTTATTCGAATTCTATTTTTGATTTTGGTGAGTATTTTGATTGTACGGTTGGGTTATCAAACCTTTACGGGACAAGCTTAAAACAAATCTTAACAGAGCGTTGCTGAATTCTGTCGCTGAAATGATTAGTATGAAAATAAGCGACTCGTTTGAGTTGTGGATAATAATTAAATTTCATAATACACAATTAGCTAAGCATCAGAGGTCATCACTACAATGAATATATTTGAAGCTTTACGCCAAAGTCATGAAAAGCAACGAGAACTTGCTGAAAAACTCATTCAAACATCAGGGGATACACCTGAGCGTCGAGATTTATTTGAGCTGCTCAAAAATGAGTTATTTGCTCATGCTGTTGGCGAAGATCGTTATTTTTACATCCCGTTAATGATGACTGATTCAGGCCTAAACATCACCCGTCATGCATTGGCGGAACATCATGAGATGGATGAATTATTAGAGCAACTGACGGAAACTGAATTTAGTAATCCAGGTTGGTTGGCAATTGCGAAAAAGTTATCTGAAACGGTACATCATCATTTGCAGGAAGAAGAACATGGCTTTTTTCAGCAAGCGGGTAAAATCTTAGATGAAAAACAAAAGGAAAGTTTAGCCAAACAATATTTGGCAGAATATAAAAAATACAAGAAGGCGGATAAAGACAGTTTGACGGGATAAATATTAGTGAGTTTTGAGGACAAATTCCAAATTAAAAAAGACGGCAGAGGTCGTCTTTTTATTTCAGCGATAAAGATGAAAATTAGTTTGATCCGCTAGTCGTTGTAGTGCGAGAGGAGCGCATTGTCACCCCGACCGAGGCAAGCATAATACACACCAAAGCAAGCCATTGCCCTATATTAATGCGTTCTCCCAATACCACCATACCCGTAATGGCTGCCAAAGCAGGTGAGATACTCGACAATGTGCCATAACTCAGCTTGCTTAGAATCTTCAATGCTTTGAGGTCAAGGGCATAAGGTATGGCTGTAGCTAAAATCGCAATCAACAAGGCTTTAGGCCAATATTGTGTATCCAATAAAGCTGATGCGTTGTTATAGAGGCCGATGGGTAATAAGGTCAATGCCGATAAACTAATGGCGATGGTCAGTGCATGCATACCAATATTTTGGTGTACCACTTTTTGTCCAAAGTAAATATAGAATGCCCAACATAGCCCCGCAGTTAAGGCACAAGCTGCTCCAAATATTGAGAAATTACCACTCTGGGCTTGTCCCCAAGGCACCATCAACGCAATCCCTAAGATCGCCAAAAAGACCCAAATATAGTCACTACGATTTTTAATCGACAGCAGTGCCAAACCTAGCGGCCCAATAAACTCGAGTCCTACGGCAATGCCTTGAGGGAGTTTGCCCAGTGACATATAGAACAAGACATTCATGAGGCACAGTGCTGCGCTATAGCAGAGCAGATCACGCCATTTTAAAAACGACAGTCGTTTTAAAATGTGCCATGAACGAAACATTAAACAAATAATAATTGAAGCAAAACAGAGTCGTAAAATGGTCACACTGAGTGGATCAAGCACCAAAAATAATTGTTTGGCGAATGATGCACTGATCTGATAGGAAATCATGGAGAGCACCATGAAAACAACAGCGAGAAGTTGTGAATTTGGCATGCGGCACACAGTTGTTGGGCGGTGTTGAGCCCTATTTTTGAGTCAGTACAGTATAGCGATTAATGTTGAATCATTGATGACTTTTCAGAGGCAGAAATGCAATTTGCAGGTTTTGAATTTAAAAAAAAATTGAATATAAAAGATCGTCTTTAAATCGCCACCATTTTTAAATTCAAAATAAAAAATGGAGATATTTTCAAAAGATTAAGGCGGTTTGAATTTAAATTGATTTGGCCTTTTGCGTGGTATAAGTACAGCCAATCGAAGCACTGATAATCACTGCTAATGCCAACCATTGTGTCCATAACAATTGTTCATGCAAAAAGATAAAACCCGAGAGAGCGGCAACAGCGGGTTCCAAACTCATGAGTGTACCGAAACTCAGCGCAGTCATGTTACGTAGCGCAATCATTTCTAGAGTAAAAGGTAAAGCACTGGCTAAGGTCGCAAGTGCAATAAAATACAGCAGACTACTTGGCTCAAACGCCTGTGCCGGCATACCTGCAAAGATTGCGATGGGCATCAGAACACACATGCCGACGAACATGCCTAAGCAAACGGTATGATTGCCTGAGACCCCTGATGGTTTTTGACCTGCCACGATATAGAGTGCCCAACACGCACCTGCACCGAGGGCAAGCAAGATCCCAATTGGGTCAAGACGTTGTGCTGCTTGATCAAATGGAAACAGCAAAATTAGGCCTAGAATTGCAAGGCCGACCCAGACGAAGTCGAATTTTCGTCTTGCTGCCAATAGTGCAACACTTAAAGGGCCAATAAATTCAAAAGACACGGCAATGCCGAGAGGTAGGCGATCAATGGACAAGTAAAACAGCATATTCATGCCTGCAAGCGCACAGCCATAGCTGATAATTGCAGACCATTTGACTTGTTTAAAATTGATTTGCCAAATTTTAAAGATGATCGCCAAGATTAATGCACCGAGCAGTAAACGCATCGCGGACACGGTCAGGATGGGAAACTGACCAAACAGGTATTTGGCGAAAGAACCACTGCTTTGCATGCTGATCATGGCAATAAGCAAGATCAGTGGTGCTTGTAGGGCAGGGGTAATTTTAAAATTTGGCATAGACTAAATTTGTTTCGATGACTCGAATAGCGGGAGATTGGCAAAAGCCAGATTTTAAAAGTCTACTACAATAAAAAAACCACAGCCCGAAGGCTGTGGCTTCAGTGTCTAATTAAATTAGAACAATACGCGAACGCGGATGGTACCTTCAACTTCGTGAAGAGTATCCAAAGCTTCTTTAGATGCAGTTGCATCAACGTCCATCACAAGATAACCCACATCACCTTTAGTCATTAAAGACTGACCAGAGATGTTGATACCGTGTTCAGCAAACAAGTTGTTGATTTTTGAAAGAACGCCCGGCACGTTTTTGTGGATGTGAAGTAAACGGTGTTTACCTTCAGTCAACGGTAACGCGATTTCTGGGAAGTTCACTGCAGATAAAGTCATACCTTTATCAGAGTAAGCAACGAATTTTTCAGCAACTTCAAGACCGATGTTCGCTTGTGCTTCCATGGTTGAACCACCCACGTGAGGAGTCAAAATCACGTTGTCTAAGCCACGAAGTGGAGAAACGAATTCTTCACCGTTTGCTTTCGGTTCTTTAGGGAATACGTCTACAGCCGCACCAGCAATATGACCAGATTTGATTGCATCAGCAAGATCTTCAATGATGACACATGTACCACGTGCAGCATTGAGGAAGATTGCGCCTTCTTTCATTTGAGCAAATTGCTCTTTACCGAAGAAGTTACGTGTAGATGGAACGTCAGGAACGTGTAAAGAAACCACGTCTGCATTCGCAAGAAGTTCACCCATAGAACCGACTTGACGTGCATTACCCATTGGAAGTTTAGTTACAGCATCGTAATAAATTACGTGCATACCTAAACTTTCAGCAAGTACAGAAAGTTGCGAGCCAATCGAACCGTAACCAACAATACCTAAAGTTTTACCACGAGTTTCAAATGAACCAACTGCAGACTTGTTCCAACCACCACGGTGAGTTGAAGCAGATTTTGCAGGAACACCACGAAGTAATAGAATCGCTTCAGCAAGTACTAGTTCAGCAACTGAACGCGTATTTGAGTATGGTGCGTTAAATACTGGAATACCGCGAATCATTGCAGCATTTAAGTTCACTTGGTTTGTACCGATACAGAAACAACCCACAGCAATCAGTTTGTTCGCCGCTTCAAAAACTTCTTCAGTTAATTGAGTACGTGAACGAATACCAATGAAGTGAGCATCTTTAACCGCTTCTTTCAACGCTTCACCCTCAAGCGCAGTTTTACGGTAGTCAATGTTGGTGTATCCAGCAGCATTTAGAGTGTCGATTGCGTTTTGGTGAACGCCTTCTAACAACAAGAAACGAATTTTATCTTTAGGTAAAGAAAGATGTTGGCTCATTACGGCTCCGCTACAAAGGCCAAATTTAGTGCGCATATAATAGCATAGGAAGTCGCCTGATATACATTTCCTTTATGACCGACGTCATGGCTATTTTTGCGAATGATGAGTCAATTTTTTTAGATTTGGTCTAATTAACTTGGTCATATTCCTCGTGACATTTTGAAATCACGTTTTTCTTTGGGTTTTGTCAAAAAAAGCCCAGTTATAGCTTATAATGGTGCCGCTCAAAATCATCATGACCAATTCCCTGACATTTTGATGCGCTCTGTTTCAGGCTTTTTCCCTTGAAATATGCGTTACCGCAGTTTTGACTGAATGAAGTCTGGACCTTTAAAAAAACTTGTTTACTTCTTGCAAGGTCTGAAAACGATGAATGCTCCAGTCGCTTTAACCCCAGAGTTATTGACCCAATTGACCGCTATTGTTGGCGAAAGCCGAATTAAAACCGATGCGGATAGTCTCCAAAATTGGGGTCGTGACCATACTAAGCACTTCGATCCAAACCCGTCGGTCGTCGTTTTCCCTTCAAGCACAGAGCAAGTTCAACAAATTGTTAAACTGGCAAACCAATTTAATGTCGCGATTACCCCGAGTGGCGGTCGTACCGGTTTATCAGCAGGTGCTGTGGCTGCCAACGGTGAAATCGTGGTGAGCATGGACAAGATGAACCAAATCTTGGAATTCTTCCCAGCTGACCGTATGGTTCGCGTACAAGCAGGCGTGGTGACTGAACAACTTCAGAATTATGCTGAAGAACAAGGTATGTATTACCCAGTCGATTTTGCATCATCTGGTTCATCACAAATTGGCGGCAACATTGGTACCAACGCTGGTGGTATTAAAGTGATTAAATACGGCATGACTCGTAACTGGGTGTTGGGCATGACTGTGGTTACAGGTAAAGGTGACATCCTGCGCTTGAACAAAGGCATGATCAAAAACGCGACTGGTTATGCACTTCAACACTTATTTATTGGTGGTGAAGGTACGCTAGGTTTAGTGACTGAAGCTGAAATCAAACTTGAACGTCAACCCAATGACTTACAAGTGTTGGTTCTCGGTGTGCCTGATTTTGATGCGATTATGCCTGTTCTACATGCCTTCCAAAAGAAAATCGACCTGACTGCATTTGAGTTCTTTGGTGAGCTTGCAATGCAAAAAGTATTGGACAATGGTCATGTACAACGTCCATTTGAAACACCATGTCCGTTCTATGTTTTACTTGAGTTTGAAGCACCATTTGAACCGATCATGGATGCGGCAATGGAAATCTTTGAACATTGCATGGAACAAGGTTGGGTACTGGATGGCGTGATGAGCCAAAGCTTAGACCAAGTACATAGCTTATGGCGTTTACGTGAAGACATTTCAGAGTCAATCGCACCGTTCACTCCATACAAAAATGACATCTCAGTTCTGATTACACATGTGCCTGCATTTATTAAAGAAATTGATGCAATTGTGGAAGCGAATTACCCAGACTTTGAAATTTGCTGGTTCGGTCATATTGGTGACGGTAACTTGCACTTAAATATTTTGAAACCTGCGGATTTAAGTAAAGATGAATTCTTTGCAAAATGCCAAGTGGTAAATAAATACGTATTTGAAACTGTGAAAAAATATGACGGTTCAATTTCAGCAGAACATGGCGTGGGTATGACCAAAAAGCCTTACCTCGATTACACACGTTCAGCAGAAGAAATCGAATATATGAAAGCATTGAAAAAAGTATTCGATCCAAATGCGATTATGAACCCAGGTAAATTGTTCGATCTTTAATTTTTTAAAGACGTACTAGAACGCATCTTCAGATGCGTTTTTTTATGGTTATAGCACGACTTTGTAGCCGCCTATGGATGAGAAACAGCACATTGATTTTGTGGAATGGACTACTTCTTTTACATTGCTTAAATAGTGTTTTGGACAAATGTTCGGCATGATAGGTCTGAATAATAAATTTGAGTTGCTTCTATGTATCGTTTAATTGCTGTGTCTGCATTGTGTGTGGGGATGTTGGCGGGTTGTGCGACAACGCAGAAAATTGTGTCTAAAGTCGGTTCTTCTGCTACACCACTCGATCAGGTATTAAAAGAACGTCCTGATTTGCGTAAAGAGTTGTCGACTGTGGAAATTCGTCAGTACTTTAACCGTGTTGAGTCGCCAAATGCGGGGCAGGTGAAAGTGACTGAAACGGGTTTAATGGATGATTCGGTGAAATCAATTCGTACTATTTATAGTTTTAGATTGGTGGATGGTGACTGGCAGCGTGTAAATACGCAAAAGGAATATCAGTGCCAACGTGGTAAAAATACCAAGACTTTCCAATCGGCGAAGTGTCCTTAAATTATAAAAAGTTAAGGTCTAAATTTCTTATTAAATATTCAGCATGACGGGGTCCTTTCATTTTAAATTCGATGATTGGAGCTCGTATCTACTTTTGTTTCGGCAAAAGTAGCAAAACCATCTTTCATCCGCAAAACTCGTCAAATACCATCTTCAATTGTGTAGGTCGCAGAAACTTTACATATTGAATGTGTCCTGACTCGGACAGTTGCGGATGAGTTTCCGCGTATCTTAATTTTCATCCTAAACATAGAATATTCAATCCTAAAAATTTTCTCGTGAGTTCGTATAGTTTTTAATAATATTGAACCGAATTCAAATCATGATCAGATTTCAATTGTATGATGAAAACCCTCGCTTTTATTCACGTCAATGATTCAGGCACACCTGTCGGTGACTTTGCTCCAGTGACTTCAGTTTTTTCCCATTATGAATTGGGCAATACTGTTTCGCCATTTTTATTACTCGACCATTTAGGGCCTGGGGTGCTGAAACCAACCCAACTGAAAAAAGGTGTGCTGGAACACCCACATCGAGGCTTTGAAACCGTCACCTTGGTGTTTAAAGGTGAACTTGAACATCATGATACGACTGGCGGCGGTGGCGTCATTGGTGAGGGCGATGTGCAGTGGATGACTGCTGCTTCAGGAATACAACACGAAGAAGTTTTTAGCCAAGCCTTTGCACAGCGGGGCGGAGCATTTGAAATCTTGCAACTTTGGGTCAATCTGCCTGCCAAAGATAAAATGAATCCTGCACGCTATCAGAGCTTAGCCAAAGCCAGTATTCCTGTAGTGGATTTAGCAGATAATGCAGGTTATGTACGGGTGATTGCCGGGCAATATTTAACAGCCCACGGCCCTGCAGAAACACATACACCTATGCAAGTATTTGATGTCTTTGTCAGAGCAAATCAAAGCATCACACTGCCTGCACAAGAAGGGGATACCACGCTGGTATATTTACGCTCGGGCAAGCTGAAATTTACTGAAACAGATGAACCGTTAAATGCACAGCATATGGCAGTTATGTCGAGCCAAGGTGAAAATGTAGAATTGACGGCAGTCGAAGATAGCCACATGTTGTATTTATCGGCGTAGCCTTTAAATGAGCCCATTTATGGGCGAGGTTATTTTGTGATGAATCATTTTGCAGAAGTCATGCAAGCCTATGAGGACCTAAAACAAGGTCGCTTTATCCAAAAAGCAGACAATGAAAAGCCATAAAATCGGCTGTATAAAAAGACCAATACAACGCCAGTAAACACTGTTAAAATAGTCGGACTCAAACCGACAGATCGGTTCGTTGAAGTTCATTTTATCTCTATCTAGCGTCTTGTGAATACGACGCACATATGGCGGATACGCCGAAAATTCATTTTTAAAATTAATATTACAGTGCTCGTCATTGGGCTGAAGTGTCTCTCCCTATTTGTTATTTCAAGCTCGACAGCACACATTTGATATGTAGATAACAATGCAAAACGTACAAACCACAAAATTAAGTCGTGCCACCTTAATGTTTCCCTTGGCACTGGTTTTATTTGAATTTTCTGTCTATATCGGCAACGACTTAGTCCAACCCGCCATGCTTGCGATTACCCAAGAGTTTGGTGTGAGTAGTGCATGGGCACCCTCGTCGATGTCCTTTTACTTATTGGGCGGTGCCTGTGTCGCTGCAATATTAGGACCCTTGTCAGATCGATTAGGCCGAAAAAAAGTCCTGTTGGGTGGTGTGGCATTCTTTAGCTTATGCTGTTTAGCGATATTGCTCACGCATAATATCGAAAGCTTTTTAACATTGCGTTTTTTACAAGGTTTTGGATTATCGGTCATTTCAGCCGTGGGCTATGCCGCTGTACAGGAAACTTTTGAAGAGCGAGATGCCATCAAAGTCATGGCGATCATGGCGAATATTTCACTACTAGCGCCACTGATCGGCCCTGTCCTCGGTGCCTTTATGATTGATCACGTGTCATGGCATTGGGGTTTTATAGGAATCGCATTTCTATCTTTTCTGAGTTGGTTTGGTTTAAAGGCCAAGATGCCGACTCAGCACATCAGTATTCCAAAGCAACCGGTGGGTTATATTATCGATGACTTTAAACAGGTGTTAAAAAACAAACGCTTTTTGGCGCTGACACTGGGTCTACCGATGGTGGCTATGCCACTGATGCTCTGGATTGCGCTATCTCCGGTCATATTGGTGGAGCAGCTAGGACTGAGTAGCATGCAATACGGCATGGCACAGTTTCCCGTTTTGGGTGGTCTGATCCTCGGTAATATTGTCCTGATTAAAATCATCGATAAATTGCCTCTAGGTCAGTCTGTGATGATCGGGCTACCGCTGATGTTACTCGGGACGAGCCTCGTGGTGATTGGGACGATGACTGAAAGTTATTTTCTGACCTTTCTCATTCTCGGCATGAGTTTGGTCAGTTTTGGTGAAGGGATTAGCTTTTCTGTGCTCTATCGTTTTGCCTTAATGTCGTCTGAAATGTCGAAGGGCACAGTGGCTGCGGCAGTGTCTGTGATCATGATGCTGACGTTCTTTGCCGTGATTGAAATCGTGCGCGTGCTGTATGAAAACTTTGGCCTTTGGGCCTATAGTTTGGCAGGCTTTACCCTCATTATCTTGTGGTTCAGCCTACCACGCTTGGTGGTGCGAGATATTATGCGACAACGTAAATTGACGGGTGAATTTTAAATTCGAATTCATGCCATCATAGAAAAGCCCAATGCTGCGTAGAACAACATTGGGCTTTGTTATTTACAGCATAAGGTCTTAATTTGATGTTGCCGGTTGTTCTGCATTTTTTAATTTGTGATCGAAAATGAACGGGCCAAAAGGCAAAATCGATGCAATTAGGCCCATTAGAAATACGCTGAGCGACCATTTTTGCTTTTCACAGACCACAAATAGCACCACCAAGAAGGCAATAAACAAGACGCCATGTCCCATACCGACGTATTTGACCAATATTGGATTATCCATCAGGTACTTCATTGGCATAGCAATGAACAATAATAATAAAAAGGAGATGCCTTCGAGTAGGCCCACAAAGCGTAAGGTCTTGATATTCATGCGAAGTCTAAATTCAAAGTGATTTCAGTCTTGAGTGTACCTGAAAGCACAGCAGGAACGAAGCGTTCCTGTTGAAATAATTGATCTGCATATTGAATCTAAGTAAATGTTTTTAAAGTTAATTCTGAGTCGTCTGCTCGGATTAACCTTCTAGATCCGTTAAGGCATCTTCAATCGAACCCTGATCAAATTCATAGTTACAGCCGAGTAAAATCATCGGGCTTTTTCCGGTCATTTCAGACAGGCTTAGTTTGTGATTGATGGCATGTAGATCATCTGTTTCAGCTTCCGTACGTAGGATTTTTTCACCACGGAAAAATGGTAAGCCAGCAAACATAGGATGCTGTTCAATACTATATTTTTGGGCAAGTTTTTTCACATCGGCTTGGCGATAGATCGCGAATACTGCATTGGAAGACAGGCCAATTTCTTGGGTTGGCATGCCAAAAAATTCAACAGGCTGCTTATTTTTATAGATATAAATAAACGGTTGATGTGGGTCATCATGGCGTTTCCAGCCCAATTGCCCCAGAGCCTTTTCATAATCGAGCAAAGTGTCATGGTAGGTGTCGTAATCGGCCTGACATTCCAAAATACGCTTTAAATCTTGTGCTGTCGGTGCTGCAATAATAGAAGATGCAGCTAAGAAAGAGGTCGCCACAATCATAGGCAATATGAGGCGTTTAAGACCTAAACTAAGCATTTTCATTATGAGTCTCAAATGATTTTATTTAATTTCCGCCTGAATCAGTTGTGTTCGAAGCTGAATCAGTTCGGCTAATGTTTCTAATAATAAACTGATCTGCTTGAGCACCAGTTGTAGGTGATTAGACCGCATTTCTTCAGTGCTGAGTGTTTGAATTTCGAAAAGTTTTTGCTGAATTTTCTCAGGGTTGAGCGGTTTTTGCTGAATTAAGACGTCGTCTAAGGTGCTTTGACACCATTGCAGCAGTTCAAGGACCTGTTGGTCTTGTACCTGTTCACGGTGGCTCCCCAACGCAGAAATATAACTAAGTTGACTATGGCTATAGACCAAATAGCGAAATGCGTGTTGTATTAAGTTCTGGTCAGGATCAGGTTCAGTACTTAAACTAGAAATCATGCTCGACAGTTCAGTTTGAGCATTATGGGCTGAACGACGGGCACGGCGATAATCAATGCTATTGGTTTTTCCATGGAGATATTGCTCAACCACGGCATCAAAATAATGCAGGGTCGCAGCAGAGCTTTTTTGAATGGTCTTGGAAATATTGCGAAAGTCCCAATCTGGCCAGATGACATTCACCGCGAACCATGCAATAAAACAGCCGAGTAGGGTATCAACGATACGCGGTAAAATGACCGCATAACCTGCGCCTTTTAAATTAAAAATCAGCAAGACCATTAAGGTTGCCATGAGGGTCGCCATGGCATATTTTTTGGCACTCAGATAGAAAAAGCATACGCCAAAAATAATCGTTAGCAGCAATTGACCTTCGACACTCGGCACAAAATACAAAATAGGAATGCCAAGTAAGACCCCTAATATGGTTCCCAAAGTCCGCATCTTTAAACGACTTTTGGTCGCAAAATAACGCATCTGACAAACAAATAAACTGGTCAATAATATCCAGTAGCCATTTTTGGCAAAGGGCAGTAGCGAAATGGCATAGCCCATCGCAAAGACAAAAGCGATGCGAACAGCATGGCGAAATAAGGCAGATTCTGGACTCAAATGCTGTTTCAGTTTGAGCCATAAATCGTGCAAACCGTGAATATCGTCATCGAGTAAATTGAGGTTGTCGATATGCTGCTGATAGGCCTGTTGCTGTGAATGATCTAAATCCTGCACATGCGAAAAGCGTTCTTGCACACTGTCCAAATTACTCAAGATCAGCTGTAGATTTTTCACTTCTATATTTTCCGGATTATTGGCCATCCACTCCTGCAAAGAGGCATGCAAATGTGCCAGTGCTTGCGCGGTAATGGGATCAGGCTGATAGGGCTGCCGATGCAAAATACAATAGGCCAACTGTTGGCAAGCCTGTGCTTGTAATCGAATATTTTTTTGAAAACGGAAAATTAAATCGGTACGGCTAAAATTTTGATGAATTTGTTCGTAGTGTAAATAATTCGCACTGGCCTGTTCGTGAATATCTTGTGCCAAGAAATATAAATTCAGCCAGTAGATGGTGTTTTTATTGGCTCTTGAGGCTTTTAAACGGGTGAGTAAAGAAGCTTTGGTCGTGTTTAAACTCGGAATGACATCACTGTTTTTGAGTGATAATTCATATAGTAAGTGTTCCACATTGTTGACATTATCTGGGTCGAATAAGCGTGTTTTTGCATTCAGTACTTCGGCGATTTGTAAAAAACAACGCGAGAGATTGTCTTGTACGGGTAGGGTGGGTTTAATCAGGTAAAAGAGAATCGAGGTCAAGCCATACCATAAAGCCCCTAGAACAAAGCAACTAGGTTGAAAATACCAGGTCTCATATTCGCCCAAGCCGAACATGGTATAAATCGATAGTAAAATCGTGCCAAAAGATATCGTGGCATAGCGTTGCCCCAAAGCCCCCAATAAAATAAATCCTGCACTGGACAGTGAAAGATACAAGATAAACAGCAGCTTATAGGGATAGAGAAAATCTAAAATACTACTGACACTAAAGAAGAGTACGCAGACATAGAGCAAATTACGCAGTCGGATGCTGAGTCGGTCATCAAAGTCCGTGAGTGCAGTGGCAATCGCACCTAAGGTGACGGGCACAATAAAACTATGAAAACCGAGAAAATATAATCCGAGCGTGGTGCCACTCAAAACAATACAAATTTGCAGGCAATACATAATGATTGCACTGGATTGAAACTGTTGAAACCAAGAGAGTCGCGTGTTCACAGAGTTATGAAGTATTCGAATGATTTTGTAAATTAGACTGAGCTTTTTTCTGTGAACTGTCAATTTTTATTCAATAGAAAAGCGGACTTAAAGTCCGCTTGTTCAAATCTATGCATAAGATCGATTATTGAATCACACCACAGGCAATACGGTCACCGCCACCGCCTAGAGGTTTAGGGTCGTCAGAGTAATTATCACCACCGGCATGGACCATGATGGCTAAGCCTTGTACATCCGCCAATTTCAAACGCGGTGCAATTAAATTCACTTTTGCTGTGCCATCCGTTTGAACTTGAAGGATCGGTAAGTCACCCATGTGACCGGTTAACGGTGTACCGTGGTGAGGTGCCGCTTTAGGGTTAAAGTGACCACCCGCAGCGAGTGCAGCACCCGCTTTTCCATCTTTTTCAGCAGGGGCACAAGAACCTTTTTCATGAATATGGAAACCGTGTGGACCCGGAGGAAGCTGGGTTAAATTGGTATGAATAACCAAGCCAGCAGGGCTATCAACCATGTTAATTTGACCGATGCTTTGACCAATACCTTGAGCAGTCACGGCATTGACCGTCACGGTTTTTGCATTCAGACCTGTTGAAGTCGAGGTACTCGCACAGCCTGTAAACATCAGGGCACTGACCGCAGCAAGCGCGCCGAATTTAAATAGTGAAGACATGTTTGGCATCCTGTCTGTTTTTATGGAATTTCAACCATTGAAACAGATGCGGATACAGGATGACAGATAATTTAAGTATTTGATTGTAATATTTGTTTAATGAATTCAAGCCTGAATTAAGGTTGTTCAGGCTTATCATCCATATTGTCTAAGTCATGTGCCAATGTTGCTTTGGGCATCATGACGGGTTCAATTTGGGTTTCATGCAACCATTCACGCCAAATGGCTAACAATACAGCCAAGATCACTGGACCGATAAATAAACCGACAAGACCGAAACTGGCGATACCACCTAAAACACCGAACATGATTAATAAGAATGGAATCTGCGTTGCCCCTGAAATCACTAAAGGACGAATCACGTTATCGGCCGTACTCACGATACAAACACCCCAAGCCATGACGCCAATGGCTTCAATGGTTTGACCTTGTGAAAATAACCACAACGATACAGCGGTATATGAAATCGGTGGGCCAAAAGGAATCAGTGCCAACATGAAGGTAATGATGGTTAATAACATTGGGTTAGGCACATCGGCGACAAAATAGCTAACACCGGCAAGTAAAGCTTGGGCAATGGCGGTAAGACCGATGCCATACACTACGGCACGTGTGGTATCCGAGATGGTGGCAAGATAATGATGAATACGTGGCCCGATCACCATTTCGAGGGCTTTACTGACCTGACTTAAAATGGTTTGACCATCACGATAGAAGAAAAATAAAGACATCACGGCAAAACACAGCTTAAAGATATTTTTACTGACTTCGCCGACCAGAACTTTACCGTAGTTCAAATGCCCCTGAATCCAAATTTGTACCGATTGAATAATACTGTTTGGATCATTGTTCAGTTCATGCAGGGTACGACTGACTTCTTTACCAATAAACGGCAGTTGGCGAATAAAATCAGGCACATTGACATGACCAGAGAAAACTTGCTTTTGTAATTCAAAATACAAGTTACGGCCTTCATGTTGTAGCAAGAAGATCGCAAAAATCACCGGCAGACCTACCACGAGCACCACCAGTAAGATCATCAGCGCCGCACTTAGATTTGCACGATTGCCACAAAAACGATGCACCGATTGATACAGCGGCCAAGTCATATAAGCAATAATCGCTGCCCAAACAACCGGCACAATAAAGTATTTGAGTACGCTAAAGCTCAAAAAAATCAGGATAAAAAATAATCCGAACAATAAGACTTTTTGTAATGTAGGTGCGAACGTTGGCAATGCGTGCTCTGATTTTTTCATCATGTTGTGTTCAATCTTAACCGAAAAAAAAGCTCCCGAAAACGAGAGCTTGTTAACTTATGGTGAATATCTTTCAGGCTAGATCCTTGCAAGATTGACCTTTATATCAGCAAAATGTGGAATGATGGGTTAAAACCACTCGGCTTCGTCTTCAATAATGGCATTGAGCACAGGTTGCCATTGTTGCTGCATGCCGAGGTACATTTTTTGCGTTTTATCAAAAACCGAAAGACCTTGCATGGCAAGTTGACCATAAGCGGTACGTTCAGAAATCCAAGCAACGGGCTGCTGTTCAACTTTATTGAAAAAATCTTGAATTTCTTTGGAATGAGCAGAATTGGGTTTGACACGATTGGCCAGTAATAAGATTTGGACTTTACCTTTACGAATCCGTTTAATTTCTTGCAAATGCTTTAAAAAACGACGGGTCGAGTCGATGTCGAAGAAAGATGGTTGTAGCGGGGTAATGATGGCATGAGCTTCACTCACCAACTGATCTGCATGTTCACCCGATAACGCACCCGGTGCATCGATAATTAGATATTCAATCCCTTTCGGCACATCACCAATCGATTTTTCATGACGCCAATCTAGGCTCTGAATTGGGGCTGCAGTCTCTGGGCGCTGTTTGAGCCATTGACGTGCAGACTTTTGATTGTCAGCATCTGCCAAGGCCACTTTATAACCTTTTTGCGCAAGTGCAGAGGCTAAACTGATTGCTGTGATGGTTTTGCCACAACCACCTTTTTGATTGGCAATTAATATCGTTTTCATCGACCTAAATAGATTTTATTCTGCTCATCCCTAGCATATCATTGTTTAATGCGGGGAATATGACAAAGAACCAAAGTCTAAGTTTTTTCTATAGGTTTCGCTGTAATATATTAAAAAGATTAGGAATTTTAAATGTCTGTCTGGATGGCCATGCTCATTGGCGCGTGTATTGGGATTGTACTGACCACCTTAATTTTAAGTGGCAGTCGCAATGGAAGGATAAAGGCAGAATATGAGCAATATATTGCAGAACTAGAATTGGAACATCAGCAGGCATTGGCCCACGCACAAAAACGCAGTGTAAATACCAGTCGTGCTGTTTTAAAAGGCAAAATGGCCGAACAAATGGCGCCGATCATGCCCGAATTTCAATATTTACCTAGCGATGCAAAGTTTCTCGGTGACCCGATCGATTATGTGGTTTTTGATGGCTATACCGACTTTCGTGATGGTGATGGACTCGCTGAAGACATCGAAGTGGTGCTGATTGATATTAAAAGTGGTGGCGCACGTTTGACCAAAGGGCAACAAGCGATTGCTCAAGCCATTGCCGAAGGGCGAGTGCGTTTTGAAACTATCCGAATTGATTTTGAGCATATTTAAGCTCGCGTGACTCAGCCTCAGAACCGTCGAAAAGTAATAAGGACAGAATATCCACATGGAAAAACTCTTAGCGACTGCAGCCGTTTTTGCGCTCATGCTGTGGATATGGTCTGAATATTTTCGTGCCATTCCACATTTAGAGCAGACTGGTGTGCTGAAAAATTTTCAGGTCACAGCGACTCAGGCATTTTCCGGTGAATATTTGCTGTTGGATAAACGCTACTACAGTGCCAGTAGTCGTACATTACATCCGGCAGCACCGACCGTGGTGGGTGGCTTTCAAGACTTGGCCTATGTTAGCAATATTGATCTGCTACTGAGTTCAGGCGCAAATGATTTCCAGTCTTTAAAATATCATCTTGAATGGTCGCAGCAGAACCGCTGTTTTAACGTACAAGCGAAAGACGTGCCCTCGACACAAATTGAACAGCTCAAGTCCGAATTGCAAAATGTCAGTGTGATTGCTCAATCCGAAGACGTCGCAAATCGTATTCGCCGTTTAAAATCAGGGGATCGTGTGGAGATTTTGGGTGAATGGGTGGATGTGCATTCCACCAAAACAGGGAAGTCGTATAGCACCTTTAATGTGTTGAATAAAAAGCCCTGTCATATCCTAAAAATTAATGCCATTCGACTAATCAAAGACTAGGTACTTTTAACTAGATTTGATTGTGCTTAAACATGGCCTTGGAAGCTTTAACTCAACTTCTGTGCGCGGGCGAGCAACATGCGCTGTCCAATTTTTGGAATGCCTTCAGCATCAAAATACTGCGTTTCAAAACATTCAAACTGGGCATTTTCAAGCAACTTTTGCATATGACGATCCAGATGACAGCCATCCGCGACTTTCTTTTGAATGGGCGTGAGTAAATGCTGTAACTGCTTAATTTTCCGATTTTCATTGTGTTGTACATGCTCAACCAAATGAAATGTTCCTGTTGGTTTAAGGACACGGTAGATTTCTTCAAGCGCAGTTTCAATATCGGCAATGCTGCATAAGGTCCATGTACTCACGACATGATCTAGACTTTCATCTGCAAAGGGTAATTTTTCAGCACCGGCTAAAATATGCTGTACCTCAAAGGGCGCTGCATGTACACGTTCAGCAGCTAAATGAAAAATATCAGGATTGGGTTCTAGGGCAAAAACCGTATCGACATTTTGATAAAACGCTAAATTCAAACCTGTACCAAAGCCAATTTCGAGCACCTCCCCAGATACGGCTAAAAGGAGTTCGCGTCGTTTATCCATCAGGCTTGGCACCTGCATGACTTGATTTAGAAGATGCGGAAAAATGTGTTGTTGATAAAATTTATAAATCATAGCGAGTATTGTTGTTGGCTTTTTTTAAAGTGTAAATCATGTCTTTTTAAGTTTAAATCATGTCGTGGAGCGTGGATATGGGCCAATTGACTGAATAACAGCATTTTGTTACCAAGTTCATAAGGTTTATGCAGACTGTGTGCGTAATATAGAGTTACAACTAGTGAAAACTAGAGTTACAACTAGTTAGTGAAAACGATATTCATCAGGCTCAACCCACGTGATTTTAAGCTCATGTTCAGGTTCGGGCATTATGTATAGAAGTCGGCTCAATTGCAGAATTAAAATTGAGTAATGTGAAGTATTACAGGGTAAGAGGATAACGCGATGATCAAGCGAATTGCATTAAGTACTGTACTTGCAGGCTTTTTATTGAATGTCGGTGTCCAAGCGTCTTCAGATTATAATATTGCCAAAGGTCTTGCACCTGCTGCCAAAGGCCAGTCGATTTCCACCTTGAAGGAATTTAAAGGTGATTTTCGAATTTTAGGTTCAAAAACCTATCAAACAGATGAACAAGCAAAATTTTCTCCGATTGATTATGCGGTCAGTTGGGGCTTATTTGCAGAGCCAGAAATTGCTCGTACGATTTCAGTCAATCAATATGACCGTTTCTTAAATTGGAAAATGGATCGTGTTCCTGTACCGCAAAAGCAAGCCATGATGATGGTGTCGAATATGCACATCATTCCTGCAAACCCGCAAATTGCTAAACAAATTACTCAAGTAAAACGTGGCGATCTTGTGCGTTTAAAAGGGGATTTGGTTGAGGTGAAAGACAAAGATTTGGTTTGGACTTCATCTTTGACCCCAACAGATACGGGTGATGGGGCTTGTGAAGTTTTTCGTGTAAGTTCGATTCAGTGGATTGAAAAAGTCAAAGGCTAAACTTCGATTACATCGAGATCGTATTGAAATCGGTGTGCATTAGATGCAAGGTAAAATAATTTGATGATGAAAATGACGATAAAGAAACAGCTTATTTTGAGTCTAATGTTGGCGAGTGGTTTGGCGCTTGGTGGATGTAACAGTATGAGTTCAACTGTAGATGGGAAAACCCATGTATTTACTGAACAGCAAAGTTGTCCGACCTTGCTTGAGATGGATCGTGGACAGACTTTGGAAGTGTTGTTAAACGAAAATCCAAGTACCGGATATGTATGGTCTTTGGCTGAGCAACCGAAACTTTTTAAAGTTGAAGAAGTGTTTCAGTCAGCTCAACAACAAGCTGCTGCAGATGCGACACCAGTGCTTGGTGCAGGCGGTCAAAAAACTTATCGTTTTACCGCAACGACTGCAGGTGAAGAATTACTACATTTGAAGCATGCACGAGCTTGGGAAAAAACCGCGATGGCTGAATGGACTTGTAGAGTACGAGTGTCCTGATTTGAACTGATGATCAACAATAAAAAAGCCAGTATTTTACTGGCTTTTTTATTGCAGACGAACTGATTTAGAACATCCACCTAAGCATTATTTCGCGCTGAGCGCTTGACCGTCAAATTGAATACCTTCCCAACCATTTTGCATAAATTGGCGAATGTTTTGGTGGTCAGTTGCGTCTGGTGTCGCCAATACAGCAGCATAATGTTCAGCAAAAAGACTTAAGGTTTCAGCTTGGTTTAGACCATTCAATTGGGCAAAAGAAAATACTTTGGCACTGCCTTGGTTTTCAGTTGCTGCATTGGCTTGTTTGCCATTGGTAAAAGCGGTTGGTGTGTGGTTATAACGCGCTTCAATAAATGCAATCACATCTGAAAATTTCGCAGTCCCTGCTTGAAGTTGATCTAATAATTCCTGAGCCATAATGTCCTCTTTCAATAAAAAATACCGCAAAGTGTTGCAGACTATAGCAAGCTTTGGCCCAAACATTTAACACTATTTGCGTAAATTAAATGCGTGTATATTGATGGGCGACCTTAGGCAGTCTGTTGCCTAAATTGTAGATACCAATGATGTTGAAGTAGGACAACTATGAACTGGCTTTTGGTCGCATGTGGCGGCGCAATTGGGGCAACACTTCGCTATGCAGCAGGACTGTTATTGGCCAAGCCAACCGTGCTCTTTCCATGGGCAACATGGTGGGTGAATATTTTAGGTTGCTTTTGTGCAGGTGTGTTTTTTGCATTTAGCCAAAAATATCCCGTTCTACAAAATGAAGCACGCTTATTACTTATGGTCGGTATCTTAGGCGGCTTTACCACCTTTTCGAGTTTCGGCTTAGAAACCTTTCAACTGCTTAGACAAGGGCAAAGTGGGCTAGCATTCAGTTATGCTATTTCCAGTGTGGTAATTGGTGTCATCGTATTGGGGCTGGGATATTACTTATTTCAGTCGATTTTAAAAATAGATGTTTAAAACAAAGCTGGAAACCACAAAATTTCAGACATAAAAAAAAGAAGCTCAGGCTGGAGGAGGGGAACCCTGAACTTCTTCAATGCTTTAATTTTAAAAGCAAAAACTTAATCGAAACTGAACTTATTGTGAGCGTTTGAAACGCGCAAAGCGTTTATTAAAGTTCGCAATACGTCCTTCATTATTTACTTGACGTTGTTCACCTGTATAAAAAGGATGTGATGCACTTGAGATATCGAGCGTCACATATGGATAAGTCTTGCCTTCAAACTCTTTGGTTTGATTGGTGCTTAAGGTACTGCCAATGACAAAAAAGGTATTGGCATTGGTGTCATGAAAGAGCACTTCACGGTATTCGGGATGGATGTTGGCACGCATTCTTCTGTTCCTTAAATTTATTGATTAAAGAAATGTTATAACATAACAATTAAAAATGCAAATATTGCCCGAAATTCATCGGGCAATCATCAGCGCTTTACGCTCCCTTAAGCGCTAGGTGGGACCAACTCATCAAAAAGATCATTGAGATTGTCATTCACTTTCAAATGAATCAAATTCCAATAATGTCCTGAAACAGTCCGGTTCACCATCAGGGTGTCTGGCGACGGTTTAAACACATCCCAATATTTAAGAGAAGGCTTAATTAATTCTACCCCGTCATGGTGTGCTGAGTTTTCAGCAAAGTCGTATTGTGTGGTCAGCGGACGCATCAGTACTTCAAGCCATTGCTCATACAACTCCGTAGGGAATTTACCGAGTTCATTGAGTGAATGTAAGGCATCGAGTTGCTGTTCCATCAGTGGAATATCGTGCTTGCGTGCAGCATTAATCAATTGCTTAAAGTGCGACACGATTTCAGGAGACAGGGTTTTCACACCGCCGTAGTCATATACGATGACTGAACCATCTTCACGAAAGGCGAAGTTGCCCGGATGTGGGTCACAGTGGAAACGTTTAAGGAAGAAAATTTCACGGCCAATGGCACGGAATAACCGTCTTCCCAAGGCATTTCGGGTTTCTTGTGACCATGTGCTGGCAGTTTCTATACTGTCGCCAGGCTCTAGGCTTAAAGTCAAAATATGACGTGAAGAATAATCTTTATAGACCTGTGGAATGATGATTTTGTCATCCAGCGCACTATGAAACGCACGCGCAACATCTAAGTTTTGTGCTTCAATTTCATAGTTTAGTTCATTGTCCAAACTGTCCTGAATTTCACGAAATAGCTTGTCTTGTAACTTCCGATCAATTTTCAATACGCCCATCAGACGAAGTGCAAGCCGAACTTGTTTTAAGTCACTTTCACAGGCTTCTTCGACACCCGGATATTGCACTTTCACCACCACCTGCTGACCATTAGGTAACACGGCTTTATGCACTTGCCCAATAGATGCAGCAGCAAAAGGTTGTTCTTCAAAACTTTTAAAAATTTGCGCGAGGGGTTTGCCGAGTTCTTGTTCTACTTGAGCCTTAATTTCAGCAAAAGGCATGGCTGGCGCTTGGCGTTGTAATTTACTGATCGCTTTTGCGACTTCAGGTGGAAAAATGTCTTTGTACTGCGAGGCAATTTGTCCGACTTTCATCACCGCACCCTTCATTTCACCCAAAGTGTCTGCAATTTGCAGACCGATGTCCTGAAAAAGTTTACTGCGAGATGCATTTTTCTGTTCTTCATCGGCAGTGATATTGCGGATGGAATTGGAAACGGTTTTAGTAGCAATGCTTGCCGTCATACTGGCAAGTTTCATAAAGCGACGACCCGGTGTGCTAGCCGTTTTTGCCATGTGATGTTCCTCAAGATCATCATTTATTATCTAATACCGATCATAGGCGACAAAACACAAACTGCCTACTTTAAATTGTTAAGACTTTATTTGCATTGATAAAATGATGGGCAAAAATGTAAATACTGAAAATAATTCAGGCAAATTTAAGCCACGCGCTGAATGGTTTAAAATATCGCGTCGCTAGAAGAGAACTGAACGATGAAAGTGTATCGCTATTTAACCGGTAAAGATGATGTCAATTTCTGTGCCCGTGTGACCAAAGCTTTAAATGAAGGCTATGAATTGTATGGCTCACCAACCATGAGTTTTAATGGGACAGATGTGATTGTCGGGCAAGCGATCGTGAAAGACGTAGAGGACGACAGCCAAGTGCCACAAAGTTTAAAAAATGCCATCGAGGCGCTTAATTAGTTGGTTTTTGCTGCTTCGCTCGATTCAGTTTTTTCCAGTTCTAAATGTGGACTGAGATATTTACTGCATTGGTTATGGTGTAAATTTTCATTCAAGGTGATGAGGTTTTGCGTCACGATAAAATCCTGATCATCCGCAGAGGCAAACTTTTGATTGGCCTTGATGAAGTCCTGATAGGTATACGCCATACCAGACTGCTGACAACTTAATTTTAAACGTGCGGTATATGAGTCTGCTTGTTGTTCATGATAAAAGCGAAAGGCTGTCCAAAGTGCTTGATTGATGTAATCAAATTCGGGTTGTGATTGGACTTTGATGGGTGCGTGATATAAAGGAAATTCATGTCGGTTGATCGTTTGTTCAGCTTGTAGTGACATGGAGAAGCCCAAGCTCAGACAGAGACTGATCGAGCGAAATACATGGGACATGTTTATTTTCCTCTTCTTCGTATTTTTATTTATGGCGTTGCTATGCAGAGTGTTAATTTGCATTAATCTTCTGCATAGCGTAGCCGTCTTTTTTAAGTAACTGATGTTACGTAGTAACATCAGAAGCGCCATTTGATTCAAATAAAAGAACGATACGCGGTAACGTCATCCGCAAGTGTTTGAGACAGGACTACTTCTAATCAAAAATGTTTTTGCGTGACTTTGAATAATTACACGCTGGTGAACGAGTTTTGCGGATGACAATGGTTTTGGGTACTTTTGCCGAAACAAAAGTACCTCCAGCCGAAGGCTAATCCCGTTATTCAATCCCTAAGATGTAAGACTCCGTCGAATAAAATTAAAAATCATTTTAAAAATGCAAAATTACTTTTATGTGCGTAACATCAGTTAAGTAACTTTTTAGATGATTTTTAAGGGCTTATCCCGCTTGAGCTAAACGTTTATTCATCATAAATAAACGTGTAAGTAGCAGTATACAGGCGACAGTCAGACCCACAATTAGGCCAATCCAAACGCCTGCAGCACCAGTCGTGGTGAAGCGTGCAAGATAGATCCCGACAGGGAAGGCAATGATCCAATACGCGATCATGGTGATCCACATCGGCCCTTTAGTGTCTTGCATGCCGCGTAAACACCCTGCGGCACTGACTTGCCATGCGTCCATCAACTGATAGGCAATCGCGAACAAGACCAAATATACTGCAAGCTGAGTCACATCATAGTCATTGGTATACAGTGACACAATTTCATTACGTAAAAGCCAAAGCAACAGCATAGTAATCAGGGCAAATACCGTTCCTGTCAACATCCCAACTTTTTGGACTTTTCGCATCGCTAGCCAGTTCTTTTCCCCATAATAGGTACCAACTCGAATGGTCAGCGCAATCGCCAGTGACATGGGAATCATAAACAATTGCGAGGTAATCGAAATGGCGACTTGATGCGCTGCAATGGTAACTTCGCCTAAGGGACTCAAAACAATAGCGGCTGTACTAAAAATACTGACTTCAAAGAAAATGGCTAAGCCAATGGGAAAGCCAAGTTTTAAGATACGTTTGATCCATTCACTGTTCATTTTTTCAAAGGCAGCGAAAGGTTGGGTCTTTTGATAGGCCGATCCTTTGAAAACGTACATCGCCAAAGCAAAGAACATTAACCATTGCAAAATCGCGGTGGCAAATCCACATCCAGCAGAACCCAGTTCAGGGACTGGGCCTAAACCATACATAAAAATAAAGTTCAGTGGAATTAACACCAATAAGGCCAGCAGACTCAGCACAGTGACTGGACGTGGATGCCCCAATGCTTCTGAGTAACCACGTAAAGCTGCGTACATGGTGACAGCAGGCATACCTAAACTAATGGCGTGTAAGAATAAGCTCGCCTTCGGAAGTAATACTTCAGGGACACCCAATAACGGTAAAAGCAGCGGCATAGCTTGTAAGACTAATGCGGCAATGATCCCTAAAAATAATGCGACCCACAAAGACTGACGGGCGATGGTGGCAATTTTTTCAGGCGTGCGAGCACCATTGGCTTCTGCCACTAATGGGGTGGTGGCAATCATAATGCCGCTGAACAGCAGCATGACCGGTATCCATAAACCGACCCCGACCGCAATGGCTGCAAGGTCATTGGCGGACATGTGTCCAGCCATGATGGTATCAATGAGACCAAATCCCGCTTGCGCAAACTGCGTGATCAATATCGGGATCATTAAATGAAACAGTTGTTTTAATTCATACTTGCTGCTTGTTACAGCCGTGACAGTAGACACAGAATGTACTCATTTCTTGTGAGGTGCTTAGGAATGAGGTCTTAGCGTTGGAAAGTGAGAAGCACACCAATAAAAATCACCACGCCACCCAATAAGCGTTGCCAGTTAATCGGGGTTTTTTCAGTACCGAGCAAGCCAAAATGGTCAATTACCATCGACATCAAGATTTGACCAAAAATAATCAGACCGGAGAGGGATAAAAAACCCAGTTTCGGTGCGGTATAAATACTGATACTGATGGCATAAACACCCAAACATCCCCCCAGCCATAAATACCAAGGGATTTGAGCAAAACTTGCAAAGTCCGGTTTTTCGGCCGATTGAAAAAACACCATAAAGGCGAGGACTATTGTACCAATCAAAAAAGAAAAAAGGGCAGCTTGCAGCGGTGAATATAAATATTCACGCAATTGGCTGTTGATCGCTGTTTGAATGGTCATGGCGATGCCAATACCCATCGCGAGCGGCAGTAAGTACAATAAATGGCTGCTTATTTTCATCTTGTTATCAGCAAATTCTTTTTTAATATGATCAGTCTACTGTATTCGATCAGAGTTTTCATAAGCACTCTGATGCAGTCATGTTAAAATAAACAGCATTCTTCAACGCATTTTGAGCATTCTCCTTGGCTGAATTAAATCCTGTACTCGTTCCTTTGTCTTTATACATTCACATGCCGTGGTGTGTGCGTAAATGTCCATACTGTGACTTTAATTCGCATGCGGTGCCGAATGGTGAATTGTCTTTGGACTTAGAACAAGAATATTTACAGGCGCTGGTTGAAGACTTTAAAACCCAAGTCGATTTTGCTCAGGATCGCTTGATTCATAGTGTATTTATTGGTGGCGGTACACCATCATTGATTTCTGCCCAAGGCTATCAATGGTTATTTACTCAGCTCAAAGCGTTGGTGCCGTTTGAAGAAGGTTGTGAAATTTCCTTGGAAGCCAATCCAGGCACGGTTGAGCACGATCCATTTGCCGGTTATTTAGATGCAGGGATCAATCGTTTATCCATCGGTGTGCAGAGTTTTAATACCGAGCAACTGAAAAAACTGGGTCGGATTCACTCGAATGACGATGCCATTTCTGCCATTCAGCATGCACGGGAAGCAGGTTTTGAACGGGTGAATGTCGATTTGATGCATGGCCTGCCTGAACAAACCATTGAGCAAGCGCTTTTGGATTTGAAATTGGCTGTGGAAAATGGCGCAACGCATGTGTCGTGGTATCAGTTGACGATTGAGCCGAATACGGTCTTTTTCCGCACCCAGCCGATTCTGCCTGTCGATGATGTGCTTGAAGAGATTCAAGCACAGGGCGAAGCCTATTTAACAGCACAAGGCTTTATCAATTATGAAGTGTCGGCATGGCGTAAAGAAAAGCCGTCTGCACATAATTTAAATTACTGGCAGTTTGGCGATTATTTGGCGATTGGTGCAGGCGCACATGGCAAAGTGACCCAGCCTGATGGGGTGTATCGTTTCCAAAAAACCCGCCTGCCAAAAGACTATTTAGCCAAAGTACCTGCTGAACATCTTCAGTTTAAGCGCATCGAAGCAGCCGACATGCCTTTTGAATTTATGATGAATGCACTACGTTTAAATCATGGGGTGGAAGCCAAGCTATATAGCGAGCGTACAGGGGAAAGTTTAGAGCCGATTGCCGAGTTATTGAACTCATTACGTGAACGTAAATTGATGGTCAGTGATCCAACACTTTTGTCTTGTACCGAGCAGGGACATATCTTTTTAAATTCAGTATTGGAAGAATTCCTGTAATGAAAGCTATGTCAAACTTGTTTTAAAATTTGAGCGACAAGTAATTTTTCATATTCCGAATGTAATTTGCAGAATGTGTATGAAATTATTCAGTTGATAATTGAATTTACATGGCATAAAGGAACTTCAGAAAATGAAATATATTTTAACTGCGACGTTATTAACTATAGCTTTGGTGGGTTGCACCGATAAAAAAGCACCATCAGAACAAAATGTTGCAACAGAGGCAACGACCGCAACTGCACAAACAAACGATGTTGCAGTATCTCAAGATGAGCAAGTGATTCACTTTACAGGGCCACAAGATCTTAGCCTTGAGTTAAAAACCAAAGATAATTTTGAAACCGCACAATTGACTGATAATTCTGATCGTGTGTATGAATTGAAACGAGGAGTTTCAGGAAGTGGTGTACGACTTGCCAACGACCAAGGTGTTTCAATTCACTTTAAGAACTTTAATGGTGTGAATGAAGGCACTGTTGAGTTGGTAAAAGATAAACCCATAGAGATTAAAGAATTTATTGCTGATAAAGCAAAGTAAATATTAAAAAAGACCGCATGAGCGGTCTTTTTTTAATTTAGCTTAACGATGTTTCGGTGGCATTGGCGGTAATTTATGCTGCGAAACAGGTTTGTGTTGATTGCCTTTAAAAGCTACTGCCTTATGATTTTGTTTGGCAAATTTTGCATGAGCTTGTTGATGCTCTTTTTTCACCATTTGCGGCCCAGCAGGTTTGTGATGTGTTGCTTTAGGCGGTACAGGTTTTTTATCAAAGTGTGCAGCAGGTAGCGGATTTTTATGATCGAATGCAGGCGCTACCATTGCAGACATTGTCGCAGTTGTTGCAATCAGACCAATCATCAATGAAGACATCAATTTTTTCATGGTTACGCTCTCTATGAATCAATGAAGTCATCATAGGGGGAGGCTATGCAGAAGATATGAAGTTGTATGAGATACAAATGTAAAGCTAAAATTATGGAGTTAAATTTACTTTAAGTATTTAATATTTATTAAATAAAATTATGTTTTAGCGATAAGGTGTTCTATTTTTGTTGAAAAATACAACAATATTTCTCCATATAAAGTTCATCGTTATACATTGTTGTTACCTCATGAAGAAATTAAGAATACTACTCGTAATTCCTATAGATCAAAATTAAAAGAGAAGACAAAAAAGACCGCCGAAGCGGTCTTTTTATAGAGTCATTTAACTCGGTTTAAAGCTTAGTAGTCAAAGCTAAAGTGTTCAGGAGCCAAAGAAGTCATGGTCTTCGATGGGTTAACCATTGCTTCAGCGTGACCTTGTGAGCGTGGTAATAGACGTTCAAAGTAGAAGTCAGCCACTTTGATTTTTGCTTTATAGAACTCAGGAACTTCTGCACCATTGCCTTCTGCTAATTTTTCAGAAGCTACGGCAGCTTGTTGTGCCCAGAAATAAGCCATCATCACGTAGCCAGAGAACATCAAGAAATCGACAGAAGCAGAAGATACGATGTCACGGTCTTTACGTGCTGCAAGCATGATACGAACCGTTAATGCATTCCACTGTGCGCAAAGCTTCGTTAAGTCCCACGCAAAACGACGCATGTATTTGTTACGTGCATGTTGACCACAGAACTTCAAGATTTCAGCTGTGTAGTCACGAATCACTTTACCTTTAGAGGTCAGCAGAACTTTACGACCAATCAAGTCTAGTGCTTGAACACCGGTTGTGCCTTCGTAGAGAGTAGAGATACGTGAGTCACGAACAATTTGTTCCATGCCCCATTCTTTAATATAACCATGACCTCCGTATACTTGCATACCATGGTTTGCAGCTTCATAACCCATTTCGGTTAAGAAACCTTTGAGAATCGGGGTGTAGAAGCCTAAGTGGTCATCATGTGCTTCAAACGCTGCTGTATCACCGCGGGTTAAAGCATCAGTCATTTTGTCCGCAATTTGAGCTGCATAGTAAATCATTGAACGGCCGCCTTCAGCGATCGCTTTTTGAGTTAAAAGCATACGACGTACGTCTGCATGGTGAATAATCGCATCGGCTACTTTTTCAGGATCTTTTTTACCTGAAAGTGCGCGCATAGACATACGTTCTTTGGCATATGGAAGAGCGCCTTGGAATGCCAATTCAGCATGTGCAATGCCTTGGATCGCTGTACCAATACGTGCAGTGTTCATAAAGGTGAACATTGCGTGTAGGCCTTTGTGTTTTTCACCGATCAAGTAGCCAATGGCATTATCAAAGTTCAGCACAGCTGTTGCCGAAGCACGGATCCCCATTTTGTGTTCAATCGAACCACACGTTACAGGATTGCGTTCGCCCACAGTACCATCTGCATTCACAAGGAATTTTGGAACGATGAACAATGAAATGCCTTTGGTGCCCGCAGGTGCATCTGGAAGACGTGCAAGAACGATATGCACGATGTTCTCTGTTAAATCATGCTCACCCGCAGAGATGAAGATTTTTGTACCAGAAATTGCATAGCTACCATCAGCTTGAGGTTCCGCTTTGGTTTTTACCTGACCTAAGTCGGTACCGCATTGAGGTTCAGTTAAGCACATGGTGCCTGACCAAGTTCCAGCAACAAGGTTCGGTAAATATTGGTTTTTCTGTTCTTCTGAACCAAATTGTAGAATGGTGTTGATACAACCTACGCTGAGACCCGGATACATTTGGAATGACCAGTTTGCTGTACCCATCATTTCAGATTTGATGAGATTCAACGACTGTGGCAAGTTTTGACCGCCAAATTCTTCAGGGAAAGACAGACCTTGCCAGCCACCCTGTACAAATTGGTCATAGGCTTCTTTAAACCCTTTTGGTGTTTTCACATCACCATTTTCAAAATGACAGCCTTCTTCATCACCCGTTTGGTTCAAAGGCGAAAGGATGTTTTCACAAAAATCCGCTGCACCTTCTAAAATCATGTCGACAGTGTCTGCATCAGCAGCTTCACCATTAGACAAAGTTTTGTAATGTGCTGGGTAATCGAGCACTTCATTCATTAAGAAACGAATATCGTGTAAAGGCGCTTTATATGCAGGCATAGTCTTAATCCTAATATCTAAATTTTTTTGGATTATCTGTATTGATGATTTGATTATTCATAATTTTATCCAAAAAAACATTGATGAATACGCCCTTAAAAAATGTCAGAAAGGCGAATTGTAATATTTAACCAACATGTGAAAAATAAACTTCTGATAGACTTGATGTTGATCTTTTGATCATTTTTTTCTTTTAATAAATCATAAAGAACTTAGGTCTTTCGTACAATTATGCGATTAAAATATATAACACTTTGTTTACTGGGTTTGAGTATTACTGGGTGTGCTCAACATGTCATAAAAACCAATTCAACGGATCAGTCTCTCGGGCAACAAGCCACTCAAGGCTTAAACGCAATGTTTGAAAATGCCAGTTATGACATGAAAGGGCAATTTTCAATTCAGACAGATCTTCAGTTCGATGAAAAAAAGCCTGAAACCAAGTCAAAGCCTGCGATAAGCACACAGCCAGAGCTGGATCCTAAACTTAAAAAACAACTGGATCAGTTGATTAAAACCCAAAATATTCCGTTTAGCCAAAAAGAAAAGAAACAGCTCTATCAAGCCATTGCCAATGAATCGATCCCACCATCAGCGCGCTATAGCGATGAAGAGGATGGCGTTTCTCCGCAATCTAAAATTGCTCAATCACTGCTGAATGTATTGAATGATTTACAGTTTAGCTATAGCGGTTCAGTACATTTTAGAGAAAAACTTGCTGCCTTAACCTTGCAATTGAGTTATCAAAAACCGACCTTGCAGGTGAATGCACAGTTGCCGATGATCATTGATTTTAATCAACATAAATTTTATACCAACTACTTTGCGTTCATGCCGTTTATGGTGAATCGCGAAAGCCAAAGCAGCTTGGCTTATGTGGATTTTTCAAAACATAAAGAGACGATTGCTCAGTACGATTTGAAAAAATTTGCTGACTATTTAAAACAGATGAATGCTTTGCCCTATGTCTTGGCAGAGCCGAATCAAGTGCAAAATATTGCTTTAACACGTGATGAAAAAAATGCAGGGCTGACTAAAAAAATCCGCTATGTGGGTGATCTCGATGCGCTTTACACCCAGCTTGAACTTTTTGATTTTGTGAACGCCAACTATTACACCACGCAAATCAAAGGTCAGCGTAATAGTGACGTCGAGCAAGATGAATCTGTGGACGCTGCTGTGCATCACAGTGCTTCCGAAGAGGCGATGGCTGCGGCTGAAGCGGCGGGAGGGACTGCAGTAGCGGCAGCAGCTGAGGATGAAGACTATGATGCGGCTTATGCATCTGTTGAACGTGTGAATGAGCTGCTCAATGCGAAAATGCATGGCCTGATGTATCACCAACACGAAACTGAAGAAGAACAAACGTCTTCTGCAGCTGAATCTGCTGAATACGCGATCGATACTGCAAGTGCATATGCGGAGGCGACCGCGGCTGATGACGAAGAAACCTATAGTTCGGATACTGAAGTAACCGAAGCTTATGCGGTTTCCGAAGAAGATGATGAAACAGCGAATTTATCTGAAGAAGTCTGTCAGGCCTTGATGAACACCAAACAGGTGCCGATTGGTAAAGTCACACTGTGTCAGGATTATCAAGATGTTCGGGTGATACCGCTGCAAGAAGATTCTGTACCATCGGCCTCTGCTGCGGACGCATCCAATACAGATTCAGAGATTTCGGACGCTGTTGAACAGTTAAAGCCGGTATTCCAGCAATATCAAAGTGAACAACTTGTCGATGTAAAACAATTCCAGCAATTATGGCAAAAGCATCAAACTGAAATTGCGCAGGTGCTGAATGCACAGGATAAATCATCTTCGAATGTTGTGATGGATGTAGGCTTAGATCACAAAGGCCGCGTCCAAGTAATGGACTATCAATTGGCCTTTAATGAGCCACGTTTAGGTCAATTAAAGCTGAAAAGTAGCAACCAAATCTTGAATTATGGCAATGCGACTAAAATTGATCGTCAAGCCATGAAACAGGCAAAATCCATTGAGGAAGTCAGTAAAGATTCACTCTTTGAAAATATGTTGAAAGGTCTGCTTGCACCAATCACGGGAAATGATCCTCTGCTTGTTGAAGCAGAAACTGCATCGGTCGATGATGTCCGTGCTGCAAATGAAGAAATCGAACTTCCTGAATATCTAAGTATTGTAGCTTTGCAAAGTTATAAGCGCCATCAATCTGAAGTGAAAGCCTATCAAGCGGCATTTGTCGTGGCATTTGCTAACTATCGCGCTCAGTATGTGCGTTATTACTCAGTCAATGATTTGAATGAAATTGCTGAAGTTTATGCATATCGATTTGTTGATGGGTTAAAAGAACCAACAGGCAATGCGCTGAAACGTTTAAATCAATTACGTGATAAGCATGCTTTACATCGCTATCAAGACTTTGATGACTTAGGTTCTTCGGTCAATCATTATGTACAGTCGGGGATTGGTGAGTACAAAGCTCAGGTTGAGTGGAAACAATTGCAAAAAACCTATAAGACTGATCAGGCGATTTTTGCACATTTATATCAACAAAACTTTTTAGCTAGCTATGAACTGGAAGGAACTGAAAAAGCGCATTTGGTGAAAGCATCAAAAATCTATGCGCAAGCCTTTGCTGATGATATCAAAGGAAAATTATCAGAAGCGTCATTGCAAGGCCTAGCAGCAGAACACGAAGAGTTGTTCAGCCAATCGGCTTATTATGAGACCTATAAGGCGATACAAAAACACAAGAACTAAGTTGGATCAAAAAAAGAACCTCAATTGAGGTTCTTTTTTTAGGTGTTTAGCCTGCTCAGAAAGTGAATTGAGCAAATCATTTTGAATTATAGAAAGTCTTTTAGATCAGGTTTGACGCCATTCCAAATGGAAAAAGATTCGATCGCTTGACCAACCAACATGCCAAAACCTTCTGAGGTTGGAACATGGCGTGCTTTGGCTTGATCCAAAAATGTCGACGGCTTGCCATAGGCCATTTCATAGGCGTGCGTGAATTGTAATGCTTCAGGCAAAATTAGCGGATCACCCGTTAAGCTTGCCGATGTGGCATTAATCACCAGATCAAATTGACCTGCTAAGTCAGTGAGGGCAATGGCTACAAGTTCGGCATTGGGGACAGCAGTTTTTAAGTCAGCGACCAATTGTTCAGCACGCGCTAAAGTACGGTTGGCAATGACGATTTTTTTGGCCCCAGCTTGTACCAGCGGATAAATCACGCCACGTGTTGCACCACCTGCACCAATGATCAATATATCGCTCTGTTCTAAATTCCAATCTAAGGCATGAATGGCATTCACCAAGCCTTGACCATCAGTATTATCACCGTGTAATTGACCATCTTGCATCCAAAGTGTATTGACCGCACCTGCAATTTTGGCACGTTCAGTCAGGACGGCACATTGTGCATAGGCTTGTTCTTTAAACGGAACAGTGACATTCATACCGATGCCACCTTCGGCAAAGAAGGATTCGACACTGTGCTGAAAACCATCGAGTGGCGCAAGTCGTTTGCTGTACTGAATGTCGAGGCCTGTTTTTTCAGCGAAGGCATGATGAAGTTCAGGTGAGCGTGATTGTTCAATCGGGTTGCCAATCACGGCAAATTGTTTGCTCATTGCACAGCGTCCATGTAGATGTGAAAGAGCAGACAATATACGCCAAATCTGATGATGGCTAAAGTTCGGGCAGTCTTAAAATCGTGAAATAAAGGGGGGAAATTAAGGATTACAAATATCTAAGACGCTTTGAATCAAGATGCTGGCAGCACTGATGACTAAACCAATCAAGGCAACCACCATGAAGCCAATAGCCAAATTGTCATTCAAAGAGGTTTCGGAAAAAATATTAGTACTGATAGCGCTGATCAGCACAACAGCAAAGCTCCAAAACACCAAGGCAGTAAGACTGACTGCTTTTTTATTGAGTGTTTGATGTGTCATGTGCGTTGTACTCCGTACAAGAAAGTTACAGCCATGAGTTTATTGACACATTGTGCAATGACATAGCGTAAAGCTGTTTAAAAGATGTGTCATTGTTGAGCAATCTGATTACAAAGTAAATGCTTAAAAAATTTATTTATGCATCAAGATATTACATACAAATGAATACTCTATTCATCAGGCAATAAAAAGCCCCTGACGGACAGGGGCGAATACATGTATATCCGTTTTATTTCAGCGTATTCAGCCAATCTTGCGGTTTTAAATAAAAGTCGGTGAGCTTTTTCTCTGGAGAATTTTCTTCCCATTCAGGACGATATGACCAGCCCGCCAAAGGTGGCATACTTACTAAAATGGATTCAATACGCCCACCAGTTTGTAAACCAAATAAGGTGCCACGGTCATACACTAGGTTATATTCAACGTAACGACCACGACGGTAAAGTTGGAAGTCTCGTTGTGCTTCGGTATAGGCTTTGTCTTGGTTTCTTTGGAAGATCGGTAAAATTGCCTCTAAATAACCATTACCGACGGCCTGCATATATTTGAAACAGGTTTCAAAGTCCCATTGGTTGAGATCATCAAAGAATAAACCACCCACACCACGTTGTTCATCACGGTGTTTGAGATAGAAATAGTCATCACACCATTTCTTATGTTCATCATAGAGCGTATCGCTAAATGGGGCACAAAGATCATGGGCAGTTTGATGCCAAGACAAGACATCTTCATCATTTGGATAAAATGGAGTGAGGTCAAAACCACCGCCAAACCACCAAATCGGATCTTGTCCTTCTTTTTCCGCGACAAATAAACGCACATTGGCATGTGAGGTTGGGACGTTGGGGTTTTTCGGGTGAATTACCAATGACACGCCCATGGCTTGCGCTTTTGCACCTGCAATAGCGGGATGGCGTTCAGTCGCTGAGGCAGGTAATTTTGAAATGTTGATGTGCGAGAACATCACACCACCTTTTTCAATCACCGTCCCATTTTGAAGAACACGTGAGCGACCACCACCACCTTCAGGGCGTTCCCAGTCATCGATCGCAAATTCGGCACTTCCGCCACCAGCACGTTCTTGCTGTTCCAATGCGGCACAAATCCGTGCCTGTAAATCGCGAAGGAATTCATCTACACGTTGAATATCGGCTGAAGTTGGATTCTGCATGGTGACCTTTATTAAAATAATTTAAAGATAAGTGTCATCAAAGCATAAATTACGTGAAAACTTAAGGCATTTTTCCCGATACTCAGCATCGGATCTTTGCTTGAACTTCAGAAATCTAACGATTAAACAAAAAGATCATGCAGAGTTAGCAGCAATCACTCAGGCTGAAATTGGGGCTATTCCGACAAATTTGCTAGGTTGAATTCACTTCTGAAGCTCAGCACAATAATCATAAGGTAGATTTAAATTGAATCTCATTGATTGAAATGGTGCATCGATGTCTCAGCAGGCGAGTTCTTTAATTCAAAAATATAATGTACCGGGTCCACGCTATACCAGTTATCCAACCGTGCCGTATTGGGAGGAAGCTGAGTTTTCATTGCAACAGTGGAAACAGGGCTTGAAGCGATCATTTGATGAGACTAATCACAGCGAAGGCATCAGTCTGTACATCCATCTGCCATTTTGTGAAAGCTTATGTACGTTTTGTGGCTGCCATAAAAAAGTCACGAAAAAACATGAGATGGAGCTGCCTTATATTCAGGCTGTACTGAAAGAATGGAACTTATATTGTCAGCTCTTGGTCGATCGACCAATAATTAAAGAAATTCATTTGGGCGGGGGAACACCTACCTTCTTTTCTCCTGAGCATCTTACCCAGTTGATTCAAGGGATTTTAGCGCAGGCAGATATTGCTGATGCATATGAATTTAGTTTTGAAGGGCATCCGAACAATACCACACGTGAGCATTTACAAGCCTTGTACGAAGTTGGGTTTCGACGCGTGAGTTATGGGGTGCAGGATTATAATGAAAAGGTGCAAAAAGCCATCCACCGTATCCAGCCCTTTTCACATGTTGAACAAGTAACACAGTGGGCACGTGATATAGGCTATACCTCTATTTCGCATGACTTGGTTTTTGGTCTGCCATTTCAGGATTTAAACGACGTGTTGCATACCATTGAACAGACCAATCGTTTGATGCCAGATCGTCTAGCCTTTTATAGCTATGCACATGTGCCGTGGATTAAGGGCAATGGTCAGCGTGGGTTTAAAGATGCCGATGTCCCGAAAGATGATTTAAAGCGTCAATGCTATGAAGAGGGTAAAAAAAAGTTACTAGCGCATGGCTATCATGAAATAGGGATGGATCATTTTGCATTAACCCAAGATCCGATGTATCAAGCTTTTCAGCAGGGCAGTTTGCACCGTAATTTTATGGGCTATACCGCATCGAAAACCCAAGTAATGATTGGTCTCGGCTTATCTTCGATCAGTGATAGTTGGTACAGCTTTGCACAAAATGAAAAGAAAATTGAAGACTATTATGCACGTTTAGAAGCGAATGAAATTCCAGTCTATCGGGGGCATGTGCTGACAGATGAGGACTTAATCATTCGTAAACATATTCTCAATTTGATGTGTACCTTCCAAACTTCTTGGGCAGGTCCAGAAATGCAATTTCCTGAGCTTGATGAAGTATTAGCGCAATTGGCTGAAATGCAAGAAGATGGCTTGCTCGAGATTTTTGATCAGCACATTCAGGTGCGTGATGCAGGCAAGCCGTTTGTCCGTAATATCTGCATGGCTTTTGATTTAAGATTAAAACGTCGTGTTCCTGAAAATCGTATTTTTTCGATGACGATTTGAATTTTCCCTAACCCCTCTTTAATAAAGAGGGGGAAGCCTCCCTTTTGTAAAGGGAGGTTTGGAGGGATTAATTTATGGAGAATTTAAAGGATTTTTAAAAATCGTCCTTTTGATACATATGCGACATACGATCATGTTTGGTTTTTAAATATTGTTCGTTAAAGGGATTTAAACCCACAGTCAGCGGAACACGATCAACGACATTCACCCCTTGCGCTTGGAGCGCTTCAATTTTTAATGGGTTATTGGTAATGAGACGCACAGCCGTAATATTGAGATGATTCAACATGATAGGACACATATCATAACGACGTGCATCGGCAGGAAGATCCAATAATAAATTGGCATCCACTGTGTCATGACCTTGGTCTTGTAGGGCATAGGCACGGATTTTATTGGTTAAACCAATACCGCGACCTTCTTGGCGTAAATATAAAATCACCCCTTGACCCGCTTCATTAATTAATTTTTGGGTGGCTTGAAGTTGTGGGCCGCAGTCACATTTGAGTGAAGCAAAGGCATCACCAGTCAGGCATTCGGAGTGGATACGTACTAAAACAGGTTCAGTGGGAGCTTGTTCTAGTCCTTTAGAGAGTGCGACATGTTCTTCACCGGTTTCAGGATCCTGAAAAACCGTAATATTGAATTCACCAAAAGCGGTCGGTAATCTTGACGTTGCGACAAATTCTATAGGCACTGCTTAACCCGTTTATTCGATTATAAATTGGCTAAAGTATAGCGTAATGCTTGGACATTGGTAGAATTGCAACGACGAATTTATGCAGAACATTTTCTTTTTTGTATAAAGCGAACGATAATAGTTGATAAATAGGAAGATTATTCAGGATAATCTGACTCATTCAAAATCTCCCCAACGAGATCATTGCTAAAAATTACATCGCTACAAGTTTGGCTGATTGTAAGGTGATACAATTCGACGATATGATCGAGTTACCCATTTAGACCGAGCTTAGGAATTTGCCAGGCTTTAGAAGGCTTTGCCACATTATGCTGTATAAAGAAATACCATCTCAACGCCCTGTAACACCGTTGCTGGATACGATTAACCATCCTCAACAACTTCGTTTACTCGAGCGCAGCCAATTAGAGCAAGTGGCGGATGAGTTACGTCAATTTATTTTGTATGCGGCCGGACAAAGTGGTGGGCATTTTGGTGCCAATCTTGGGGTGATCGAATTAACCGTGGCATTACATTACTGTTTTGAAACGCCACGTGATCGTCTGATTTGGGATGTGGGTCATCAAGCCTATCCGCATAAAGCCTTGACCGGTCGTCGTGAACAATTAGTGACGATTCGTGCCAAAGATGGTTTGGCTGCGTTTCCTGCCCGTGAAGAATCTGAATTTGACACCTTTGGCGTAGGCCATTCATCAACAGCGATTTCTGCTGGTCTTGGGATGTCATTGGCACGTCGCTTCAAGCAAGATCCCTGTCATGTGGTTGCAATCGTGGGTGATGGCGCGATGACAGCGGGCATGGCTTTTGAAGCCATGAACGATGCGGTGGCACACAATGCTGACCTCATGGTGGTATTGAACGACAACGATATGTCGATCTCATGCAGTACTGGTGGTTTTGCTAAGCATTTGGCTGCGATTTGGGAAAGTGGTCAATCGGTGAATATTTCTGAAAATGGCGAAGCCTATATTCAACCTCATCCTGAATGGGCGTATAACTCACGCCTACATTGTGCTGCGACCGATGCTGCAGACAACCTATTTAAAGCCATTGGCTTTGACTACTTTGGTCCTTTTGATGGGCACGATGTTGAACAATTGACACATGTGTTTGAAGCCTTAAAAAAACGCAGAGGCCCACGTTTAGTGCATGTCTATACCAAAAAAGGTAAAGGCTTTGCACCTGCCGAAGCAGATCAAATCAAATACCATGCCATCAGTAAAGTGAATGCACCCGTTGCAGTGGCAACTGCACCGAAATATTCAGATGTTTTTGGTCAGTGGTTATGTGATGAAGCTGCACAGGATGATCGTTTATTGGCGATTACCCCAGCGATGTGTGAAGGTTCAGGCATGGTGCAATTTGCCAAGCAGTTCCCTGAGCGTTTTTTTGATGTTGCCATTGCAGAACAACATGCGGTGACTTTGGCTGCGGGTATGGCCTGTGAAGGGGTAAAACCGGTTGTTGCAATCTATTCAACCTTCTTACAACGTGGTTATGACCAGCTGATTCATGACGTTGCTTTGCAAAATCTTGATGTGACATTTGGTATCGACCGTGCAGGTTTGGTTGGTGAAGATGGCCCAACGCATGCCGGTGCATATGATTATGCCTTTATGCGTACCGTGCCAAACATGGTGATCATGGCGCCGAAAGACGAAAATGAATGTCGTCAAATGTTGCATACGGCTTATTTGTATAAAGGCCCAGCGGCGGTACGTTACCCACGTGGTAATGGACTGGGTGTTGAGATTCAGCAAGAGATGACCGAGCTTGAAATTGGCCGTGGTGAAATTCTTGCAAACTTCAATGATCAGCAAGAGGACACCATTTCTATACTGGCATTTGGTAGTCGTGTTCAAGCGGCACTAGAGGCAGGACAGGCTTTAGCGACAAAGCTAGATGTGGCTGTACGTGTGATTAATATGCGCTTCGTGAAGCCATTAGATACACAGTTGATCGATCAAATCGCAGCAAGTACGCAACTGTTTGTGACAGTTGAAGAGCATGCAGTGATGGCGGGTGCGGGCAGTGCAGTGAATGAATATTTAGCCCAAGCAGGCGTGGTTAAGCCGGTGCTGAATTTAGGTTTAGCTGACGAGTTCATGCATCAAGCAACACATGCTCAAATGTTGCATCAGGCTGGATTGGATGCTGAAGGCATTAGCGCTTCTGTGACACAAAGCTGGCTAAAACATAAGCAAACTGTGGTTTGTTGATTTTCTAATTTTTAGAAACATTTTTTCCCTAAAAGCCCTTATATTTGATAAGATATAAGGGCTTTTATGCATTATTCTTTATCAGTATCTTCAAATTTGTAGTGGGTGTTCAATGGAACCTATGGTGGTTATGGCTGCGCGTGCGGCTCAATTAGTTGGTCAAGAGCTTTTAAAAGCGCATCAAAATCGTCATAAACTCGATCTACAAGTCGAAGAAAAAGGAATTGATGGTCCAGTAACGCGTGTAGACCGTTATTTGGAACAATTGACTATCGATACCCTACGTAAAAGCTATAAAAATCACAGTTTCCTAGGCGAAGAGTTTGGTCTTCAAGAAGGCAAAGGTCACGACGCTGATTGGTGTTGGATCATCGACCCACTTGATGGCACATTAAACTTTGTCAATGGTGTTCCACATTTCTGTATCTCTATTGCAGTTCAACATAAAGGTGTAACTCAACACGGTGTTATTTATGACCCTGTGAAAGATGAGTTGTTCTCTGCAAGCCGTGGTCGCGGTGCGATGATGAACCAACGCCGTATTCGTGTAAATGTAAAAGACAGCTTAGAAAACACTTTCCTTTCAGTGGGTCATGCGTATCGTAAAATTCGTAATGGCGAAGTGGTTTCTTATGCGAAAAACCATTTCAACTCATTGTTAAATGTGACTGAAGCCGGTGCTCAATACCGTCGTTCAGGTTCTGCTGCTCTTGATCTAGCATATGTTGCTGCAGGTCGTTTCGATGGTTATTTCGAACTTGGTTTGAAACCTTGGGACATCGCTGCAGGCGAACTTATTGTGAAAGAAGCGGGTGGTACTGTGGTTGATGCTCGTGGTGGTAACGACTCAATGGACAATGGTCAAGTACTTGCATGTTCTATGAAAATGCTTAAACCACTTATGCAAGCTGTTGTTCCAGCTTGGGGTGAAGCTGCTAAATAATAGAACGCTTAGTTCGAGTTTATTGACAGAATAATGAAATAAAGCCCTCTTTATGAGGGCTTTATTTTTGTCTAATCGGTCAAAAATAATAGTTAAACACCTATAATTTAAAGCTTCTTACAAAAAATATTCTGAAGTTGACTAAAACAGGTGACATTTAAAAACTTTCTGCTATAATCCCCGCACGCACTAAATTTCGTTCATTACCTGAACATTCTCTTCTATCATTGTGTATGCGCGTTCCGGTCCAAAGAGAGGACGATATTTCGCGCCCCACCCAATCGCTAAGCGATTCCTTCAGGTTGCGGCTGTAATCATGTGTGCGTTATACGCATCGTCGTTCTCGGATCGCCGCTGATTCTATATTTTCAGCGTCTTTTGCTGTGCCGCTTTTTGCCGATGTCCATCTGAATTTATATTTTTAATGGAGCACCCATTTTTGGGGTGAAATACTCTATGAGCAAAACTTTTGCTGATTTTCCTTTACATGAGTCGTTACAACTAGCATTACAAGGTCTAGGTTTTACTACTCCGACTCCAGTGCAAGAACAATCAATTCCAGCTGCATTAGAAGGTAAAGACCTTCTTGTATCAAGCCAAACTGGTTCTGGTAAAACTGCTGCATTCTTACTCCCAACTGTGAATGCTTTGGCTGGTCAAGACACATTGATGTCTTTTAAAGAGCGCATGAAAGCGGTAACTGCACCGTCTATTCTTGTACTTTGCCCTACACGTGAATTGGCTCAACAGGTTAGCCAAGACGCAATTGCTTTAGTACGTCACATGAAAGGTGTTCGTATTGCTGCAATCATGGGTGGTATGCCTTTCGGTAAACAAATCCAACAGCTTAAAGGTGCACAAGTTGTCGTAGCGACTCCAGGTCGTTTACTTGACTTGGTGAACCGTCGTCAAATTAAATTAGACAACGTTGATGCGTTAATCGTTGACGAAGCTGACCGTATGCTTGACTTAGGTTTCTCTGAAGACCTAGAAGCGATCAGCGACTTGGCTGCTAACCGTAAACAAACATTAATGTTCTCTGCAACATTTGCGCCGCGTATCATTACACTTGCAGAACGCATGATGAATGATCCACAGCGTATTGCGATTGAAACTGGTCATTCTACGAATACTGACATTACTCAGACACTTCACTGGACTGACGGTTTCGAACACAAGAAAAAACTTTTGACTCACTGGTTATCTGATGAGTCTGTAGATCAAGCAGTTGTATTCGCATCTACCCAAGAAGATACAGATATGTTGGCTGAAGAACTTGCAGAAGCAGGTCACTCAGTTGTCGCTCTTCACGGTGCAATGCCACAAACTGTACGTAACCGTCGTTTACGTAGCATTCGTGAAGGTCGTGCAAAAATCTTAGTTGCGACTGACGTTGCTGCACGTGGTCTAGACGTACCAACTATTTCACACGTAATTAACTTCGGTCTTCCAATGAAGAACGAAGACTATGTACACCGTATCGGTCGTACAGGTCGTGCAGGCCGTACTGGTAACGCGATTACTTTAGCGACTTACCGTGAACGCGGTAAAATCCGTGCTTTAGAAGACTTCTTAGATGCACGTTTAAATGTATCTGAAATTGAAGGTCTTGAGCCATCTCCACCTCCTGCACGCGGTAGCCGTGATGGCGGTCGTGGTCGTCGTGATGGCGGTCGCGGTGGTCGTGGTGGTTTCGGTGGCGGTCGTCGTTTTGAAGGTGAATCAAACTTCAAACGTCGTGAAGGCAACCGTGATGGCGAACGTCGTTCATTCGGTGGCGAAGATCGTCCACGTCGCGAATACAACAACGATCGTCCACGTCGTGAAGGCGGTTTCGAAGATCGTCCACGTCGCGAATTTAACAACGATCGTCCACGTCGTGAAGGCGGTTTCGAAGATCGTCCACGTCGCGAATTTAACAACGATCGTCCACGTCGTGAAAGCGGTTTTGAAGATCGTCCACGTCGCGAATTTAACAGCGATCGTCCACGTCGTGAAGGTGGTTTTGACCGTCGTTCTAACGATGACAACCGTGGTAACCGTGTAGATTACAAACCAGCTCGTGAAGGTTATGGCGATCGTCCAAAACGTTCATTTGGTGAAGATCGTCCACGTCGTGAATTCAACGGTGACCGTCCTCAACGTTCATTTGGTGAAGATCGTCCAAAACGTTTCGGCGATGACCGTCCAAAACGTTTCGGTGATGATAAACCACGTGGCGAACGCACTTTCGGTGAAGACCGTCCACGTCGTAAATTCAATGACTAATTGAATTTCGAAAGAAATATCGAAAAAACCGGTGGAAACACCGGTTTTTTTTATGGATTTAAATTAGCTTTTTAATCAGAAAAATGTATACTTGATCAAACTTTATGTGTTTAATGATAATTAATATGAACGGAAACGCGTTGGCAAATATGCGTACAGTGATGATCGAGGTACTTATGCCTTATATCGGTTTGACACTCTTATTGTGTAATATCGTTTACTATATATACAATTATTTTAACTAAATTCTTCTTTTGGGTTGAAAACACCCTCTATAAAATCGCATTAATAATAAAAAACAATTTACCTGATGGAATGCAGGGATATGCGCTCATGCAATGGTAACATTTTAAACTTCAATCCTTTATAGTATGCATGCTGAAAAAAATGCAGGAAAATCCTCAGCTATGAATAATCAAACGTCTTCTCAGACTCAGGCACTGATCGAAGTGAAAAACCTGAGTTTTAAGCGAGGAGAGCGCGTCATTTATGACAATGTCAGTTTAAAAATTCGTCGTGGTCAGATCACTGCAATTATGGGTCCATCTGGTACAGGTAAAACGACTTTACTCCGTTTAATCGGTGGTCAATTGACTCCCGATAATGGAGAAGTGTTGCTTGATGGGCAGGACATTGCACAGATGTCACGTCAGGAGCTTTTCGCTGCGCGTGCGCGTATGGGGATGTTGTTTCAGAGCGGTGCATTATTTACCGATATGTCGGTATACGAAAACGTAGCCTTTCCCATTCGTGCGCATACCAAGTTGCCAGAGCATTTGATCGCTGAAATTGTTGCGTTGAAATTAGAGTCGGTTGGTTTACGTGGTGCAGAAAAAATGATGCCCTCTGAACTATCGGGTGGTATGAATCGTCGTGTGGCTTTGGCCCGTGCAATTGCACTCGATCCTGAGCTGATCATGTATGACGAACCCTTTGCAGGGCAGGACCCGATTGTGATGGGGGTATTAACTCGCTTGATTCGTTCGCTACGTGAAGCTTTAGATTTAACCACGATTATTGTTTCGCATGATGTGGCTGAAACATTATCAATTGCAGATTACATCTATGTGGTGGCTGAAGGGAAAGTGCAGGGCGAGGGAACACCTGAGCAGTTAAAAGCACATGCCTCGCCGTTTGTGAAGCAGTTCTTGACGGGTTCGGTAGAAGGTCCAGTCGATTATCAATTCAGTCATCAGCCCTATTTAAATCATGAGGTTCGTTCATGAATGCTATTGCCGCATTAGGTAGACGCGTCATTGAACGTGTTCGAGGAATCGGCGTAGCAACCATTATGTTGCTGCAGATTCTTTTTTCCATGCCGACTTTACTTGGCGTGAAATTGTTTATTTATCAGATGTACCGTGTTGGTGTGCTTTCATTACTAATTATTGTGGTATCTGGCTTATTTATTGGCTCGGTACTGGGTTTGCAGATGTATAGCATTCTGTCGACCTTTGGTAGTGAAGCGATGCTCGGCACCGCAGTTGCGCTGACTTTATTGCGTGAACTTGCACCTGTGGTTGCGGCTTTACTCTTTGCAGGTCGTGCAGGTTCAGCTTTAACGGCTGAAATTGGTTTGATGAAAGCCACTGAGCAGTTGTCGAGTATGGAAATGATCGGGGTCGATCCATTAAAACGTGTGATCTCGCCACGACTTTGGGCCGGTATTTTTAGCTTGCCAATGTTGTCGGTGATTTTCGCTGCTGTCGGCATCATGGGCGGTAAATTGGTGGGTGTTGATTTTCTGGGTGCAGATGAAGGCTCTTATTGGAGTGGCATCGAGAACAGTGTGCAATTCTTTAAAGACGTCTTTAATGGCACCATCATCAAAAGTTTTGTTTTTGCATTAATTTGTACTTGGATTGCGGTCTATCAGGGTTATGCCTGTGTCCCAACTTCAGAAGGTATTGCAACGTCGACCACACGTACTGTCGTGTATTCTTCGTTGTGTGTTTTAGGATCAGATTTCGTGTTGACTGCGGTCATGTTCGGAGGTATTTAATGAAATCACGTACGAGTGAACTGGCCGTTGGTTTTTTTGTCATTCTTTTTGCTATTGCTATTTTCTTCTTGGCGATGCGTGTGAGTGGTTTGGTCGGCAATAACATCGAAGACAGTTATGAATTGACCGCGACATTTGAAAATGTAAACGGGATTAAACCCCGTGCCAAAGTCACCTTAAGTGGTGTCAAAGTTGGTCAGGTGGAATCGTTGAAACTCGATCCTGTGACGCGTTTAGTGACAGCACATCTGATTATGGATGGCTCATTAACCTCTTACAACGCAGAACAATTAAAAGAAGTGCAAAAGAATGCACTCGAAGAACTGCGTTACACATCAGACTATGAAGCAGCGACACCTGCGAAACAAAAAGAAATGGAACAACAACTGATTGCTAACATGAAATCCATCACCAATATCGATGAAGATGCTTACATTATGGTGGCAACCAATGGTTTATTGGGCGAGAAATATTTGAAAATTGTACCGGGTGGTGGTGTCAACTTCTTAAAACGTGGTGACCAAATTGGTAATACCCAAGGTACGATGGAAATCGAAGATTTGGTGTCTAAATTTGTGACCGGTGGTGCAGGGAACAAATCTGACAGCACAGCAGATACTGAACAAAAAACAGAAGCTGCTGACACAACAACGGCAGAAGAACCTGCATTTGTTGAATAATTTTTAGGAGAAATTAAGTGAACACATTGTTAAAACATACGCTTACAGCAAGTATCTTATCAACTATGATGGCAGGTACAGCTTTTGCTGCTCCAAGCGAAGCACCACCTGCATTTGTAAAAAAAGTGGCTGATGGCCTCATTACACGTTTAAAAGCAGACCACGCAAAACTACAAAATAACCCTGCGGCTGTGAAAGCGATTGTTCGTCAAAACTTAGACCCGTACATCGATTCACAAGCGTTCACACGTATCGTGATGGGTACGTATGCAACGAATCAATACAGCTCAGCGGCTCAACGTGCACAGTTTGAACGTAACTTCCGTGCAACACTGATCGAAAACTATGGTTCAGCTTTTGCCAAGTTTAGTAACCAAACGTATAGCATGCGTCCATATAAGGTGTCGAACAGTAAGAACCCTGTTGTAACGATTGATTTCCATAACAACGGTGAAAAAATTCCAGTCTCTTTCCAGTTGGCGGATAAAGGTTCACAATGGAAAATCCGTAATATCAACGTTTCGGGTATCGACCTAGGCTTACAATTCCGTAATCAGTTTGCGGCAACTGTAAAACGTAATGGCGGTAACATTGATAAAGCAATTGCGAACTTCAAACCTGATGCTGACGCAGCATTGGACAAGAAAAAATAAGATAGGTGATGTGTGATTAAACTTCATCAACAAGAATTGATGGTTTCAGGCAAAATCGATTACAACAATGCCGAATTGTACTATCAAGACGGCTTGAAATTGATTCAACAACAGCAAGCTTTTCCCTTAGTGGTCAATCTTGCTGAGCTTGAGCATGGCAGTACTTTGGCTTTAGCTGTTTTGGTCCGTTGGTTACGTCAAACGCCAAAAGCGCAAGGTTTGCAGTTTAAAGCAGTCCCTGAAAAAATGATGAAGATTATTCAAGCCTGTCATCTTGAGCATGACTTGCAATTGATCTAAATAAAAAAAGCACCGTAAGGTGCTTTTTTTATTTCAGTGAGAGAAGAAGTTCTCGCAAGTCTACGCAATAGGAACGGATTAAATCCATTTCTTCCAGCGAAAGTACATCAATGGACCAATAAAGAATGCCACGATGATTAAGCTGACCACGATAAAACTTGTTGTACCATGCGCGAAGGGCAGTACATCGGTGTTCATCCCATAGACGCTAGCCACTAACATCGGTGGCGCAAGCATACTTGGTAAAATCGAGAATCGACGAATCGTATCATTCTGTTCGGTGTTAATGAACCCAGAGGTGGTATCCAGTAAGAATCGAACCTTTTGGAACAAAAAGGCATCATGCTCAACAAGAGAGCGCACGTCTTCACTGAGTTCTCGGATGTCGGCATCATAAATATGGCTGCCCAAGGCGCGAGGACGTGACAGGAAGGTGAGAACACGACGTAAGTCGATCAAACACAGTTGAGCTTTCCCGAGCATATCTTCTAAATGCGCAAGTCGGGTAATCATGTCATCTAAGTCTAAAATCATCTCACGATGGCGGTTATTTAGCACTTCTGTGGAATACTTTTCTAAGTCCTTGTGGATATCTTCCAAGATATCCGCAAGCTCATCGAGTTTGGCTTCTAAAAGGCCCAATAAAATCCAAGTTGGATCTTTATAGTCAATTTCATAGTCATTACGACGCGCACGGGCACGAAAGGCACGGAAAGCCACCAGCTTTTCACCCCGTAAAGTGAATAAGCGCTCTTTATGCAAAATAAAGGCAACCGTTTGTACGGTAGCTAAGGTGCTGGCATTTTCTTCGGGTTCGCCATCGACCTGAAAATTTTTATTTTTCGTTAAAAAATAGGTGCTGATGTGCAAAATACCGTCGTCATCACGGTAGAATCGTGCACTCGACGAAATATCTTCTAATGATTTTAATGTAGGTAAATTCTGATCATAGGCATCCATAATCCATTGCTGCTCTTCCTGAGACGGGGCAATGAGATCGAGCCAGACTAAATCCTGATGTAAATCGAAGTCACCATTGATGGTGACATCTTCCAGGCTACCGCGCTCTGTGGCGTAAAAGGCTTCAAGCATGTTGTCTTTTCCCCTTACGCAGTAAGTTAAAAATGAATGGGTGTATTTTAGACAAGGATTTGCTGAAAAACACTGTTCTAATGCTTAATTTATGAAAAAATCTGTTTAAAGTTGATTTTTCCAGCATAGCGTTCCTGATCTGATGGTGATTATAAATGAAATCTATCGCAATTTTCTGTGGTTCCGCCCTTGGTAACAATCCTGCCTATTTACAGGTGGCTGAAAATGTCGGTCGTCATTTGGCGGCACAAGGCATCACACTGGTCTATGGTGGTGGTCGTTCAGGTTTGATGGGGGTTGTGGCAGATAGTGCTTTGCGTGCAGGCGGGCAAGTCATTGGGGTGATTCCAAAAGTCCTGGTCGATAAAGAATTGGCGCATCCAGATTTAACCGAATTGCATGTAGTAGAAAATATGCAACAACGGAAAACTAAAATGTCTGAACTCTCGGATGGTTTTGTGGCGATTCCAGGTGGAGCAGGCACCTTAGAGGAAATTTTTGAGCAGTGGACGTGGGCTCAATTGGGCATTCATTTAAAGCCATGTGCCTTTCTCAATGTAGATGGTTTTTATGACGATTTATTGAATTTTCTGAAAACTACCGCAGAAAAAGGCTTTACCCATCCACGTTTTATCGAAGGCTTAATTGCAGAAGATAATATTGAAACGATTGTTGAGCAGTTTCAACATTTCACTGCGCCAGAGCCGAAATGGGGCATGGTTGAACGTACAGCCTTTATCGCGGATTTGGAACAAGATTGATGAAAACTATTACTGTAGCCGCAGCAATTATTCTAAATGAACAGCATGAACTTTTAGTGGTTCGTAAAAAACACACGGCATTCTTTATGCAAGTGGGTGGTAAGTTAGAACCCAATGAAGCCCCTGAAATCACCATGCTGCGTGAAATTCAGGAAGAAATAGGCTGCGCTGCGCAGATTGAGCAATTCATTGGTCGTTTTGAAACGGCCGCTGCGAACGAAGCAGATCATCTACTGGTGAGTTATGTCTATCTTGTTCAGTTGCAAGGTGAACCGAAAATTGATGCGGAAATTGCAGCGATGCAATGGGTCAGCTTGGATGATACACAAACAAAACTTGCACCTTTAACACGTGAGGTGGTGATTCCTTGGGTGAAGCAGCAGGCGCGATCTCTTGCTGAAAGCTAAACCGCTTCGCTTGCTCAGTTTCTTTATTAGTGGTTGATGTTTGAAACTAAGACTGTGCCGCAGCAATGCATGCGGCATATACCTGCGTGCAATGTAGCTGATGTAACAGCGTACTTAATGCATGGATTGAACTCCCCGTGGTCACCACATCATCGATGATGAGGACTTTGCGGAAACGGCGTTTTTCGGTTGGGTCGATAATAAATTGCTGTTCGATATTTTCTAGTCGTTCTAGCCGACTTAAACCTTTTTGAGCGTGCTGTGCTTGACGAATCACGGGTTGCCAAACAGGGATGCGCAATTGCTTTGCCATCATCTGTGCAACGAGTAGCATTTGGTTGTACCCACGGTCTTTGAGGCGTTCTACTGAAATAGGCATCGGCACGATGGCTTGAACTCTAGCTAAGCGCATGCTTAAAAGGCTCTGTGCCAGTAAATTTTGATACTGCAATTGTTGCTCATACTTATAGCTTTGAATGATGCGATCTATAGGGAAATCATAGTAAAAGGCACAAGAGATGCTGTGTTCATGGCGATCAACCGCTTGTTTAAACCAAGGCAATTGTGCCCAGCAGTCAGTACAAAGCGAATGATGTTGTTGTCGATCGATACCACAGAGCAGGCAAGGGGAAACGCTCTGCATTCCTTTTCGGATGAAATGTTGGATGGATTGGAGCATGTTTTTATTCTAATCATTCTTTTTTGAGTATTTTGCACAGATTGCTGTGAAGTGCAATCACGACACTACAGCAATCTGTTCGACAAGCTTACTGGTTAAAGCCAATCTGTATTTTTAGGATGATCGATCTGTCATCCCAATAATTATTATACATAGGCATAACGAGGAGCTTCCGGCAGCCAGCGTTTTAAAAGTGCTTGAGCCTGTGCAGGATAATCATTTAGGACTTGTTGAGCCACATAGTGTGCCTGATTGAGTAAATGGTCATCTCGCTCTAATTTTGCTACACGAAAGCCCATATCGCCCGTTTGTTTAGTGCCGAGGAGCTCACCGGGGCCGCGAATTTCCAAATCTTTTTCAGCAATAATAAAGCCGTCATTGGTCTCGCGCATAATGCGTAAACGCTCTTGCCCATTTTGCGACAAGGGATTTTTATACAGCAAGGCACAGAAACTGGCTTTGGCACCACGCCCTACACGACCACGTAGCTGATGTAGTTGTGAAAGCCCTAGGCGTTCTGCATTTTCAATCACCATGATCGAGGCATTTGGGACGTCAACACCGACTTCAATCACTGTGGTTGCAATCAGTAATTGCAATTCATTATTTTTAAATTGCTGCATCACTGCTTGCTTTTCATCGGCCTTCATTTTGCCGTGAACAAGGCCAATATTGAGGTCTGGAAAGCGTTCTTTAATTTCATTAAAAGTCGCTTCAGCGGCCTGAGCATCTAAGGTTTCGGATTGTTCCACTAAGGTACAGACCCAATAGGCTTGTTTACCTTCAGCACAATTGCTGGCAATCCGCTGTAGTACTTCTTCACGACGGTCAAGTGGAATGGTGACTGTTTGAATCGGTGTACGACCGGGTGGCAGTTCATCAATGACGGAGGTGTCTAAATCGCCATAAGCCGACATGGCCAAGGTACGAGGAATAGGGGTTGCCGTCATCACCAGTTGATGCGGTGTCATGCCATTGAGACCTTTGTTCCGTAGCGCCAAACGCTGATCGACGCCAAAACGGTGTTGTTCATCAATAATCACTAAACCCAATTTGGCAAATTGTACATTGTCTTGAAATAAAGCATGTGTGCCGACCACTAAATTGGCTGAACCATCTTGAATACTTTGTTCTGCAGCAGCTCGAGCTTTACCTTTTTGCTTGCCGGAAAGCCAAGACACGGTTAGACCCATAGGCTCAAACCATTTTTTGAAATTTAGATAATGCTGTTCGGCCAAAATTTCTGTTGGCGCCATCATGGCCACTTGCCAACCTTCCTCGAGCGCATGACAGGCAGCCACGCCTGCGACTAGGGTTTTACCTGCACCTACATCACCTTGTACGAGTCGCAGCATAGGTTTGTTTTTTTTCAGATCGACCGCAATTTCTTTGGACACACGTTTTTGTGCGCCGGTCATTTCAAATGGCAGCGTACTTAAAAGTTGTTTGGTGAAGTTCTTACTTGCAGAGAATGACGGTGCTTCGATTTGTTGAATATAAGCACGGCGGCTGAGCAAACTGACCTGATGGGCAACCAATTCTTCGAAAATTAAACGTTGCTGTGCAGGATGAGAACCTTGGCTGAGTTGCAACATATTGGCATCGACAGGGGGGTGATGAATATAGTCCAGTGCTTGTTTTAGGGCATAGCCATTGGTGAATTTTTCTGGTAGTAATTCAGGTAAGTCATCACTATATAACTGTAGTGCTTGTTTGACGTATTCACGCAGTTTAGGCTGTGTTAAGCCTTCGGTTGCAGGGTAAATCGCAGTGAGTTGGGTTTGTGGTAAAGGCGTGTGTTCAGTAATCACCTGTAGTTCAGGATGATACATTTCTAAGCCACGAGCACCAACACGGACTTCACCAAAAATCCGTAAACGATTGCCCGGTTTTACCCGATCAGTAATGCCTTTGTAGATATGGTAAAAACGTAAAGTAACTTTGCCACAGTCGTCATCCAGTAGGGCGGCCATCGATTTACGCTTACCGGGTGGGAAGTCGATATTTTTGACTGTACCTTCCAGTAAATAACTGCGACCCACGGTCAATTGGTTCATGGGGATGATCGTGCTACGATCTTCATAGTCGCGTGGCAGATGAAACAAAAGATCATCTGTTGTGAAAATATTTAGTTTTTCAAGTAAAGCAGCGGCGGCATTGCCAACCCCTTGCAATTGATGGACGGCAGCCATGTCCCCTCAACTTCGGTTTATATGATCTAAATGGATCAGTTCTGAGAATAGGTCGTTTGATGCATATTCTATTTATCGGTTATGGTAAAACATCGCAACGTGTTGCTAAACAATTATTTCAGCAAGGTCACCAAATTACCACAGTGAGTCGTAGTGCGAAAGAGGATGATTTTGCAGAACATTTAATCCAAGATGTTCACCAACTGGATTTGTCGCAGGTTCAACCGATTGATGTAGTCTATGTTCTTTTGGCTCCTGCACGTCATGCTCAACTCAATGCTGTGGATGCTTACCGACACACTTATGTCGATTCTGTACAGCCGATTGTTCAAGCATTAGCACATCATCCAATACAACGTTTAATCGTGGTGTCTTCCACTCGTGTCTATGGTGAACATGCGGGGGAGCGGATTGATGATGACACTGTGCCACATCCGATCGATGAGCAGGGCATGTTGTTACTGGAAATGGAGCATCGCTACACACAAGCATTTCCTAACGAATGCGTGATCGTACGTCCCTCTGGGATTTATGGCACATCGACAACACGAATGCAGAAACTGGCAGAAACGACTCATCGCTATCCCAATATTCATTGGTCAAATCGAATACATATCGATGATTTGGCAAAATTTCTGTGTCATCTACTTCACGTGGAACATCCTGAAAAATCATATATTTGTACTAATAACCAACCTCAACCTTTGCATGAGCGAATCTTGGAATTGCAAAGAGCTATGCATTTACCCGAATTGGTTTTAGAGAGTGAAGTAGAAACAGGTAAAAAGATTTATGCAACGCGGATGATGGAGAGTGGTTTTAAGTTAGCGCACGATTGATTGTGATGTGTATGTAAAATTGGCGTGACGTATAAAATTCAGAGCAGCTTTGTGAGTATTAAAAGAAATTCTATAAATGAATAAGATAGGTCTTTTACAACATGTATTGTTCAAATTTTCGGATGGATCTCAAAGGATAAAAATTAAATAATGACAAAATCATTTGCTGAACTTACTTAGAATCTACCCCATAGACCGATTCTGGAAAAAGCTTTGAGTTATTTTGAAAATTTACCAAAGATCTCGATTGATTGTGGTTGTGGTGCAGGAAATGAATCATCATTTCTACTCCGTCATAATTTTAAAGTATATGCATTTGATCCAACTGTTGAAGCTAAAAATATCTGTCTAAGTAAATTTAAAGACAATAAGAATTTTTTATTTTCTAATCAGGCCTTTGAAGACTATAGCTTTCCTAAAGCTAGTTTAATTATTGCTTTATTCAGTTTATTTTTTTGTTCTACGGATTCGCTTGAAAGTGTTTTAAAGAAAATGCAGGAATCCTTAAGTGAGCAAGGCATTTTACTCATACAACTATTAGGGAAAGATGATGATTGGGTAAATAATTTTTCTGAAAAATTTATAGGTTTTGAACAGGAAGAGCTTAAACAATTGTTTGATGCGGACTTTGATATTATTTATATCGATGAATTTAAAGGCAATAAACCGCTAGCCAATGGAAATCCAAAATTTTGGAATGTACATACCTTAATTTTAAAAAAGAAAATATTAAATACTTTTGTATAGTCCAAAAAATAGAGACAAGCTTTTTACAACTTGTCCCTAATTTTGCTCAAATTCTTTTGCTTTTATAGTGAAAAAAATCAGAACCGTTTATTTTTTCTTACGTTTCAAGCGCTTTTTAGCTTGTTCCGCAGCAACTTTATCTAGTGCTTCTTTTAACTCTTCATCACTAAAGGTTGTAATGTGCTGCAACATTTGCAGGGTCACATCATCCAAAACGAGGTTGGCATATTGCGCAACATTTTGGAAATTTTCATCAAACACAATGGCGTTGTTTTCATTGGTACTGATATAACCTTGTTGGGTTAAGACTTTAATAAAGCTTTGGAACAAGGCCTTATCAAAGAACTCTGGCGAGTTAAATTCATACAACACAGACAGACGTTGACCAACCAAGTGGCTGAGTTCTTCAACCTGACGGGTTGAGATGTTGCCTGAACCACGTTGTGTGATTAAAGCCAAAGTCATGTAGTAACGCTCTAGACTTTGCATCACAGGTGCAGCCAAGACCACTAACTGATTGTGCTGCTCTGAGTTAGGCGCAGGGGAGATCAGGTTGCCTTCTGCATCTTCAGAAATTAGCTTGGCTTTGATCAGTACTTCTGCATACGCACAGATCTGATCTTTAAGCTCTTCATTATTCCATTTGAGGAATAACTCAGCTTTTAAGAATGGATAGAGTGTACGAATGACATTAATCAAATCACCACGGCGAATAGAACCATTATGTTCAACCAAAGCGGCAATGAGTGATGGCAAAATAAATGCGTGCAGGATGTTGTTACGGAAGTAGGTTAACAGCACCGCTTGATTATCAGCAATGGCAATAATATCGCCAAGGACATGATTAACACGTTTGATCAGCTTGAGTTTTAAACCATAAGCAATGATTTCTTTACCTGACAGCGGTGTCACTTGCATGCGCTCATCGTAAGGTAAGGCAGTTAAAAGATCGCGATAGGTATCTAACTGCTTAATGCAAATCTCTTCATCTAAAGTATGTTTAGATGTTGCCAATAAAATCAGTGAAAGCAATGAAACTGGGTTCACCACTGCTGCACGGTTAATATTTTCTAAAATCACGTGTGCAGAACTGTTAATGGCATCCGAAACTTCTGGCGGAATTGGATCGTCATTCTTCTCGATTTTGATGTTGCTTGCATTGTGCTGTTTCAGCATATCATCAAGGAAAACTGGCTCACCAAAGTTCAAATGAACTTTACCGAAAATACGTTCGATCTTACGCAGAGTTTTCATAATCCCGATGATCGATTCGCCCTCTTTCGGCTTACCATTCATTTCGCCAACGTAGGTCGCACCTTCCATTAAACGCTCATAACCAATATAGGTCGGTAAGAACACGATTGGTTTGGCTGGATTGCGTAAATGACCATGGACAGTCATGGCGAGCATGCCGGTCTTCGGTGGTAATAAACGACCAGTACGTGAACGCCCCCCTTCGATGAAGTATTCAAGTGGTGTATTACGCGCCAAAATACTATAGAGGTATTCTTTAAATACGGTGGTGTAGAGACCATTGCCACGGAATGAACGACGAATAAAGAACGCACCGCCACCACGTAAAATTTGCCCGACAAATGGCATGTTTAAGTTATCGCCCGCAGCAATGTACGGCACCATCAAGCCACGCTTATAGATCACATATGACAATAATAAATAGTCGATATGGCTACGATGACATGGGGTGTAAATGATCTCGTAGTCTTTGGCTAGTTCACGAACGGTACTGAAGTTATGCACTTCGACGCCATCATAAAGCTGTGTCCACAGACGAGTCAGGGCTAAGTCAGCAAAACGAACCGTTGAGGCTGAATAGTCAGAAACGATTTCATTTAAATAACCAATCGCACGACGTTCAGCTTCAACCATACTGATTTTACTGCGAATGCTTTCACGACGAATCGCATCTTGCACATCCGTAGATTTGATCAGGCCATGCATTACATTACGACGGTCGGATAAATCCGGACCCAAAACCACTTCACGCTGCGCATCTAAATAATCATTCAGTGTGCTAACAATATAAGTCGCAGGTGACAAGTTTGGATGTGTAGTTTTGGCATATTCAACCAAACGACGCAAAGACTGTGGCTCATGGAATTCGAGGTACGATTGACGACCGTGCAAACCAATATTGACCAGCTGCTTCACTTTGCTTGGTGTAGACCATGTATCGGTAAATAATAATTTAAACCAAGAATCTTCTTTATCGGGTTCACGGCCCCACAGCACGGTTACAGGAACGAGCTCAACATCCGCATCAGGATTTTTTTCCAAAACCTCAATTAAACGCAATAAACGAGGTGGAAATGCATGTGGCGGTGGATTGAGTAAGTTGTCTTCATCATGATGTTGTAAAAACACCACAGAGGCTTTTTCTGTTTGTGTACCCACTGTCATTGGGTCGAGTGCAGGGTGTAGCTTTAAACGACGGGTTTCACCATCGACAATTAAAGCATTACTCCGTGAATGATTTTGCAGAACGTAGCAGGTAATTTTCGTTGTCTGTACGCCGGTATCTGTATCGGTTTCAGTCACTACAGGTTCTACAGGGACTTCACCTAAAACATGCGGTGTTACCACAAGGTCAAGCAGTTTACTCGAAAGCTTTCGATACATCTGACCAAAGCCGCTCTTGGACATACAAACTCCTACTTTTCATGACCAAACCACAGAGATTCTGAGGGGAATCTATTCTGCGTAATTGTACTTAAAAACTGTATGTCATTTTCTGACAAATTGCATAGATATTGTAAGATTTTATCGTTAAAAAACGTATTTTTAGCAGTTATATTGCATCAGCAAGGTGACAGATCAGTCAGCGAATCTTTAGGGTTTTAGTCTGGATTTATGGCAAAATGGAAAATATATTTAAACATCTGTTGATGTTGCCTGCGTTAGCTTAATCCCGAATGATAGATAGGTTTGTTATGAATGCCTTAACACAAGAGTTGGTTGATTTACTCAGCCTTGAAAAATTAGAAGAAAATATTTTTCGTGGGCAAAGCCGAAATTTGGTCGGGAAACGTGTCTTTGGCGGACAGGTTTTAGGTCAGGCGCTACGTGCGGCATCTTATACGACAGATCGACCTGCTCATTCTTTACATGCCTATTTCTTATTTGGCGGTGATATCAGTGCACCAATCATTTATGAAGTGGATCGTATTCGCGATGGACGCAGTTTTGTGAGTCGTCAGGTTCGTGCGATTCAACATGGTAAAACCATTTTTATGTGTATGGTGTCATTTGCAGAGCAAGAAGAAGGGTTGAATTACCAAGTTGCAGAGCCAGAATATCCAGCCGTTGATGATTTAAAATCTGAAGCTGAGCTAAAACGAATGATGGTGGAGTTTGTTCCTGAAAACGTCCGTGCATCTTTTATGCGCGACCGTCATGTGGAAATTCGCCCGATTGATCCACAAAACCCGTACCAACCCCAGCCTGCTGCGCCATCGTATGCACACTATATTCGTACCCATGACACGATTGCTGCCGATGTTGATGACATCTCTTTACATCAGGCCATTGCAGCATTCTATTCAGACTTTACGCTGATGACGACTGCACTACGTCCACATGGTTTAAGTTATTTATCACCAAGTTTGCAGTGTGCCAGTATTGACCATGCCATGTATTTCCATAAGCCATTCCGTGTAGATGAATGGATGCTTTATGACATGGATGCCACCGTCAGCGCTAGTTCACGTGGTCTAAATTTCGGTCGCATGTGGCAAAACGGTGAGCTGGTCTGTAGTACGACACAAGAAGGCTTGATCCGTTTACGCGAAATTGAAACCCAATAAGCTTTGAGCAATATGTGTTAATAGTAAAAGCTGAATACTGAAAAAACCGAATCTCCTGATTCGGTTTTTTTATGCCGTCAATATTTGGTATGAATCTACTCACGGATTCGAGTTATCTAATTAGGGTGCAGTACAAATTGAATTGGCTTGAATACATGCTTTGCAGAATTGTAGCAGTATATGTGACAAAAAATTCCTCGATTCCCAGTGGGTCGCATGGCATAGTGCCTGAATAAAGGATGATAAATGCAAGGCACAATGAGCTTAAATACGCAGATTTTAATTGCCGCAATATTGGGTGTGGCATTTGGGTTTTTATTAATTCAGTTTCCAGGGACGCAGTTTTTATCCGCCAGCCTGTATGGCTTGGGGATTGCCAGTAGTATTTTTATTGGTTTGCTGAAAATGATCTTGGTTCCGCTGATCTTTAGTTCGATCGTGGTGGGTGTATCGAATTTACAGGCAGGTGGTCAGCTGAGTCGTACGTGGAAAATTACCTTAGCTTGCTGTGTCACCACCACGACTTTGGCACTGATCTTAGGTCTAGCATGTGCGCATATTTTTAAAGTTGGGCAGGGCGTGGACATCGTTATGTTCCAAGATGCAATGCAACAGCATCAGAGTCCTGACACCCTCACAGCAGGTTCATTCTTTACCAATTTTATTCAAAATACACTGATCAATCCGTTTAAAGCCTTTAGTGATGGCAATGTACTCGCAGTCGTGGTGTTTTCACTATTTCTCGGTGTGGCCTTGGTCAAAGGCGGTGAAAAATTTCGAAGTGTGAGAAAGCTCAGTCAGCAATTTTTTGACATCATGATGATGATCATCGGTTGGGTGATGAAGCTTGCACCGATTGGTATTTTTGCATTATTGGCTAAATTGATTGCTACCGAAGATATTTCGGTGTTGAGTCGCCTCGCGGAGTTTGCTGCCGTAGTCACAGGGACCACGATTTTTCATGGGGCAGTGGTGTTACCTCTGCTGCTTTGGATCTTTGGGAAAATGAGTCCACTGACATTTTTTAGAGGAACACGAGCTGCCTTAATCACTGCTTTTGCAACCAGTTCAAGTTCAGCAACGATGCCACTGTCGATGAAATGTGCGCAGGAAAATTTAGGCGTACGTCCTCAAACAGCAGGTTTTGTGATTCCATTGGGCACACAGTTAAATATGGATGGTACAGCGTTGTATGAAGCTGCTGCTGCGTTATTTATTGCCAACTTGATGGGCTTAGATTTAACCTTGGGTCAGCAGTTAATTGTCTGTGCAACCGCCATGATTGCTTCACTCGGCGCGCCGGGTATTCCAAGCGCTGGAATGGTGACGATGATTATGGTTTTACAATCGGTTGGACTCCCTGCAGAAGCCATTGCGATTTTACTGCCGATCGATCGTCTCTTAGATACGGTGCGAACTGTGGTGAACGTACAGGGCGATATGATGATTAGTGTGGTGGTGGATCGTCATACGCGAGATGTAGATGAACCAGCGTTGTCGAATTAAGCAGATAAAGAACTAAAATGTGGGTTGTAGACGATCTCCCACAGATGTCCATCTAAGTCTTGAAAATAGCCTGCATAACCACCGTAAAACGTGGGCTGTGCGGGCTTAATAGTTTTTGCACCTGCGCGTTGGGCTTGTTGCATGATTTGATCGACGGCTGCGGGACTGTTGACGTTATGTCCAAGAGACATTTGCGTTGGACAAAACGCTGAAGTGCTGAGTCCGGTGTCATGACTCAGGCTATCTTGTGGCCAGAGTACGAGCTTTAAACCGTGTTGTAAATCAAAAAATGCCACAGCGCCATGTTCAAACTCAGTCCCAATAATCCCTGCGCTATTTAGACCTAAACCCTCCTGATAAAACGCGAATGCAGCATGTAAATCTTTCACGGCCAGTGTAATGACGGAGATGTGAGCGTGCATGGAGATGCTCCTGAATGGCTTATTTTTATTTTAGGATGAGACTGAGTATAAATACATTTTAAAGAGAATAGGGAGTTCGGAAGAACTGTACTTTAAACCTCGAACTTATGAGCCTATCCATCTTGAGTTTGTTGATTGCTCAATAAAAAACGGAGCGTAATGGATGTGAGCACAAAAAAAAGCAGGGCGAACCCTGCTTAATACAGATTTTAAAGTAGTGTTTAAGCGACTTTCAGTGCGGCACGTTTTGCAGCAGGAGAGTTGTCGAGATAGGCAATCGCATCTTCCGTTTTTGCTTCATGCACAGGATCGTACCAAGGCATTAAATACCCCAATTGCTGCGACACTAACCAAAGTGGATGTGGCAATAAGCGATTGTCTTTTTGCGCGATACGCGCCCATTCACGCCAAATCCACGGTTTATATACAGCAGGTTTAATCGATGCATAACGCGAGTCTTGCTGCATGATATGTGCAGCACCATCGACCCATAGACCAAGTACGGCAGCAATCACGATCACACTTTGATAATAGCGAGAAATATAGCCCCCACCGAGATGACGATACAAATCAAAAGCCACGGTACGATGTTCTATCTCTTCTGCACCATGCCATTTTACTAGATCGAGCATATTCGGATCGGCACCGAGGCGTTCCCACTCTTTATTATATAAAGCATATTTGCCTAGTACACAGGTCATGTGTTCAACCGTTGCAATCACCCCTAAACGAAAGAGATCCCATTGATGATCTAAAGCTTTGGGTACGTTGAGCCCTAAAGGTTGGTCTGCAAGCAGTTTGCCAAAGAGAAAATCCATGATTTCAAGGTTGCGTTGAATACTGATATTGCGCTGAGACAGATATTCTTTATTGGCAGAGTTATGCGCCTGAGCATGCATAGCTTCTTGGCGGATAAATGCTTTAACGTCCTCGGCTAGTTTTTCATCTCTAATTTGTGGCAATACTTTGTTATACAGACGGCAAAACCAAAACTCACCAGCCGGTAAGATCATGTTAATTTCATTAATAAAATAGCTGACAAAAGGTTGGTTGGGCACCCAGTCAACTTGGGTATCTTGCCACTCAAATTTCACTTTACGTGGTTTAATTTTATATTCGATTGATGATCCAAGTTTTGTGTTTTTCAAGCGGGAGAGTAATTTCATGACCTATCCTTGTTTTTATGTGATCGAGTGCACATCTGATATATTCAGTATCCAAAAAAAATCCTGCATTGTGATTAGCAATACAGGACATTTCATTATCTTCAGATGATACTTTTTGTCAGACAATCATCCTTGCGCTGACTTTAAAAATACTGGATTAGTGGTCTGAATTTTTGCCTTCAGCTTGGGGTAAATCTTCAGATGTGGTGTCGACGTCATCGAATGCTTCCGCATCCACATCGATTTCAATATCATCTTCCGATGCTTCAGGTATGCTGTCGAGATCAAACTCTGTGGATTGCTCTAGAGTGAAGTTTAGGCGACCCGCCATGACACTCGCTAACTCTTCTAAACCTTGTTTATTCAATGATGAGAACAATTGGATTGAGAAGTTAAGTTTCATTTTTTTCAATGCCGCTTTCACTTCTTGTAGTGCTTTAGAGGCTGGGCCACGGTTTAATTTATCTGATTTGGTGAGCAGTACATGCACGAACAATTTACGTGAATGTGCCCATTCCAACATCATGACGTCAAAGTGTTGTAGTGGATGACGGATATCCATCAACAGCACAAGACCTTGTAAACTTTCACGGTGTATCAGATAGTTTTCTAACTCTTTTTGCCACACGATTTTCATCGCTTCAGGTACAGCGGCATAGCCATAACCCGGTAAGTCGACCAAACGCTGATCAGGATTTCCTAAACTGAAAAAGTTGATCATTTGGGTACGACCCGGTTTTTTCGACGCACGAGCCAATTGTTTTTGGTTAGTGAGCGCATTAATGGCACTCGACTTACCCGCATTGGAGCGGCCAGCAAAGGCAATTTCATAGCCGGTATCTTCAACGCAGAGGTTGAGTTTAGGCGCACTCATTAAGAACTCAGCTTTGCGTAGCCAGTTGAGCGAGCGCACAGCGTATTCAGTAATCGCAGAGTCTACTTTTTTCTCATAAGTAATCTTTTGCTTCGGCGCATTGGCCGCTTTACTGTTTCGTGATTTTCCTCTGTGCTGATGCATAACCCAACTTCAATAACTGATTTAACAACACGCATTATAAAGGAAGTCGGGCAGGCAAGCGAATTTTGTCGCAGGCAAAGTGAAATTAGAGATTGATCATTTGAATTGGAGATTGTGTTGTAAATTTAGATGCGCTGCTTGGTTGCAAGACATCGGCAAGTTTGTACTGATCGAGACTTTGATAAAACTGTTCTAAAGCTTGGTCTAAAATGCTTTTTAAACCACACTGACTGCGCAGTACGCAGGGTGGGTCATTGCATTCAACAATTTGGTGATTACCTTGCAAAATCCGTACGATTTGACCGAGCTGAGCCTCAAGTGCTTCAGGGTTAAGGCGGATGCCGCCACCTTTGCCGCGGCTGGTGATTAACCAGTTTTGCTTTGCCATAAAATGCACAATTTTCACCAAGTGATTACGCGAAACGTGCAGGTCTTCTGCAATTTCAGCAATGTTATAAGGCACATCACGAGGACGTGCGATATAGAGCAAAATGCGTAATGCATAATCGGTGAATTTATTGAGTTGCATGATAATACTGTGAGTCTGAGAGAAATAAATAAGGGCTAGTCTAGCATAACTAAACTAACCCTTTGTATTTCAGGTGAATAGCTTAGTTAGTGTTTTACACCACCAGTGCCGAAAGCTTCGCTGTGAATATTGCTAGCAGGAATACCACGAGCAATTAAAGCTTTCTGTTGTTCAGCCATAAATGGCATTGGACCGCAAAGGTAATAATCCGCATTGATCGGTAACAGTGCAGTATCCATGCTGCCTAAGTCTAGACGACCAGCAGCATCATAATCTTCACCTAATTTATCATTAGCATGAGGGAACTCATACGCTGTAAAAGTGCTAAGACGTGGGTATTTTGCTTCCAAATCCTGAATGTGTTTATGCATTGCATGCACTTGTTTGCTACGGCAGGCATGGATAAAGGTTACAGGTTGTGGCATGTCTAAAGTCACCAACTGATTCAGCATCGCAATCATTGGTGTTAGACCTACACCACCACTGATAAAGACATTGCGTTTTTGTGAATCAATCAGGAAGAAATTACCTGTTGGTGCAGACACTTCGATTTCTGAACCGATCTCCAAGCCATGCAGTGTATTTGATACCCAACCTGGAACCAAGTCACCTTTCTGATCTTCACGTTTTACAGAGATACGTAAGTAGTTGTCTTGTGGGCTGGTAGACAGTGTATATTGACGTGGTTGTTTTAGACCCAGCTCATCGACCAATACACGTACAGAGATGTACTGACCTGCTTCATATTTTGGTAAATCACCACCATCAGAAGGCTCAAGGTAGAATGAGGTGATTTCATCACTTTCAGCCACTTTTTTCGCGATTTTGAAATTACGCCAACCTAACCAACTGCCTTTAGTTTGCTGATGTTGCTCATAAATCGCTTTTTCAGTGCTGATAAACAAGTCTGCCAATTGTCCATATGCTGCTGCCCAAGCTGCAATCAGTGGATCTTCCATTGAAATGCTTAATACTTCACTGATCGAGTGCAGCAAATTTTCGCCGACAATATTATAGTCTGGCGCTTGAATGTTAAGACTCACATGTTTATGCGCAATTAATTCTACAACTGGTAAAAGTACAGATGGGTCCTCAATATTTTCAGCATAAGCCAATACAGCACCCGCCAAGGCTTGTGCCTGAGCACCGCTGCGCTGATGTCCCATGTTAAAGGTTTCTTTGAGGTCAGGGTTATTGCCCAACATACGATTATAGAAGTAACCAGTCAGCGCGACACCATTTTCACGTAGAACAGGAACAGTTGCTTTTACTAGGTCAATTTGCTGCGGAGTCATAGCTGATCTCTCATGGCTGTTATTTATAAGATGTATTTAAAATACATTTTTAAATACATCCGCGCAATACATGTTTTAGTAAAAACCATAAAAAAATTATGGAATATAAAAAGATTCCATAAATTTGTACTTTTTAATTGGGCTTTTAGATTATTTCTTGCCGAAAATAGAACCTAAGAGGCCACGGATAATTTTCTGACCTGTCGACCCACCCAAGCTGCGTGCTGCACTTTTTGCAAAAGTTCCTACAGTGTCTTGAATCAGTTTTTCACGTTGTTTGGCTGAGCGCTCAGCGTCTTTTTGTTGTTCGCGTGCAAGGCGTTCTTGTTCACGCGCTTGCTGTTTAGCGAGTGCATCTGCTTCTTTGGCTTGTTGTTTGGCCAACGCTTCTTGTTCTTTGGCTTCTATTTTATCTTGTTCCGCTTGGACGGCTTGTTGTTGGCGCTCCGCCACTTTATTTTGTAAAAGTTCATAGGCACTTTCACGATCTGCTTCGGTGTCATACACACCTGCGACAACGCTATTTGCCATCAGAGCTTTGCGTTCTTCTACAGCAATTGGGCTAAATGAAGAGTAGGGTGGCATCACCCAAGCACGTTCAACAATTTGAGGTGTGCCTTGTTCATCTAGACAGCTGATCAGTGCTTCACCTACAGCCAGTTCCGTAATCACTTGATCGACTTTAAACGCAGGATTGGCTCGGAAAGTATCTGCTGCCGTCTTAACAGCTTTCTGATCTTTGGGGGTAAATGCACGTAGCGCATGCTGAACGCGGTTACCTAGTTGTCCTAAAACACTCTCGGGTAGGTCAAGTGGATTTTGCGTTACAAAGTAAATCCCGACGCCTTTAGAGCGAATTAGACGAACCACTTGTTCAATCTTTTCTTGTAAAGCAGGGCTGGCATTATCAAACAATAAATGCGCTTCATCAAAGAAGAACACCAGTTTGGGTTTATCCATATCTCCAACTTCGGGCAATTGTTCAAACAGTTCTGACAGCATCCAAAGTAAGAAAGTCGCATAGAGCTTAGGGGTATTCATTAACTTGTCGGCTGCGAGCAGGTTGATGTTGCCACGACCTTGTGCATCCGTTTGAATGAAATCCATGATATTGAGCGCAGGCTCACCAAAGAACTTGTCACCGCCTTGATCTGCCAAGGCAAGCAAATTACGTTGAATTGCACCTAAACTTGCAGGCGATAAATTGCCATATTCATTTTTAAATTCAGCTGCATGTTCACTGACGTAGCTGATCATGGCTTTTAAGTCTTTAAAGTCGATGAGCAATAAGCCCTGATCATCGGCAATACGAAAGACCGCAGATAACACGCCTTCTTGCGTGTCGTTTAAATTCAGAATTCGGGCAAGGAGCAGTGGGCCAATTTCAGAAATGGTGGTGCGAATGGGATGTCCTTGTTCACCAAACAAATCCCAAAACACCACAGGTGAGGCAGCAAAAGGAATACTCTCGATATTTAAACTTTTAATACGCTCGTCAAACTTAGGATTGCTTTCACCTGCTTTGGCAAGGCTAGAAACATCCCCTTTGGCATCGGCTAAAAATACGGGTACACCCAGCCGAGAAAAACTTTCTGCCAACACCTTCAACGTCACCGTCTTACCAGTACCTGTAGCCCCAGCAATTAAACCATGGCGGTTTGCAAATTGTGAATGAAGCACCACATCTTGTGTGGTGTCTTGTGTCTTTTTGCCAATAATAATTGGTGTACCCATAGATGTTCCTGTATTTATTCGAGTTGCTGTTTATTTAAATGTTGTAGTGCATTTTCTATATCTTGTATTAAATCTGCAGGATGTTCTAGTCCTATGCAAAAGCGAACCAGTAAGCCGGCTTGAATGTGTGAATGTTCGAGTACACGCATATCTTTTAAGTTATATAGCATGACTAAACTGACTGGGCCACCCCAGCTAAAACCAAGCTTAAAGAGTTTCAGCGCATCGCAAAAGCGGCGTACATCTTGCAAGCTATATTTTTCATTAAATACCACGCTGACCAAGCCGGCACTGTGTTGTTCTGTACAAATTTCTTTCCAATGCTGATGTCCTGCGGAAGCTTCATCAGCAGGATGTAAAACCTGTACAAAGGCTGGCTGCTGTTTTAGCCAATTTAATAAAGTTAAAGCACTTTGTGACTGGTGTTCATAGCGCAAGCGCATAGAAGCCAGGCTGCGTTGTACTTGCGCGGCGTCATCACCAGAGATACTAATGCCTTGAATGGCGTGGGCACGAAACAGTTTGTGATGAAGCTTTTTATCTCGTGTAATTACCGAGCCCATTAAAATATCGCCACCACCACTTGGGTATTTGGTCAAGGCATGCACACTGATATCGACACTCAGATGCTCAGCACTGAAATCAAAAGCATTAAAGGCAAGTCCTGCGCCCCAAGTATTGTCCAGTGCAGTGAGAATGTTATGGGCTTGGGCTTTTTTGACCAAGCCGACTAAATCTGGAAACTCTAAAGTGACAGATCCAGCAGCTTCTAACCAAATAAGCTTGGCTTGCGCTGAAGGTGTGAATGAGTTGACATCAATCGGGTTATAAACCTTGACCACGATACCGTAGCGGGTTTCTAGGTTGCGTAGATGTTCCATATTTGGGCCATAGATATTATCTGCGACCCAAACCTCATCCCCCTGACTTAAAAAACATGAATTGACCAAATTAATTGCAGACAAACCGCTTGGTGCAAGTAAGTGATACAAGCCTCCTTCAATCTGAGCAAGCTGATCGCCTAGGGTAAATGTCGTGGGGGTACCATGCGTGCCATAGCTATAGTCATAATCATCGGTCCAATGGCGATTAAATAGCGCATCTGTATTTTCGAAAATTATAGTGGATGCACGAAACAGGGGAGGTTGAACACTATTGATGTATTGCGGTGCCATTCTTGGTGCATGAATGAGTTCAGTTTGAGGATTCTTTTTCACGTGGCGCTCTGAAATGATCAAAATAATAATGAATGTTCAAAAGAATACGACTAAAACGCATGGATTTACGATGCTTTTGTATAGAAAATTAAGTGAAAAGCAAAGTTGGCTTCATTCTTGCAAAACCGATATCAGAGCAACAACAATAGGTTTAGCGCATGAAGTCGCATTTAAAAGTACATTATTTTCAGCATATTGCTGGCGAAGGGTTCGGCAGTTGTTATGATTTTTTAAAACAGCATCAGGCCAAAATTACGGCCACAGAATTCTTTGCATTACCTGTCGATCAAGCCTTGGATCTCGAGGCTTTGCCGCATGTTGAAGATGTCGATTTACTTATCATCATGGGTGGGACCATGAGCGTAAATGATGAGGCAAATTTCCCATGGTTAAAAATAGAAAAACGATGGCTGCGACGCTATTTAGCACTCGGCAAACCCGCAATCGGGCTTTGTTTAGGTGGGCAATTGATTGCCAATGCTTTGGGTGGGGCGGTGAGCCGAAATGCACAACAAGAATTGGGTTGGACGACCATCCGTAAGGTCGCTAACGTACCGCATGACTGTTTCAAACTACCGGAAGAGTTTAAAGTCATGCAGTGGCACAGTGAAACATTTGAAATTCCGAAAGGAGCGGTATTGCTGGCGGAAAATGATGCATGTCGTAATCAAATGTATCAAATCGGGCAAAATGTTTTGGGCTTTCAATTTCATCCTGAAATTACCCCAGAAGTGCTCGATTTATTTTTGGAAAATGATGAAGAAGTGGCATTTTTTTCAGGAACACATGTACAGCCAGTACATGATCTACGGAAAAGCGCAAAGAACAAATTTATTGAGGGAAATCAAATACTAAACCAAGCAATAGAGTATGTATTAAGAAAAAACGCCTATTGATTAAAAGTTAAGCAATTGATCTTGCATAAAAAATGAAAAATATAAGAAAAACAGCAAAAGAGATTTGCTTATGCATTAAACAATAGCTATAATGGGCGACCCTTTGATGAAGGGGGTTAGCTACGAATAAAGTAGTTAACATCGTGACAGTCGCGGCATCGATCGTGACCTTAGTGATATTTCACTGCTCTTGACACTTGCCTCTTTTAAAGTGGGGTGAGATGCGTCAAGGGTGATTCTTTATATATTTGGCTTGGAGTTAACTGGTATGTCTAACCAGAGAATTCGTATCCGTCTTAAGTCTTTTGATCACCGTCTAATTGATCAATCAGCTCAAGAAATCGTAGAAACAGCAAAACGTACTGGCGCACAAGTTTGTGGTCCAATCCCGATGCCTACACGTATCGAACGTTTTAACGTTTTAACATCACCACACGTTAATAAAGATGCGCGTGACCAATACGAGATCCGCACTTACAAACGTTTGATCGACATCGTTCAACCTACAGATAAAACTGTTGATGCATTGATGAAATTAGATCTTGCAGCTGGTGTTGATGTTCAGATCGCTTTGGGTTAAGGCTTTCGGTTAATTAACGCTCTAAGTTAATTAGGCCGCTTTTTTAGAGGTTTATGCACATGGCTATTGGTTTAGTCGGTCGCAAGTGCGGTATGACACGTATCTTTACAGATGCTGGTGTTTCTGTACCTGTAACAGTGATTGAGGTTGATCCTAACCGCATCACACAAATCAAAACGCTTGAAACTGATGGTTATCAAGCGATTCAAATCACTACTGGTGAACGTCGCGAATCTCGCGTAACTAACGCTCAGAAAGGTCACTTTGCGAAAGCTGGTGTAGCTGCTGGTCGTCTAGTTCAAGAATTCCGCGCTACAGAAGCTGATCTTGAAGGTCGTGAAGTTGGCGGAACTATCGGTGTAGATGTGTTCACAGTGGGTCAAATTGTTGACGTTACTGGTACATCTAAAGGTAAAGGTTTCCAAGGTGGTGTTAAGCGTTGGAACTTCCGTACTCAAGACGCTACACATGGTAACTCTGTATCTCACCGTGTTATCGGTTCTACAGGTCAAAACCAGACTCCTGGTCGCGTGTTCAAAGGCAAAAAAATGCCTGGTCACTTAGGTGCTGAACGTGTAACTACACAGGGTCTTGAAATCGTTGCTATCGACGCAGAACGTTCAGTTCTGGTTGTTAAAGGCGCGGTTCCTGGTGCTACTGGTGGCGACGTTACTGTTCGTCCTACTATCAAGGCCTGAGGGGAAATAACGTGAATTTAAATACTGTTTCCGGCTCTGCTGTTGAGTTATCTGAAGTTGCGTTTGGTCGTGATTTTAACGAAGCTCTTGTACACCAAGTTGTTACAGCTTACTTAGCTGGTGGTCGTCAAGGTTCTAAAGCGCAAAAATCACGTGCTGACGTTTCTGGTGGTGGTAAAAAACCTTTCCGTCAAAAAGGTACTGGCCGCGCTCGTGCTGGTTCTATTCGTAGCCCAATCTGGGTTGGCGGTGGTAAAACTTTTGCTGCTCGTCCACAAGACTGGTCTCAAAAAGTAAACCGTAAAATGTATCGCGGTGCTATGCAATGCATCCTGGCTGAGCTTGTTCGTCAAGATCGCCTTGTTTTAGTTGAAGAGATTGCTGTTGCAGCTCCAAAAACTAAAGAATTGCTTGCAAAACTTAACGACTTGAATGCACCTCGTGCATTAATCGTTACAGATGCTGTTGATGAGAACTTGTATCTTGCTGCTCGCAACATTCCACACGTTGATGTGGTTGATGCTGCTGCAATCGATCCTGTTAGCTTGATCGCGTTCGATAAAGTTGTTATGTCTGTTGCTGCTGCTAAGAAAATTGAGGTAGAACTCGGATGAACAACGAACGTATCTATCAAGTCCTACAAGGACCTGTATTCTCAGAAAAAGCACAAGTTTTAGGCGAAACTGCTGGTGTTCAAGTGTTCAAAGTTGCACTAGATGCAAACAAACTTGAAATCAAAAAAGCTGTTGAGCAACTATTTGGTGTTCAAGTTGTTAAAGTTAACACAACGATCACTAAAGGTAAGACTAAACGCTTTGGTAAAACATTAGGACGTCGTTCTGATGTTAAAAAAGCATACGTCACCCTGAAAGCTGGCCAAGATGTTGAAATGGCTGACTTGGGCGATACCGCTGAAAACGCAGCGGAATAAGGACGAAAATTATGCCGATTCAAAAATGTAAGCCAACGTCTCCAGGACGTCGCTTTGTAGAGAAAGTGGTTCATAACCACCTTCACAAAGGCGCGCCATATGCTCCGTTGGTTGAAGCTAAAAAACGTACTGGCGGTCGTAATAACAACGGTCACATTACAACTCGTCACGTTGGTGGTGGTCATAAACAGCACTACCGTATCGTAGACTTCAAACGTAACAAAGACAGCATCCCTGCTGTAGTTGAGCGTATTGAATACGATCCAAACCGTACAGCTCATATTGCTTTATTGAAATATGCTGACGGTGAACGTCGCTATATTATTGCACCTAAAGGCCTTCGCGCTGGTGATCAAGTTCAATCTGGTAACGATGCTCCAATCCGTCCAGGTAACTGCTTGCCACTTCGCAACATGCCTATCGGTTCTACTCTTCACAACATCGAGCTTAAAATCGGTAAAGGCGCACAATTAGTACGTTCTGCTGGTACATCTGCTCAATTGTTGGGTCGTGACGGTTCTTACGCTATCATTCGTCTTCGTTCAGGCGAAATGCGTAAAGTACACGTTGAATGCCGTGCTGTGTTAGGTGAAGTTTCTAACTCAGAAAGCAACCTTCGTTCACTTGGTAAAGCAGGTGCATCACGCTGGCGTGGCGTTCGTCCTACCGTACGTGGTATGGCGATGAACCCAGTAGACCATCCACATGGTGGTGGTGAAGGACGTAACAAAGGTATTCAACCTGTAAGTCCATGGGGTCAAAAAGCTAAAGGGTACAAAACACGTACCAACAAGCGTACGACTAAGATGATCATTCGCGACCGTCGCGTTAAGTAACAAGTAAAGGAATCTGACAATGCCTCGTTCTCTGAAAAAAGGCCCATTCGTCGATGCGCACTTGTTCGCTAAGGTTGAAGCGGCTATCGCGGCTAATAACCGTAAGCCGATCAAAACTTGGTCGCGTCGTTCGATGATCTTACCGGATTTTGTTGGTCTAACAATTTCTGTACACAATGGCCGTAACCATGTTCCAGTGATCGTATCTGAGCATATGGTTGGTCATAAATTAGGTGAATTCGCGCCAACTCGTACCTATCGTGGTCACGGTGTTGACAAGAAGTCTAAACGTTAATAGGTGCTATGATGGAAGTAACTGCTAAATTACGCGGTGCCGCTATCTCGGCACAAAAAGCACGTTTGGTTGCAGACCTAATTCGCGGCAAATCTGTTGCGCATGCTTTAAATATCTTAAACTTCAGCAACAAAAAAGCTGCAGTTTTAGTTAAAAAAGCATTGGAATCTGCGATTGCAAACGCTGAACACAATAACAGTTTAGATGTAGACGACCTTAAAGTTTCTACGATCTACGTTGATGAAGGCATGAGCCTGAAACGTATTTTGCCACGTGCTAAAGGCCGTGCAGATCGTATTACTAAGCGTACTTGTCACATTACCGTTAAGGTAGGGGTTTGATATGGGTCAGAAGGTTCATCCAATCGGTATCCGCCTAGGTGTTGTGAAACGTCATAACGCTAACTGGTATGCGAATCCGAAACAATATGCTGAATATTTGCTAAAAGATCTTCAAGTTCGTGAGTTTTTAACTAAAAAACTTAAGAATGCGATGGTAAGCAATATTCTTATCGAACGCCCTACAGGCGCAGCTAAAGTAACTATTAGCACTGCACGTCCTGGTATCGTGATCGGTAAAAAAGGCGAAGACATTGAGAAATTACAACGCGAATTAACAGCCATTATGGGTGTTCCTGCGCAAGTAAGTATCAATGAAATCGATCGCCCAGATTTAGACGCTCGTTTAGTTGCTGAAGCAATCGCTTCTCAATTAGAAAAACGTGTAATGTTCCGTCGTGCTATGAAGCGTGCGGTTCAAAACTCTATGCGTGCTGGTGCTAAAGGTATCAAAGTAGAAGTTTCAGGCCGTCTAGGTGGTGCTGAGATTGCTCGTACTGAATGGTATCGTGAAGGTCGTGTACCTCTTCATACTCTTCGTGCTGACATCGACTATGCTACTATGCGTGCTGAGACTACTTACGGTACGATCGGCGTTAAAGTATGGATCTTCCGTGGTGAGATCTTGGGTGGCATGAAACAAGTCATGAACCCAGCTCCAGCTGAAGAACGTCCAGCTAAACGTGGTCGTGGTCGTGGTGAAGGTCAAGAGCGTCGTGGTCGTCGCAATGATCGTTCTGCTGAAAAAGGAGAATAATCCATGTTACAACCTAAACGTACTAAATTCCGTAAAGTGCAAAAAGGCCGTAACACTGGTCTAGCACATCGCGGTAGCTCAGTATCTTTTGGTACTATTGCACTTAAATCAATTGAACGTGGTCAAATGACTGCACGTCAAATTGAAGCAGCGCGTCGTACAATCAGCCGTCGTATTAAACGTGGTGGTAAGATCTTTATCCGTGTTTTCCCAGACAAACCAATTACTGAAAAACCATTAGAAGTTCGTATGGGTAAAGGTAAAGGTTCTGTGGAATACTGGGTTTGCCAAATCAAACCAGGTAAAGTCTTGTACGAAATTGATGGTGTTAACGAAGAACTTGCTCGCGAAGCGTTTACGCTTGCTGCTGCAAAACTTCCGTTTAAAACCACTATCGTGACTCGGACGGTAATGTAATGAAAACTAATGATCTACGTGAAAAGTCGGTAGAAGAGTTGACAGCTTTGCTTGATGAGCAACAGCTTAACCAATTCCGTCTTCGTATGGCGAAAGCAACTGGTCAATTGGGTAAATCGCACGAAGTTGCGCTTACTCGTAAAACTATTGCTCGTATTAAGACACTCCTAACCGAAAAACAGGGGAACGGACAATGAGTGAACAAACAGTTCGCACGTTAACCGGTAAAGTAGTTAGCGACAAGATGGACAAGTCTATCGTTGTTCTTATCGAACGCCGCGTTCAACACCCGTTGTATGGCAAATCAATCCGCCGTTCAACTAAATTACACGCTCATGATGAAAACAATGTTGCTAAAGTTGGCGACGTAGTAAGCATCAAAGAAAGCCGCCCAATTTCTAAAACTAAGTCTTGGACTTTAGTTGAAGTTGTTGAAGCTGCTGCTGAGTAATTAAACGTTCTTGCATCATCGGTCAATTTCGAGTACTCTTTGAGCCTTTCGAAATTGCGACCGGTGATGCTCGGTTTTGGAGTAGGGCAATGATTCAAACCGAAAGTATGCTAGACGTAGCAGACAACAGTGGTGCTCGCCGCGTACAATGTATTAAAGTACTTGGTGGTTCACATCGTCGTTATGCTTCTGTTGGCGACATTATTAAAGTTACTGTAAAAGAAGCTATTCCACGCGCACGTGTTAAAAAAGGTGACGTGATGAATGCTGTAGTTGTACGTACAAAATTCGGCATCCGTCGTGCAGATGGTTCAGTTATTCGTTTCGACGATAACGCAGCTGTTATTTTGAACAACAACAAAGCGCCGATTGCAACTCGTATTTTCGGACCAGTGACTCGTGAACTTCGTACTGAACAGTTCATGAAAATTATTTCATTGGCTCCTGAAGTTCTATAAGAGGCACTCATGGCTAAGATTAAAAAGGGCGATCAAGTAATTGTGATCGCAGGTAAAGAAAAAGGCAAACAAGGTACTGTTTTGTCTGTTTCAAATGACCGTGTTAAGGTTGAAGGCCTTAACTTGGTAACGAAGCATCAAAAGCCTAACCGAGCTACTGGCGCTGAAGGCGGCATCGTAACTCAAGAAGCTGAGCTTCATATCTCTAACGTGGCAATTTTTAATGCTACAACCCAAAAGGCTGACCGTGTTGGTTACCAAGTGATTGAAGGCGTGAAAACTCGCGTATTCAAATCTAATGGTGAATCAGTGGCGGTAGCGAAGTAATAGGTTGACTAGGCAATGGCCAGACTTAAAACGCGTTACAACGACGAACTTAAGGCTCAATTAAAAGAAACATTGGGCGTTAAGAATGTGATGGATATTCCTCGCATTACAAAAATCACCATCAACATGGGTGTTGGTGCTGCATCAGCTGACAAGAAATTGTTAGATGGCGCTCTTTCTGATATGCAAGCAATTGCTGGTCAAAAACCAGTACTTACTTTAGCTCGTAAATCTATCGCTGGTTTCAAAATCCGTGATGGTTGGCCGATCGGCTGTAAAGTTACTTTACGCGGCGAACGTATGTACGAATTCTTAGACCGTTTGATCTCTATCGCGATCCCTCGTATCCGTGACTTCCGTGGTTTCTCTGCGAAATCATTCGATGGTCGTGGTAACTACTCAATGGGTCTTAAGGAACAAATCATGTTCCCTGAAATCGATTTTGATAAGATTGATCGTATTCGTGGTATGGACATTACCATCACTACGACTGCTCGCACCGATGACGAAGGCCGTGCGCTTATGCGTGCATTCGGCTTCCCGTTCAAATAAGAGGTCGATATGGCTAAGAAAGGTATGATTAATCGCGAATTGAAACGCGAAGCTACTGTTGCTAAATACGCTGCGAAACGTGCTGAATTAAAAGCAATTATCGCAAACGTTAATGCATCAGACGAAGAACGTTTCGAAGCGATGATGAAATTTCAAGCATTACCACGTAATGCGTCTCCAGTACGTCTACGTAACCGTTGTGGTTTAACTGGTCGTCCTCATGGTTACTTCCGTAAGTTCGGCTTAAGCCGTAACAAATTACGTGAAACAGTAATGCAAGGTGATGTACCGGGCGTTGTTAAGGCAAGCTGGTAAGGAGCACTATAAATGAGTATGCAAGATACCGTTGCCGACATGCTAACACGTGTTCGTAACGCACAAATGGCAAAGAAACAAACTGTTTCTATGCCAAACTCAAAGTTGAAAGTTGCGATTGCTAACGTACTTCAACAAGAAGGTTATATCGCTGATGTAGCTGTTGCTGACAATGAAGGCAAAGCGACTTTAACGATTACTTTAAAATATTTCGAAGGCAAACCAGTTATCGATACTGTGAAACGCGTAAGCCGTCCTGGTCTACGTCAATATCGCGGTAAAGATGCACTTCCTAGCGTTAAGCAAGGTTTAGGTATTGCAATTGTTTCTACAAGCAAAGGCATCATGACTGATCGCGCTGCACGTGCTGCAGGTATCGGTGGTGAAGTTATTGCTTTTGTTTCTTAATAGGTGATTCCTCATGTCTCGTGTGGCTAAAGCCCCAGTAACTGTACCTAACGGTGTTACAGTTACTCAGAACGGCCGGCAGGTCGAAGTGAAAGGCAGCAAAGGTACATTGTCTTTCAACCTGCATGCGCTGGTCGAGCTAAAACAGGAAGACGGTACTCTAGTTATTGCTCCTAAAGCTGAATCTAAAGATGCTTGGATGCAAGCTGGTACTGCTCGCGCTGTGCTTAACAACCTTGTAAAAGGTGTTAACGAAGGTTTCGAACGTAAGTTACAGCTTATCGGTGTTGGTTATAAAGCTGCGGTTAAAGGTAACATTGTTAACCTTAACCTTGGTTTCTCTCACCCGATCGACTACAACCTTCCTGAAGGTGTAACTGCAGAAACTCCTACTGCAACTGAAATTGTACTTAAATCAGCTGATAAAGCTAAATTAGGTCAAGTTGCTGCAGAAATCCGTGGTTACCGTCCGCCAGAGCCTTATAAAGGTAAAGGTGTTCGTTATTCTGACGAAGTTGTACTTCGTAAAGAAGCTAAGAAGAAATAAGGCGCGAGGTTCTTATGAACGAAAAGAAACAATCCCGTTTGCGTCGTGCGAAAAGCACACGCTTGCACATCCGTGCATTGGGTGCGACTCGTTTGTGTGTAAACCGCACTCCGCGTCACATCTATGCTCAAGTTATCTCTGCAGATGGTGGCAAAGTATTAGCGCAAGCTTCTACTTTAGACGCTACTCTACGTGCTGGTACTACTGGTAACGTTGAATCGGCTCAGAAAGTTGGTGCTTTAATTGCAGAACGTGCTAAAGCGGCTGGTGTAACTAAAGTTGCATTTGACCGTTCTGGTTTCAAATATCATGGTCGTATCAAAGCCTTGGCTGATGCTGCTCGTGAAAACGGCTTGGAGTTCTAATCATGGCTAAAGTTGAACAAAACGAAGGTCTTGTTGAAAAGCTGGTTGCCGTTGATCGTGTAGCCAAAGTTGTTAAGGGTGGTCGTATCTTCTCTTTCACAGCATTAACTGTTGTGGGTGATGGTAATGGTCGCGTAGGTTTTGGTCGTGGTAAAGCACGTGAAGTTCCAGCTGCTATTTCTAAAGCACTTGAAGCTGCTCGTCGCAACATGATTACTGTTGACCTTGTTGACGGTACTGTTCAGCACCCTATCAATGCTCGTCACGGTGCAAGCCGCGTTTACATGCAACCTGCTTCTGAAGGTACTGGTGTAATTGCTGGTGGCGCTATGCGTGCAGTTTTAGAAGCTGTAGGTGTACGTAACGTATTAACTAAGTGTTATGGTTCTACTAACGCTGCTAACGTAGTAAACGCAACTTTTAACGGTTTGCGTGATATGACTTCTCCTGAGAAAGTTGCTGCGAAACGTGGTTTATCAGTAGCACAAATTCAAGGGTAATCAATCATGAAAACGATTAAAGTTACCCAGACTAAATCTTCATCGCATCGCTTGAAAAATCACAAGCTTAGCCTTAAAGGTTTAGGTCTGCGTCGTATTGGTCATACAGTTGAAGTGCAAGATACGCCTTCTAACCGTGGTATGATCAACCAAGTTTACTATATGGTTAGTGTAGAGGAATAAGCCATGACTCTGCGTTTAAATACAATTGCACCTGCAGAAGGTGCTAAGCGTGACAACCTTCGTTTAGGCCGTGGTATCGGTTCTGGCGTTGGTAAGACTGGTGGCCGTGGTGTCAAAGGTCAAAACTCACGTAAGAGCGGTGGTACTCGTCCTGGTTTCGAAGGTGGTCAAACTGCGTTATACCGTCGTTTACCTAAATTCGGTTTCACTAGCCAAATGGCTTTGAAAACTGCTGAAGTACGTTTATCAGAACTTGCTAAAGTTGAAGGCGACATCGTGTCTCTTGAAACTTTAAAAGCTGCTAACGTTGTACGTAAAGATATGTTGCGTGCACGCATCGTACTTTCTGGTGAAATTACTCGTGCATTCACTGTTCAAGGTGTTGCATTGACTAAAGGCGCTAAAGCTGCTGTTGAAGCTGCTGGCGGTAAAGTCGAGGAGTAATCCCCAGTGTCTATGACTCCTAGTTCGACAGGTCATGTTAACATGATGAAAGGCCAACCTTTTCATGTGAAATATCGTGAAATTATTCGCCGTATGATGTTCCTCATCGGGGCGTTGTTGGTTTTTCGACTGGGAGCACATATTCCAGTACCGGGCATTAACAATGCCGCACTAGAGAATCTGTTTAATGCAAACCAAGGTACGATCCTTGGTTTGTTTAACATGTTCTCAGGTGGTGCATTAGAGCGTATGTCAATTCTTGCTCTTGGGATTATGCCGTATATCTCTGCATCGATTATCGTGCAGTTAATGTCTACGGTTGTTCCTTCGCTGGAAGCTTTAAAGAAAGAAGGCGAACAAGGTAAGCGTAAGATCAATCAATATACGCGACAAGGCACATTGTTTCTTGCACTTGTGCAAGCCGTTGGGATGTGTGCAGGTCTGATTAGTCAAAATATTACTTTGACTAGTGGACTTGCTTTTTACGTTCCTGCTGTAACTTCTTTGGTTGCAGGTACAATGTTCCTGATGTGGTTAGGTGAGCAAATTACTGAGCGTGGAGTAGGGAATGGTATTTCCATGATCATCTTCGCTGGTATCGTTGCTGGTTTGCCGAACTTGGTTCTGCAATCTTTAACCTCAGTAGATAATGGCCAATCAAGTTTAATTGGTCTTGCAATCTTTGCATTGCTATCTGTTGCAGTGTTAGCAGCAATTGTGTTTATTGAGAAGGCGCAGCGTCGCATTCCAGTAAACTATGCTCAAAAACAGCAAGGTCGTCGTGTATTTACTGCTCAGCAAACACATTTGCCATTAAAAATTAATATGGCGGGTGTGATTCCTGCAATTTTTGCGAGTTCATTGCTATTGTTCCCAGCGAGCTTAGGGCAATGGGTTGGCAGTGCAGACCCAAATGCTGGCGTGATTAAACGTGGCCTACAAGATTTGGCACTCGTATTGTCGCCGGGTCAACCGATGTATTTGGTGCTATTTGGTGCATTAATTATCTTCTTCTGTTACTTCTATACTGCGCTAGTATTTAGTCCGAAAGAAGTGTCAGAGAATTTAAAACGTAGTGGTGCTTATGTGCCGGGTATTCGTCCTGGTGAGCAAACTGCACGCTATTTAGATCATATTTTGAATCGTTTGACTTTTATTGGCGCGGTTTATATCACAATCATCTGTTTAATGCCGATGATTCTACAAAGCTCATTTGGTATTCCATTTAGCTTAGGTGGTACGTCTTTACTGATCGTAGTGGTGGTGGTGATGGACTTTATGGCTCAGCTCCAAGCTCATCTCACATCGCATCAATATGACAATCAATCGTTAATGCGTAAAACGACTGCTCATCCGAAAGGATAAGCGCACTTAGAGGTTTCATTATGAAAGTTCAAGCTTCTGTAAAGAAAATTTGTGGTAGCTGTAAAGTTATCCGTCGTAATGGGGTTATTCGCGTAATTTGCAGCGCAGAACCTCGTCATAAGCAGCGTCAAGGTTAATCTGATCAAGACCTGTTGATTTCAGTAGGCTAATTAGGTTATTATCCGCCCCTCAAAGATTTTGTCGGGCGGTTGATTATCTTAACTGCCTTTTTGGAGAAAATTGAATGGCTCGTATTGCCGGTGTAAACATTCCGGATAACAAGCATGCTGTTATCTCTCTAACGTACATTTTTGGTATTGGTCGCCACACTGCAAAAGCTATCTTAGCTGCTGCTGGTATTGCACCAACAACTAAAATTCGTGAATTAGATGACGCTCAGCTTGATGCGATTCGTGCAGAAGTTACTAAGGTTCCTACCGAAGGTGATTTACGTCGCGAAATTTCCATGAACATTAAACGTTTAATGGATTTAGGCTGCTACCGCGGTCTTCGTCATCGTCGCAGCTTGCCTGTCCGTGGTCAACGCACCAAAACTAACGCACGTACCCGTAAAGGTCCGCGCAAACCTATTAAGAAATAAGATTTCTGGAAGCTAAAAGATGGCTAAAGATACTCGCACACGCAAGAAGGTCACTCGTACCGTCTCTGAAGGTGTTGCACACATTCACGCTTCTTTTAATAACACCATTGTGACTATTACCGATCGTCAAGGTAATGCACTGGCTTGGGCTACCTCTGGTGGACAAGGCTTCCGTGGATCACGTAAATCAACTCCGTTTGCTGCTCAGGTAGCTGCTGAAGTTGCTGGTAAAGCTGCTTTAGATTACGGTTTGAAAAACTTGGACGTCCTTGTAAAAGGTCCTGGTCCAGGTCGTGAATCTGCGGTTCGTGCTTTAGGTGCAGTGGGTTATAAAATTAACAGCATTACCGATGTGACGCCAATCCCGCACAACGGTTGCCGTCCACCTAAAAAACGTCGCGTGTAAGGAGAAACATTCATGGCTCGTTATATTGGTCCAAAATGCAAACTCTCTCGCCGCGAAGGGACAGACCTGCAATTAAAATCTGGCGTTAAACCATTTGACGTCAAAACAAAAAAAGCTGCTAAAGCACCTGGCCAACATGGTGGCGCTCGTGGCGGCAAACAATCTGAGTACTCACTACAATTACGTGAAAAACAAAAAGTACGTCGTATGTACGGTGTTTTAGAGCGTCAATTTAGTAACTACTACAAAGAAGCTGCTCGTGTTAAAGGCGCAACAGGTGAAAACTTGTTGAAACTTCTTGAAAGCCGTCTAGATAACGTTGTTTATCGCATGGGTTTTGGTTCTACACGTGCAGAAGCTCGTCAGCTTGTATCTCACCGTTCAATCACTTTAAATGGTCGTCGTGTTAATATCGCGTCTATCCAAGTTAAAGCTGGTGACGTTGTTGCAGTTCACGAAGGTGCTAAACAACAATTGCGTATCAAAAACGCAGTTGAGTTAGCGACTCAACGTGGCATTCCATCTTGGATTGAAATTGATCATTCTAAATTGGAAGGTACGTTCAAAGCTGCACCAGATCGCTCTGATTTACCTGCTGAAATCAACGAAAGCTTGATTGTAGAATTGTATTCTAAATAATCCTTGAGGTAGCAATAATGACGCGTACTGCAAATGAGTTTCTAACTCCGCAAGCGATCAAGGTCGAAGCGGCAAGCGGGACCTCGGCAAAAGTTATTCTAGAACCATTAGAGCGTGGCTTTGGTCATACTCTTGGTAATGCTTTACGTCGTATCCTTTTGTCTTCTTTACCTGGCGCAGCCGTGGTTGAAGTAGAGATTGAAGGTGTCGAGCACGAGTACAGTACTTTGGAAGGCTTGCAGCAGGACATCGTCGAGCTCTTGCTGAACCTAAAAGGATTGTCTATTAAGCTGTTCGATCAAAATGAAGCTTATCTGACATTGGAAAAACAAGGTCCTGGCGACGTTACAGCCGCTGACCTTCGTTTACCACACAATGTTGAAGTGGTTAACCCTGAACACTTGATCGGTACTTTAAGTGCTTCTGGCTCATTAAAAATGCGCCTGAAAGTTTCTCAAGGTCGTGGTTATGAGACTTCTGATTCACGCTTCCCTGAAGGCGAAACTCGCCCAGTGGGTCGTTTACAATTAGATGCTTCTTACAGCCCAATCAAACGTGTGTCTTACACAGTGGAAAACGCTCGTGTAGAACAACGTACTGACCTTGATAAATTGATCATTGATCTTGAAACCAACGGTACTGTTGATCCTGAAGAAGCAATCCGCAAAGCGGCAACAATCTTGCAACAACAAATTGCAATTTTTGTTGATCTTCAGAAAGATCAAGCACCAGTTGCTCAAGAGCCTCGTGAAGAAGTTGATCCGATTTTGCTTCGTCCAGTAGATGATCTAGAGCTTACTGTTCGTTCTGCTAACTGTTTGAAAGCAGAAAATATTTACTACATTGGCGATCTTGTTCAACGTACTGAAGTTGAGTTGCTTAAAACTCCTAACTTAGGTAAAAAATCGTTGACTGAGATTAAAGATGTTCTGGCATCGAAAGGCTTGCAATTGGGCATGCGTTTAGAGAACTGGCCACCGGCTAGCCTCCGCATGGACGATCGCTTTGCTTATCGTAGCCGTTAATTAAGTAGGACTATCACCATGCGTCATCGTAATAGTGGTGTGAAATTAGGCCGTACAAGCAGTCATCGTAAAGCGATGTTCCAAAACATGGCTAATTCTTTGTTCGAACACGAGTTAATTAAAACTACTGTTCCTAAAGCAAAAGAATTGCGTCGTGTTGCTGAGCCTTTAATCACTTTAGCTAAAGTCGATTCTGTAGCAAACCGCCGTTTAGCGTTTGCTCGTACTCGTTCAGCTGCAACTGTTGGTAAATTATTTACCGTTCTTGGCCCTCGTTACAAAGAACGTAACGGCGGTTATCTACGTGTTCTTAAAGCGGGCTTCCGTGCAGGTGATGCTGCACCGATGGCTTACGTTGAGCTAGTAGATCGCGAAGTTAACTAATTTCGTGAAGAGCAGCGTACGTTGTTCTAAAAAAGGTCGGTTTTTAACCGACCTTTTTTAATGCCTGCAGTTTTGTATTGGCTGTATATTGTTAGACAATAATTCAATTTGTCCTTAAAAGATAAAAATAAATCGCCTTTTGCTTAAACTTGACATTGTGCATTGTCAAAAATGTGATTTAATAAATATAAATCTAAGATAGGTTAAAAGAACAACATGGAAAAACAAGTTGATATTCTCATTGTAGGTGCAGGGATTTCCGGTGTAGGTTTGGCTGCGCATCTTTCAAAAAATTGTCCAAATCGTTCATTTGAAATTATTGAACGTCGTGAAAGTTTCGGTGGAACATGGGATCTATTTAAATATCCGGGTATTCGTTCTGATTCGGACATGTCAACTTTTGGCTTTAATTTTAAGCCGTGGAAAAAATCTAGTGTGCTTGCAGACGGGCCTTCGATTAAAGGCTACCTATCTGAAGTGATTGATGAATATAAAATCAAAGAAAAAATTCATTTTAAACATCGTGTTGTGAGTGCAAATTACGACTCACAAACTCGTAAATGGTCTGTTGTTATTGAAGATGCGAAGAAGAAGCAACAAACCTGGGTTGCAAATTTCGTCTTTGGCTGTACGGGTTATTATAATTACGACCAAGGGTTCCAGCCTGAGTTTGCAGGGCAAGAAAAGTTCAAAGGTACCTTTATTCATCCACAACATTGGCCTGAAAATTTTAATTACGCAGGTAAAAAAGTGGTCATTATTGGCAGTGGTGCAACAGCGATTACCTTGGTCCCTGCTATGGCAAAAGGAGGTGCAGCTCATGTAACGATGTTACAGCGTTCTCCAACCTATATTGCCTCAGTACCTTCTATTGACATCATTTATGACAAGATGCGTAAAGTATTGCCTGAAGATGTTGCTTATAAACTGACCCGTGCACGAAATATCGGTGTCCAACGGGCTGTTTATGCTGTTGCACAAAAGCAACCTAAATTACTCCGTAAATTTTTATTAAAATCAATTGAGTTGCAGTTGAAAGGTAAAGTAGATATGAAGCACTTTACCCCAGATTACAATCCTTGGGATCAGCGCCTTTGTGTGGTGCCAGATGGTGATTTGTTTAAAATTTTACGCGATGGCCGTGCATCTGTTGAAACCGATCAAATTGAAAGTTTTACTGAAAATGGCATTCAATTGAAATCAGGTAAACATCTTGATGCAGATGTAGTAATTTCTGCTACAGGTCTCAACATTCAAATTTTAGGCGGCATTAGTGCCACAATCGATGGACAGCCACTGAATACCTCAAAACATATGTTGTACCGTGGTGTTATGGTCAGTGATGTACCCAATATGGCGATGATTATTGGCTATATTAATGCTTCATGGACTTTAAAAGTCGATATTGCTTCTGAATACATCTGTAAATTGATTAACTATATGGATCAAAATGGTTATAACCAAGTGATTCCACAAGGCGATGCGACCGAGTTGTTAGAAGATACCGTAATGGGAAGTTTGACTTCAGGCTATATTGCACGTGCAGCAGATGTGATGCCAAAACAGGGTAAACATGCACCGTGGAAAGTCAGCAATAACTATTTGGCAGATCGTAAAGAATTAAAGCATGCTTCATTTGAAGATGGAGTGCTGAAATTTGAAAAAAAGTCTGATCAAGTGGCTGCTAAACCCAGATTAGTTTCTTAAGTCTATTACATAAAAAAGGAGCATGATGCTCCTTTTTTTTACTTTAGATGTGTGACTTTAGGGTTTTATTTGATGCGCTTTATTTGTTGAAAAATATATCATGTTGAAAATAAGGAAAAGCACACAGGGTTAATGTGAATATTCAAGAACATTCAGAATTTATAGAATTAAATGCTTATGAGCTATATACCCAAGTTTGGCAGCCAGAAACTACAGATAAAGATGCAACTTTGGCTCCGATTATATTAATGCATGATTCACTAGGAAGTGTGGATTTGTGGCGTGATTTTCCTGCGCAATTGGCTTCTGCGTCTGGCAGAAAGGTCATTGCTTATGATCGGTTGGGTTTTGGTCGTTCGTCAGCAAATCCTGATGTATTAAGTACTGATTTTGTCTATGCCGAAGCACAGCAGGGCTTTAAGGCGCTTCTTCAACATTATTCCATTCAACAGTTTATTGTGATGGGGCATAGTGTCGGTGGGGGAATGTCTGTTGTGATTGCCAGTGAATATACTGAACAATGTCATGGTCTGATTACCATAGCCGCACAGTATGAAGTGGAAGTACTGACATTATCGGGTATACGTGAAGCCAAAACAGCGTTTGCGCAGCCGGGACAGCTTGAACGCTTGGCTAAATACCATGGGGATAAAGCCCAATGGGTTTTGGATGCTTGGACAGAAACATGGCTCTCACCGAGTTTTCGTCAATGGAACCTTGAGCATTATGTTGGAAATGTACAGTGTCCAAGCTTGGTTATTCACGGAGAACTGGATGAATACGGGACGACAGCACAAGCTCAGAAACTTTTTTCGGGGATTCAAGGTGATGCCGAGCTAGAGATTTTGGAAGGGCTTCATCACATGCCGCATAAAGAGCAACCTGCATTGGTCACCGCACTGATCTGTGATTTCGTGAATGATTTAAGTTGATATCGAAAGAATGTAAAAAGCCCATCAGATGATGGGCTTTTTTGTTATAAAGAGCGGGAAATCAGCTCTTTCATAATTTCATTGGTACCGGCATAGATACGATTGGCTCGGTTGTCGATGTAGGCGCGTGCAATTGGATATTCAAGCATATAGCCATAGCCACCATGCAACTGCAGACATTCATCCACAACTTTTGAGAACATCTCTGAAATTTTGTATTTAGCAGCGGCTGCCGCGTCAATACCGAGCTGTTCCTTAAGTTGTAGCTCCATACAGCGATCTAAATAGGTACGACAAAAATCAATTTCAGTTCTGAGTTCTGCCAATTTAAAACGGGTGTTTTGGAAACTTGATACTGTCTTGCCAAACGCCTTACGTTCTTTGGTGTACTGAACTGTGTGCGCAAAGGCTGCTTCTGCTCCCGCTTGGCAAATAATCGCGACTAACATACGCTCCCAAGCCAATTCCTTCATCAGCATCATAAAGCCCATACCTTGCATGCCAAGTAAGTTGCTTTTAGGGACGCGGACATTGTCAAAGAACAGTTCACAGGTATCCTGACCTTTCATGCCAATTTTATTTAAAGGTTTGCCTTTGCTAAAACCGACGCGATCTGCCTCGACGATAATTAGCGATAAATTAGCTGAACCTTTTTCACTATTACCTGTCTTGCAGACCACAATTGCCATGTCACATAAATAGCCATTGGTGATAAAGATTTTTGACCCATTAATAATATAGTCATCGCCATCTTCTGTAGCGGTTGTGCGTACCGCTTGTAGGTCTGAACCTGTGCCCGGTTCGGTCATTGCAATGGCAGTCACGGTTTCGCCAGAAGCCATTTTCGGCAGCCAATGCAGCTTTTGTTCTTCATTGCCAAAGTTATGAATATAATTGGCCACAATGTCGGAATGCAGTGAAAAGCCAGTAGAGGAGTCCATAGCATAGGCCTGCTCTTCAATCAGAATCATGCTATAGAGTCGGTCTACACCATAGCCACCGTAAGCTTCGGGCATGGTCGGGCAAAGTAAGCCCATGGCACCGGCTTTATTCCATAAGTCACGGTCAACGTGTTGCTGATTTTCGTATTTTTCGATATTAGGTATGACTTCTTTTTCATAAAATTTTCGTACTGTTTCACGAAATGCATCATGTTCTGCATTAAATAATTGACGTGGCAGCATGTTGTTGAGTGGGCGAATCGCTCCAGATTGCATTTTGAATATCCTATTCATTTTTATGGCTTTGTCTTCAACTTATAAGATGCAGCGTGTGACTGCAATGTGCAGAACATTCAAAAGCAAGAATTGCGATGAAGCATTCGGTCAATCTGTGAAAACACTCCACTTCAATGGGGTGGATGAGTTACACTAGACGGGTTCAACGATTGGGGAAGACAATGACTGATGAAATCAGCTTAGAAGAGCGTAAAGTGATCTACCGCGCACGTCGTGGTTTAAAAGAGATTGATGTTTATTTTGATCCCTACGTCAAAAATTACTATTTACAAGCCGATGCAGCTGAAAAAGACATGTTTGCAGAACTCGTTGCTGCAGAAGATCCAGATTTGTTGGATTGGTTTATGGAAGTTAGTGAACCGCCACGTCCTGAATTAAAAACGTTTATTCAAAAATTAAAACATTACGTTCATGGATAATCGGCAATTCAAACTGAAACGCAGTTTTTTATCGCATGCGTTTCAGTTTTTTATTTTTGCGGTATTGATGACGCTGCTTTATCAGTTACTAACACCCATGCTTTGGGGGATATTTTTCCTAATCGGGCTAGTGGTTTATGTTCTGTTTTTCCGTAAGCATTTACACGTCACCAGTCTAGATTATTTGGATGGAACTGATTGGTCTTTGCAACGACTCAACCGCCCGGTGCAACGCGTTCAAATAAGCCATATTTTGGATCATCAAATGTATATTGTGGTGTATTTTATGCATGCACGTGCAAAACCAGTGATTATTTGGCGCGATCAATTGTCATTGAAACAGTGGAAATCACTCAAAGTATTGGCCAAAATGATCTAATTGTTAGACAGCCTTTATTTTTAAAATTCAATAAAATGCAAATATTTCATTATCTTATATTGTGGGTAAAATAATCTTGTCTGACAGGATTGAAATTTATTGGCAAAATATTTAAATTGTCTGACAATTTTAAGCTGTGCGGTGATTCTCTGCCTATATATTAGCCTTACCAACAGCCGTTAAGGGAAATCATCATGATGATGCCAACTTGGATGTTTCTGGTAATAGCGATTGTGTTAGCAATTGTTATAGGACGACTAGGAACAGTGCTGAAGGAACAGTTAACTCAAAAATAAGCAGTCAAACGCTTTCACAGTTAATAAGTAGCATGTGCCGAACCGTCGCTATGCTACTTTTTTTTGCCTAAAATTTAGTCTTTGTAAAAAATCAGTCAATTGCATTCAGCGTGATTCATGGCACAGTGTGTCGTTCAAATTAGAGCAAATACTCTTTTATTCATTTTTTGCTTCTGATATGTTTGTCGTGATGGACATAAACACAATTATAGAGGACAGGAAAATGTCGAGCGTCCAAAAAATATGCCAGGGTGTGGCAGTTGTAGCAATAACAAGTACATTATTCGCGGGTTGTTCGCAGGTTGTAAAAACCGGTGCTAATGTTGCACTCGGATTTACAGAAAAACATATTGTGCCACCAATTTTAGCCATGGAAGATGCTGAAATGGTGTGTAATTCAGGTAATTCATTAACTCCAGCCATTATGGCCACCAAAGATATGGGCGCAGACCCAACACGTGTGGCTGTGTTGATGTATTCAGCAGCAGGGATTTGTGCAGAACAAAAAGCCTTGGATGCAGAGTTACGCTATTTACGTGCATCTAAAGCTAACCAAGTATCCGAAGCACAGGATGCTCGTGTTGAGCAAAAGCGTTGGGCGGCACTTGCTGCACAGCGTCAATATACCGGCTATCAATTATTTCAAGATCGTTTTGAAAAGAAGTATAAGAAAAGTCTAGGTGAAGGCTGTCCAAAAATGAACAGCGACATTGACCAAACAGTGTATATGTTGGGAATGTTAAGTGGCTTACAGGCCATGACCAATGATATTAACTCAGGTGGGGCGGTAAACGTTCCAAAAGACATTGCTGCGATTGTTGAACGCGGTATGGTATGTCTGAATAATGAAAAATTCTGGGGCGCACCAAATGCAACCCGCGCTGTGATCTGGACGTTATTGCCGGGTGCAGGTGATGGAAAACCTGATCCATACCAAACATTGAAACAATCTACGCAAATTGGTGAGCAAAAGGGTGTGAGACTGTCACATGCTTTATATGCGGTTGCTGCACAAGCCAGTGGCGATGATGCGAAAATCCGTGATGCCTTACGTACCTTTGCACAAGCGCGTAGCGATGAGAAACCTGTTAATCCACAATTTAAGCTCATCGATAGCATGGCTGAAACCATGGTGAAAGGGATTTCAGATCGTTATTGGACTGAACATACAGGCGTTCGTACGGCTGATGATGGTATGGAACATTTCTGGGATGAAAGTGCCAATAGTTCTGAACTCGATGATTTGTTTAGTGGTGATATTGAAACCAGTGGCACAGCTGCAAATTAATCTTTGCAATAGCGTTTAAAAGTGAGGTACAGGAGGAGCGAAAATGAAACTACAATTTTTAATACCGAAAATTGTCTTTCTTGCCGTATTCGTTTCGATCTGTGCCTCGCTACAGGTATTTAAAGATTATTTTATCTATTGGCAAGATGACTTATTTCATGATTTTTGGCGCTTATGGACCGCACATTGGGTTCACGTCGGTTGGATTCATTTTGTTTTAAATATATTGGCCTTTATTTGCTTACCGTTTATTTTCCCACGAGTTTCGACATGGCATTTTGTTGCCATTTTATTGATTTTATCTCCTTTAATCAGTCTAAGTTTCTATTTTTTCTTACCCGATATTGAAGCCTATGCCGGATTATCTGGTGTCTTACATGGTGCCTATGTCGCGGTCGCTTGTGTGCATTTGATGTATCGACGGGAGCGAAATTTTGCAGCCTTTGTATTGTTGCTGATTTTGGCAAAATTGGTGTGGGAAAATACCGTGGGCAATACGGGAACGGCTGAATTAATTGGAAGCCCCATTTTAGTCGAAGCACATTTATTGGGGGTGATTTGGGGCATTATCATCGCCTTGTTCTATCTTGTTGGCAATTATTTCTGGGATCGTTAGCTCACTTTAGGTGATTGGGTTGACAAAAAAAACCGAAAAGAAAATACATATTGTCATTTTAATGTTTTGAATATTGATGCAAATTTAAACGTAATAATAAAACAGTTAGGTCAGGGAAAGGATCTTCTCGAGCCGCTAAGGAAAAGGATGCTTGGCTCCGCTAGGCTCCAAAATAAAAAATAGGAAGACTCATGCAAAATGATGCACAAAACAGATCCGGCATCGTCGGGCTGTTAAGGTATGTCTGGACAGAATGGATTTCGACTCTAGTCGTGTTGATCTTGCTTCTGCTTACATTGATTATCGGTACAGGGGAGATGATTCATGGTCAGCTTCTGCGTACTGGTGAGCGTTTGTATGGTAATGAAAGCATTGGGATGCAGTATTCATTTTTACGTGCAGAACCGACCAAGCCTGAATGTGACCGTAACCCGAATGTCGATGCGTTGGTGAAAACTCAAATGCAAGCCAATGCAGCAGATGAGTTTGCTGATTTTTTTGGTACGGCATCTGAGAATGACGTTCGTTCGTCTATTTTAGCGAGTGTGCAGCAGTGTGAAGAAAAGTATCAATTTTATGATAAAGCCATGCAACATATGGAGAAGCATCCGAGTATTCGCGCCTATCGTAATTTTGAAACAAGCTTCTTCGGTATCTTTAAATTTGGTACTGAAAATCGCGCCATTTTGTTGATTTTTATGGTGGTTATAGCTGCGATTAGTGCGACATTGAAAATTCATCATATTGGTCTACGCGGTCCTGCAACCAAGAAGGATTATCGTGTTTATAGCCTGATGATGAGCTTCGGTAATGGACTGTTAACCTACTCAAGTATCAGCCAATTCAATTCAGTGAAAAATTCGGGAGTTCCAATGACCACCGAAACTGAACTGATTTATTGGATGTGGATGACGCTGTTCTCAATCCTGACATTGATCAGTGTTTTGCAATTGTTTAGTCCGCCAAAAGATGCCAAAGAGGGCGGTAGTCTTAGTTTCGCGTTCCTAAGCGTGCCTTTATATGCGTATATGGCGTTGATTACAGGTATCGCCTTTATCTTCTTTATGGACTACCCGATGGGGCAAGGCATCTATTTAGGGCAATTGGTCGAGTTTTCAAGTATTTTCCTGAATCTAGCGTTATTCATTTGGGCGGGTATGTTGTTGAAGCAAACCCGTGTCGTAGATTTATTCTTGAATATTTTACGCCCATGGAACTTAGCTCCTGAGACTTTAACATGGCTGATTTTAATCGCAGCAGCATTGCCTACAGCCTATACTGGAGCATCGGGGATCTTTGTCATTGCGGCAGGCGCGATTATTTATAAGGAAGTGTGGAACGCTGGCGGACGCCGTCAATTTGCCTTGGCTGCAACAGCAATGTCCGGTTCGCTTGGGGTGGTTTTACGTCCATGCTTATTGATTGTGGTTGTTGCATCGCTAAATAAAGAAGTGACCACGGATCTGCTTTATCAATATGGTATTTATACGTTCTTGCTGACATCTACGATGTTTTTAATTGTGTCGTTATTTTTTGCAGAACATAAGTTCCGTATTGCTCAAGCCAATGTGGCAGCGCCGCAGTCAGGACGTGCCTTCTTAGCCGTTATTCCTTATATTGTGATTTTCGTGCTGATTTGGATGTTCTATAAATATTTATTGAATACAGATTTAAATGAATTTACTGCACCAGTCATGATGCCTGTTATTCTGCTGATGATCGTTTTAGTGGATAAATTACGTCATCAGCCAGCACCATTGTCAGCAGTTGGGCATTGGGATGAAACACTAACAGCAAATTATAGTGCGAATGCTGAACCTGCTTTAGCCGGCGCACAGGTTGCACATGCAGAATACCGTGAAGGATTACATGGTAATAGCACAGATGATGGGCAGGCTGCGAATCATACAGTGGCTCAATCCAGCTCTATGCAGATTCTACGTCAAGTTGGTTTTTGGAAGTCGATGCATATTTCGACCAGTGAAACCGTTGGACATATCGGTGCTTTGGTTATTTTGATGGCGCTTTCGGTAAGCGTTGGTGGATTGCTAGAGCGTACTGAAGTCATGAGTTTATTCCCAACTGATATCAGCAGTACTTTTTTGGTTATCACATTGATTGTCGGATTGATGGTCTTTGTGGGTATGATTATGGATCCGTTTGGCGCAGTCATTTTAATTTCTGCAACTATTGCTCCTGTAGCCTATCAATACGGTATTCATCCTGTGCATTTTTGGATGATTACACTCATTGGTTTTGAGCTAGGTTATGTTACGCCTCCAGTTGCATTGAACCACCTCTTGGCCCGACAGTCGATAGGGGATGCTGAAGTCAATGAAGCGGATGCTGAAGTTCGTCACTTGTCGTTTTATTACCGTTATGAACGTTGGATTTTGCCGCTGATTGTGCTGTTCCCTGCAATGTTGATTATTGCGTATCTGCCGTATTTCTTTAAGCTGTTTGGTTGGTATCAATAAATTAATTTTGAAGCATTAAAAAAGCACCTTCGGGTGCTTTTTTATTGAATAAGGGGCTGTGCATTTGATGGTAAATGGTTTGAATCTTTATGACTTTTTAAACTTATTTTGTAGGATTGGACTACAGAGCAAAATCGCTAAAAATATAAAAGCAAAGCCGAATAGGCTGTAAATGTCTGGCAGTTCCTGCCAAAGAACAAAGCCCCAAATACCTGCAAAAATAATCGTGATATAGTTCACGGGGCCAATTTGACCTGCGGGTGCGAGCTTATAGGCATTGGACATAAAAATTTGACTGATATTGGCCAAAAGTCCCGCTGTAATCAGAAAAGCTAACTCTTTTAAACTATAGGGACGCCAGAGCCAAAACATTGGGATCATGGAAATAAGTGTGCCAAAAAAGCAGAAATAAAACACAATGCGTTCAGGCGGTTCTGTTGCTGTAAGCGCACGGACAGTGACAAATGCCATGGCTGCCAAGAAGCTTGCGCTCAGTCCGATGAGTGATAACTGATTGAACATTCCTGCATCGGGCTTTGCGACGAAGAGCACGCCGATTAAACCAATGACTGCGGCAATGAGCATACTCAGGGTCATTTTTTCTTTTAAAAATAACCATGCAATTAAGGGGATAAAGATCGGTGAGGAATAGGTGAAGACCATGGCATTGGAGAGTTTTAAGTGTGCAATGGCATAAAAAAAGCCATACATTGCCACCAAGCCTACGATTGAACGCCATGTATGCATCCACAGTTTTTCAGTTCTAAAAAATGTGCTCCCTTTTTGCAGGATCAAAGGGAGAAAGATCAATGAGCCAACCGCATTTCGAAAAAATACGATGGTGGCATTATCTACCGTGTGAGATGCGTAGCGTATACAAACCCCCATGATGGAAAAAAGCAGCGCTGACAGCATGAGAAAGCCAATTGCTTTGGGGATGTTCTGTGGTGTAGTAGTGGACATAACAAAAAGGCTAAAAAATCTGATGATATTCTAGCCTATAAGTACGCAGGGTGTAGCAGAAGTCGGTTATTTTGCTTGTTGTGCTAACTGGGCTTCGAGTAATTTAATTTGTTCTTCTTTCAGTTTAATCAGCTCATCTGCATCTGAATGCTGCTGTTTTAAGCTTTGTTCCTGATCATTCAATTGCTGTTGAATGTCATCTAATTTGGCAATTTCTTCTTTGGCTAAAGAGGCATTTTCAGGCACAGCTGCATCTAAAATGTCTTCTTCGACCAATTTAATGGTGTCAGTCTCTGCGGTAGGGACTGATGCTTCAGTTTCAGATTGGACAGGGACTGCAACAGGCGGTTTAGCCGGTGCAGCGACCATTTCTTCTTGAAGTACAGATTTATCAGCTGTACTGCTGCTTAACCATTGATATGCAAAAAAGATAGCAATCAATAACGTTAAGCCCCCAATGATTCCAACTAACAGTTTTGGATTATTTCTTTGATCTACTAGCATTATGTGACCTTAATTTTTATTTAGGCTGGCGCGGCTTAAATTGGATCACACCGATATCATCTGGCACGGCTGGTTGTTCAGGTTGATCGACATGAGTCGGTCGATTTTCACTGTAACCACAATCAATGCATTCGATCCATTCGTCTTCGCCAGAGGTCAGCATGACAACCCGGTCCATCGCTTGGCATTTTGGACATTTTGCACCTGCAATGAAGCGTCGTTTAATGGTCATCATACTTACCTTGAATCTAACTAAGGTCACTAGTTTAAGCGTTTTTAGATGCGTTCGTCCAACCTTGATGACGCAGCAAAGCATCTATTTTTGGCTCGCGTCCACGGAAATTGATAAATGCGTCAAGTGCCGTATCTTTTCCGCCAACTGCTAGAATAAATTGTCTAAACGACTTGCCAGTCGAAGTATTAAAAATTCCTTCATTTTCGAATCGGTCGAAGGCATCACTTGCCAAAACCTCTGCCCATTTGTATGAATAATAACCAGCAGCGTAACCACCTGCGAAGATATGACTGAAACCATGTTGGAAACGGTTGTACGGAGTGGTTGGTGCAACCGCATATTTTTGACGAATATCATCTAAGGTGTGTTGGATGCCTGCAGCGTCCAAAGCAGGGTTGGCCTTATGGATATTTAAGTCAAACATGGCAAATTCAATTTGACGTAACGTTTGCATCCCAGACTGGAAGAAACGTGCATCTTGTAGTGCTTTTAACAGATCGGCTGGTAAGGTTTGTTTTGATTCAACATGTTCACTGAGCAAATCTAAACTTTCTTGATCCCAAGTCCAAAATTCCATGAATTGACTTGGCAACTCTACCGCATCCCACGCCACGCCATGGGTACCAGCCACAGCAATATTATCGACTTCAGTGAGCATGTGATGTAAGCCATGACCAAATTCGTGGAACAGCGTCGTTACTTCATCATGGGTAAGTAAAGCAGCTTGCTCACCGACAGGTGGGGTAAAGTTGCAGACCATGTAGCAAATTGGTTTTTGCAGACCATTTTCAGTTTGCATGCGTGAACGGAAGCCGCTCATCCATGCGCCGCCACGTTTCCCACTTCGTGCATACAGGTCAAAGTAGAAACCACCAATCACGCTGCCTTGATCTTCAAGCTCAAAGTAACGTGCATCAGGATGCCAAACAGGCGCTTCACGCTCGATCACATTGATGCCATAGAGACGATTTACAATGCTGAACAAGCCTTGAATAATCTTAGGTGCAGGGAAGTAGGGCTTCAGGTCTTCTTGTGACAAATTAAACTGTTGAACTTTGAGTTTTTCTGAGTAGAAAGTGGCATCCCACGGTTGTAACTCAGTGATACCGTCTTGCGCTGCAATGGCTTTCAGTTCAGCGATTTCTTTCTCTGCTGGTTCACGCGCATGTTCTGCCAATTCAATCAGGAACTGATCTACAGTCGCTACATCGGGTGCCATTTTGCTTGCCAAGGACAATTCGGCGTAGTTGTTAAAACCAAGCAGGCTTGCCATTTCCTGACGTAGCTTCAAGATTTCTTCCATGACCGCTGTATTATCAAATTCAGCAGAGTCTGCCTGATCAGAAGCACGTGTGGTATAGGCTTTATAGAGCGCTTCACGCACTTCGCGGTCTTCTGCATAGGTCATAATGGCAATATAAGACGGGAAGTCGAGTGTGGCTACAGCCTGTTCGAGTTCGCGTTGCTGACCATATTGTTTCAGAAGTTCAATACTGCCTTGAGGTAGTCCTTTGAGCTGTGCTTCAGTTAAAGGTTTGAAGTAGGCTTGGGTGGCATCCAATACGTGATTGGAAAAGTCTGATGATAACTGTGAAAGTCGTGCAGATATTTCTGCATAGCGTTTTTTCGGTTCACCTTCTAAGGCTACGCCTGAAAGTTTAAAATCTCGTAACGCAAGTTTAATCGCGCTTTGCTGTGCTGCAGGAAGCGTGTCGAAAACACTGTTGTCATGTACATGCTGATACGTTTGATACAACACTGTATGTTGACCTAGCTGCGTATAGTACTCACTCAGGACGGGTAGTAAAGATTGGTAAAGTTCACGAGTTTCAGCATTATTCATCACGGCATTTAGATGCGACAGCACGCCCCAAGCTTCACTCATATTATTTTCAAGGTCATCGACCTGTTCTAACGTATTTAGTTGTTTTTGTACCGAATCTGGAACAACTGTCAGTTCATTTAGAAATTGTTGACCGTGTTGAATCGCATTTTGAATTTTTTCTTTGAGTTGATCTAAGGTAATTTGATCAAATTGAGGAACGGGCAAAGTTGCCTTTTCTAAAGTCATATTTTCTACTTCATATAAATCCTGAGTTATTTATAGATGTAGGGTTTGTTGCGGGTTAAATCAAGACTAAATCAGGAATTATTCATCTTCTGCAGAGGTCGAGAAGTCTTCACTGACCTGAAGAATCAAAAAGAGCGCCGAAGCGCTCTTGATTTAAACCTTAATCCGCAGATGATTTTGCATTGGATTTTTTCTTTTTCGGTTTTGATTTTTTCTTCACTTTATCTTTAGCCTTCGCTTCAGATTTGCTTGCAGACTTTTTAGCAGGCTTTTTACCGAATGAACTGGGCTTAGATTTCGATTTTTTGCGTCGTATGGGCTGTTCTCCATCTTCAGCAGCGTTGGTTTTACGTTCTGAAAAGACTTCTTCTTTGGCTGTAGGTTTTGCAACACGAGGGGCACGCGCGCGAATAGCACGACCTGCATGGCTCAATTGTTGAATCAATTCAAAGTCGATTTTGCGCTCTTCTAGATTCACACCAGCGACTTTAATTTTCACTTCATCGCCGAGACTGAAAACTTGACCTCGAGATTGACCAATTAAGCTCTGACTCGGTTGGTCATAGACAAAGAAGTCATCACCCAATTGGCTGACGTGGATCATGCCATCAACATATAAGTCTTTGAGCGTTACAAACAGGCCAAATTCAGCAGTTGCACTGATGGTACCGACAAACTCTTCACCCAAATGCTGCTGCATGTAATGGCACTTCAACCATGTAGTGACAGAACGTGAAGCTTCATCTGCACGGCGTTCGGTCGCAGAGAAGTGTTCACCTGCATCATCCAGCGAAGCACCAGAAATTGGGTAAGGCTTTTTCTTTAATTGTGCTTTGATGGCACGGTGAAGTAACAAGTCTGGATAACGACGGATTGGAGATGTGAAATGCGTATACGCTTCATAAGCCAAGCCAAAGTGACCTGCATTGTTCGCGCCATAATAAGCTTGCATCATTGAACGGAGTAAAACGGCATGAATACTTGGAGCATCAATACGGTCTTTGGTGGCATCGATTACGGCTTGATAGTCAGCTTGAGTCGGCTGTTCAGGGAATGGCAGCCCCAATAACTTCACAAAATCACGAACCTTTTGAATACGTGAAAACTCAGGTGGCTCATGCACACGGTACAGCATTGGAATTTCATTTTTTAATGCATATTCTGCCGCTGCGACGTTTGCCAACAACATGCATTCTTCAATTAGCTTATGTGCATCATTACGGCTGCGCGGTAGGATTTCGTTAATACCGCCTAGCTCATCAAAGGTCATATAAGTTTCAACGGTTTCAAATTCCATCGCGTGGCGTTCAGCACGTAAGCCTTTCAACACTTGATACAATTGGAATAAGGTATTGACCGATTTACGTACATCACGGTCTTCAGGAATGGCTTGACTATTACCCTCAAAATATTCGGCCACTTGAGTATAGGTCAAACGAGCTTTTGAATGCATTACACCCGGATAGAACTCAAACTTAGTGACACGACCCGCGCGAGATAAGTTTAAATCACAGACCATACATAAACGGTCTACGTGTGGGTTCAAAGAACATAAACCATTCGACAGCGCCTCAGGCAACATCGGCAATACAAAATGAGGGAAGTACACCGATGTACCGCGCTCTTGAGCTTCGTCATCGAGCGGTTTACCCGGACGTACATAATGGCTGACATCGGCAATTGCCACGACAACACGATAACCACCACCCGGACGTTTTTCCGCATACACGGCATCATCGAAGTCGCGGGCATCTTCACCATCAATGGTGACAAGCGCTAAATCACGTAAGTCGACACGATCTTCACGATCTTGTTCTGATGGCTCTTTAAAGCTGTTGGCTTCTTGTTGTACCGCTTCAGGGAATTCGTAAGGTAAACCAAACTCTAAAATGGTTTGCGGAATAATAATTTCAGTGTCTGCTTTATCTGCCATCGACTGAACAATATGACCTGTCGCAAATTCTTCTTTGGTTGGGTAGCTGTCAATCGCAATACGCACAGAGTCGCCGAGTTTGACTTTGGCATGCTCGATTAATTCTTTTTCTAAAGTAATCGGTTGGTGTGCATTGGGATTTGCCGGTTGAATAAAATATTCACCTTCATATTCAGACACTTTACCAATAATTTCTTTGACACGGTGCTGTAGAACTTCAGTAATAAAGCCCCATGCTTTGCCTTTACGGTCTACCGAAGTTTGGCGGACTTTAACACGGTCACCATTAAACACCTGACGTAACTCACGTTCAGGAAGTAAAAGGTCATCTTCACCGCTTATATTGGCTGTGCCTAAACCTTTTGAGTTGATATAAACCGTTGCTTCATGAGTCGGTTGCTCAGCTGCAAGCTGGAACTTAAATCCATCTTTCATCAACTGACCATCTCGAACCATCGCAATCAGACGATGACTCAGTGCATCAATACTTTTTTGATCGGCAATTTCAAAATGTTCTACAAGATCGGCATGCGACATTGCAGTTTTCAGTTGTTCAATCGTCTCTTGAATTAGAGTACGGCTTGGAATTGGATTGTCATAACGTTCGGCTTCAGCTTTTGCTTCAGGGTCGACCCAGTTTTTCATATGTATTTGGCTTCAAATCAGAAGATTAGGATTAGCATAAGTCATGCAAGCAGATACTGCACGCAATTGATTGCAATAAAGTGTTTTATGCCGATATTTTATAATGTTTAAAGCTGAAAAGTAGGGGACAGCAGCGCGTGCTGAACTAATTTTGCACTAATTTTTTGAAAATCGTTTAAAAAATATCTAATTGAGTAAAAAAATGAAAAAAATATAACGACTGTGCTTGCAGTCGTATCATGATCTTTGTATTATGGCGGCACGTTACGGTGAGATGGGTGAGTGGCTGAAACCACATCCCTGCTAAGGATGCATACGGGCAACTGTATCGAGGGTTCGAATCCCTCTCTCACCGCCACGATTTACTTATGTCGCGCTCATAGCTCAGCTGGATAGAGCACTTGGCTACGAACTAAGGGGTCGGGAGTTCGAATCTCTCTGAGCGCACCAATAAGTAAATCTGAAAACGTAGTCTTTTAAGACGACACAAGTTACGCGCTCATAGCTCAGCTGGATAGAGCACTTGGCTACGAACTAAGGGGTCGGGAGTTCGAATCTCTCTGAGCGCACCAACTTGAACAAATTACCGCACATGTTGTGGTTTTTTTGTGCCTGTGATTTATCGTTTTGATGCAGCCTGTCTTTTGTCTTTTGTCTTTTGTTTCTTACTTAGATTGTATAAAGCGTTCTATTTCATAAGACGATCCATCAGTAAATTTGATTTTGCTTTTTTCAGCAGATAAACCCTCATTTCAGATGTTCATGGCGATGCATTTTTTAAAGCTAAGATAAAGAAAAGTTGGGTGAGTTAAAGCCGTGATTCAATGAGGGCAATATATTTGTTATCCATTTTGAGCATTTATACGTGAGTATTGCTAAGTTTAAATTTCAAACTTGTGATTCAAAAGCCATTAAAAAAGTAAATCAGGATGATTTTGAACGTGTTTAAAGAGTAATTGTTTATTTGCTGTGCGTTTAGTTAAATTTATATGAAAAAGCTCTTAACAAAAAATAAAAATCACGTATAATGAGCCTCATCAAGACGTCGCGCTCATAGCTCAGCTGGATAGAGCACTTGGCTACGAACTAAGGGGTCGGGAGTTCGAATCTCTCTGAGCGCACCAACTTGATCAAGATTGAAAAAACCGCACATGTTGCGGTTTTTTTGTGTCTGAAATATAGCTAAAAACAATAAATTCAGCTCATCACTCAAGGTTCTAACTTAACTTCTGTTTAACTTTGAGTGCAAAGACCGTATTTCCGCCTAAAGCCGGTAACATGTCGTGATACGGCATACTGCGCATAGCACGAAGTAAAAACGGTGCTTTGTCATCAATCTTCACCGCACTGGTCAATTGTAATAACGACCCTTGTTGTAAGGGGCGAATATGCATTGCACCTCGGACAAGCTTTAAGTCCCCACCTGTTGCGGTATATTGATTTTGCAGTAAGTCGGGATAGTTAAAACGCATCTTAAAATCAAAGGGAATATTGATCACACCTAAACCCACCGAAATTTTATAGTCGGCATCCATGAGGTGCGGATTAATTTTCTGCACTTGCATATGTTTGACTTGTCTTGGAAATAAGTGCTTGAACGAAGACACATTAATCCAGCGCTGTAAGCTCGAAGGCTCTTGTGCATAATATTGAAAACTGGTGCTAAAGCGCATCAATTCATAATTTTGCCCAAAGGGAACGCGCTGCGCTGTCAAAATAAAGGACACAGGTTCTTTCGAGCTTTGACTTAATTGGGTGACTTTGTCGAGTTGAGAGGCATTTAATTTGAGTTCAGGCAATTGATTTGCAGCGAGAGTTTCGCTGCTAAAGGCTTTAAATCGGCGCTGTAATGATTCGAGTAAAAAACCATTGGTTCCCGCAGGAATCCCTAATTTAGCATCGGGTAAGGCATTTAATATTTTGCTAAACAAAAAACCTTTGGGCTGATTTAAATCGCCCCATTGGGTCACACTAATCAAGGTGTGTTGTGCATCGATCTCAAACCATTCAATTTTTCCTGCACCAAAGGGCACCGGTGCTTGCAGAACCAAACTATTAATGCTGTTGTGATCAATTTGGTGCTGCATCACCACGGTTTCTTTAAAGTTTAAAACCGGAATTGGTGTTGGAATATGGATGCGATATTCAACTTGGCTGGTTGAACCTTGCTGTTGCAAAACCTCAGCAGATTTTAGCGTGGGAAATAAGCCGGCATAGTTTGGATAATTACTGAGTAATCTCGCCACATTTTTGCTGTTGGTTGGGATAACCACGGCGGCACTTTGAAATTTACCAATGACTTTTTGGCCTCCTTTCATCGTGGGTAGACTAATCTGCTGTGAGGGATGTGCAAAAATCACGATGTGATCACCGGCAAGATTTGCCAAGGCTTTGGCATTGCCATTAAACAAGTCCAAACTACTAGGAATCTGGGGTTGCCATTGAACGAATTTGGCCCAACTGGTCGATATGCTCAGTCCACTCAGAAACACCAGTACCATGATTATTTTTGTTATCTGCATGTCACATCCTGCGTATGCAATCTTTTATTTGTTGCTGTTTTTAACGTATTTCTAGGTGGAAGGGAAGTAGTGAAGTGTTACAACCGACCATTAAAAAGCATGAAGCAAGTTTGAATTGTGGTGTAGTATTTAGCGCAATTCATTTTTAAATATTCATAAGCTTATGTCTGAGAATCTACCTGCATTATCGCTGCGCTATTTTTTAAATCTAGAAGAATCACAGGATGGTTTTGCACTAGCTACTTTTGGCAAAAAGCAATTTACGCGTTTTTTAACGCCAGCCATTAGCCTTGGGATTATCATCTGGGGTTTTTACTTGGGTGTAGATGGTGTCGGTGCCTACTATGTTGGGCTGGGTGCTTTCTTTTTACTTCTTCAGGGTATCATGCGTTATTGGTTTTTACCGATGATGTTTAAACGTCAGTTTGTAAAATACCAATTAGGCAAAAGTGAACAAGGTATTGATTTATTTCAAGACTATGCAGAAATTCATGCCAATGGGCGTAAGAATGTCTTTCATTATGCTGAAGTGGCAAATTTTGCTGAAGGCAAATTGACCTATATGCTTGAGCTGAAAAATAAAACCGTGATTATTGTGCCGAAAAGTGCATTTAAAGATACTGCGGACCAAGCGATTTTTAGCAATACTTTTCAGCACTAAAACAATCTATTCATAACAAAAGAGGGAGTAGTATGCAGTCACGTCCATCTAAAATTGTTTGCGTCGGTCGTAGTTATGCAGATCATGCCAAAGAATTAGGCAATGCAATTCCTGACCGTCCTGTACTTTTTATGAAACCGCCAAGTGCATTAACCGCATTAAACCAAGGTATCTCATGGAATCCTGTATGGGGCAGTTGTCACTATGAATGCGAATTAAGTTTACGTATTGATCGTCCTTTATCGGCTGAAACTGATCCACGCAAAGCCTTAGAAGCAGTCGGAGCTGTGACTTTGGGGCTAGACCTGACCTTGCGTGATCTACAAGATGACTTAAAGAAAAAAGGTCAGCCTTGGGAGCGTGCCAAAGCTTATGATGGTTCTTGCATCCTTGCGGATTGGGTCGATGTTCAAGAGGTGGTTCAAGATTGGAAAGATGTGCATTACACCTTGCATGTCAATGATGAACTGCGCCAGAACGGTGATACTGCATTGCTGATTTTTGATGTGGGTACTTTGTTGGCAGATATTAGCCAAGTGTTTAGTCTTGAAGCGGGTGATGTGGTCATGACGGGTACGCCTGCGGGTGTCGCGGCACTACAGTCAGGTGAGCAGTTGAAAATGACCCTGAAAGGCAAAAATCAGGATTTTGTTTGGACAACTTTTGTCAAATAATCTGTGAACGAAATACAAAAAAGGCTGCTTAATGCAGCCTTTTTTTGATTGATCTATTCAGTGCTGCTTGATTGCGGTGGCTCATTCGGTTGTAAAGGGCCGGTGTCTTTCCATGTTTCATAGGTCTCGGCCATATGCTGTGAGTCGGTGTCTCCCAATCCACCTGCTTTGGCATACCATTGTCGCGCTTTTTCACCATCTCGAATGTCATAATGATAATAATGTGCCATTTTCATCGCCGCGTCAGCATCTTGCCCTTGTTCTGCGGCATAGCTTAAATATTCAGCTGCTTTGTCGGGTGTTGACGAAGGATGTTCAGAAAAATAATGTTGATTTCCCAAGACTTTGATCGCTTCGACATTCTTTTGTTTGGCTGCTTTTTCATACCAAATTTGCGCTTGGTGCTTATCTTGAATTAAGCCTTTTCCAGTGTCGTACATCCAACCAACGGTATATTCAGCAGCAGGATCATGGGTCTTTTTTGCAAGGTCTAGCACCCAGTGTGCAAGGAAAATATTGCCATCTTGCTGCATCTTTCGAATCACTTGATCTGCATGCGGGTTGCCTTGATAAGCTTGGGTCATCAACCATGCGAATGCGTCCGTAGTGCCTTGATCCGCAGCAGCTTTGTACCAATGTACACTTTGTTCGATATTTTGTTCTGTGCCCGTTCCACTGAGGTATAAATCACCCACTTTCATTTGTGCAGTCGCATCGCCCGTTTGAGCGGTTTTGAGTGCAGATTTAAATTCACGCTGTTCTTTGGAACTACAAGCCGTTAAAAATACGGCAGATAAACACAGCGCTAAAATGGTTTTTTTATTCATTCGAAATGGAGTCATTATCATTCTTTGTGGATTTTTTGATCTTAGCGGATTGTTGAATCACTTTATAGAGACCCTTATAGCTAAATTTAAACAAATTTAGGGCTTTAAGGCAGATTTTCTAAACTGATCTGGGGTGCAAAGCATCCATTTTTTAAACATATTAATAAACGCCGAGGCATTGGCATAGCCAAGTTCTAAGGCAATATTTTCGACGGTTTGGCCTGCGTTGAGCATGGACATGGCTTTCATAACTTTGAGACGTTGTCGCCATTCATGCAGTGACATCCCGAGTTCTTTTTGACAATATCGCGCCAGAGTACGTTCCGTCATATTTATCCGCTTTGCCAATTGCTCAAGCGTGCTCTGATCTGCAGGATGTTGATGTAAATAATCAAGCAGCTGTTTGAGGGCAGGGTGATCCGAATGCGGTAAATAACTACTGACCAGTTTGGCTTGACGCAGTTGATCTAAGATCACATGGAGTAAGCGTTGATACTCGGCCGTATTTTCCATGAGATCGGCATGTTGATGCAACAGACGCAAATGGCTGAATATCGCTGTAACTAAAGGTGAGCTGAGTAAAAGCCCCGGTTGTTTCGGCAAGTAGGTGCATAGAGATTCATGTACATATAAGGTTCCATGTGAAACCGCAGTACGATTTAAACCACTGTGTTCTAAATGTGGGGGAAGCCAGATACCATAAGGTGGAGGGGTAATATAGTCTATTTGATTGATGTTTATTTCCATCACGCCATTAAAGGCATAGACAAATTCACCCCAAGCATGCCCGTGGACGGGATAAACAGACAGTGCAGGATCATCACGAAAACTGATCCACAGGGCTGCTTGAATTTCATCGTTGGTGGGTAGTTGTTGGAACTGTGTATGATCTGCACGAGCTTTATGACGCATGAGAAATTTTGCCTGAATAAGAAGATCACTTGTCTATTTTGAAGTATATATTTTATTTCTGACAGTTCTATAGTGTTGCTTATCGTATTGTCGAGTAAAGAGTGTGGAACAGCGTAAGGCGCTAGATGCAAAAGCTTCTGGTCTGATGATTATTTTGTGCATGATTTTAGGGATTCAACAGATCATTTTGAAATTGGCCGCGGTTGATATTGCGCCGATCATGCAAATTGCCATTCGATCGGGTTTGGCTGCGCTGTTGGTCTTTCCACTGATTCGTCTCAAGCCGGGAACACATTTATATACACGCGAATACTTGCTACCGGGTATCTGGTTGGCGTTTTTATTTTCAGCTGAATTTATTTTAGTGGCAGAATCCCTGCGCTATACCTCTGCATCACATACTGTTGTCTTGCTCTATACCGCACCGATATTCGTGGCATTAGGTTTACATTGGAAGTTGCCTGAAGAAAAGCTTACAGCGATCCAGTGGGTCGGTATTTTTATTGCCTTTTCAGGTATTGTCCTGTCGTTTATGGGACGTGAAAGTAGCACTACAGTCAACACTCAAGCCCTGTTGGGTGATGCGATGGCATTACTTGCAGGGGTGATGTGGGCCTTGACCACCATTTCATTAAGACTCACCAAACTGTCTGATGCACCTCCGACTCAGACCTTGTTTTATCAGTTGGTTGGTGGATGCGTGTTTTTATTACCCGTGGCGTGGCTGACAGGACAAATGACTGTAAATTGGACCGTATTGTCCATCAGCAGCATGATTTTTCATGTGCTCATTATTTCATTTTTCAGCCTGATGTTGTGGTTTTGGCTGTTAAGTAAATATCTGGCCAATGGTCTGGGCGTTTTTTCATTTCTCACCCCAATCTTTGGTCTGGTCTTTGGCGTATTGATCTTAAATGAAACGATTGAACTGAACTTTATCTTGGGGACGGCCTTAGTAATGGTCGGGGTGATGACGGTAACCTTGCATCGATGGTTAGCTAGATTGATGGGACGTCAGCGTACAGCGATCTAAGAACATGCATAAATAAAAAAGGAGAGCTACGGCTCTCCTTTTTATTTAAGGTTATTTTTCTTCAAAAATAGTCGCAAGCGGAATCGAGAGTTTGGCCGCAAGATAATCATCCGATTCGACCAGTTGCGGTCCAATTTTTTCCATCCAGACATCATCTGGATCGACGTGACCTAAATCTTGGCGTTTAGGGAGGGGATAGGGAAGTTTACTGTAAAAACTCCAGAAATCCACTTGGGTCAAATTACGGACCAATACATAATGATCATCGTCAGTACGTTTAATCAGGTGCTGCTTTTCAAATAATAAAATATAGCTCGGCAGGCGACCAATTTCATCACGCCCTAAAACCTCAAGCGCTTCTTTTTCTGTCACGCTCTGACCAAGTTTTTGCTTTTTATAAAATAATTCCAGCAAATCCATCAACATAATCACAGGATGACGTTTTTGATCTTTGCCTGAATTAAAGGCGGTCAGTGCATAACTAATTTCTACCCCAATCAGCACGATATTCCATGAAAGGAATATCCAAAGTAGGAAAATTGGCACCGCAGCAAAAGCACCGTAAACGATTTGATAACTGGTGAAATTGGACATGACAAAACCAAAAAGGTTTTTGAGTAATTCAAATACCACGGCACTAAAGACACCCGCGATCAGCGCCGCCTTGATCGGCACACTACGGTTGGGAATCGTCCAATACAGAATGAAAAAACCTAAAATGGTCAATGAAAAAGACAAGATCCACAGCAGAAAAGCCCCATCCAGTTCATAGCCGGCAAAATTATTGCTGAGGACATTCATAGAGGCCAAGGTAGATGACACAACAAATGCGCTACCCAGTAAGATTGGGCCTAATGAGATAATAGTCCAATAGCGCATAAAGCCAATAATGCCGCCACGTGTCTCACGCACCCGCCAAATTCGGTTAAATACTGTCTCAATGCTGGTCAGCATCATAACTGTGGTAATGAATAAAAACAGTACACCAATAACAGTCAGGTTACTGGATTTATCGGTGAATGCATTCAGTGCTTTATCAAAAGCAATTGTCGTTTTCGGTAGAAAATTACTATAAATCAATTGTTGAAGCTGTTGACGAGCAGGTTCTAAAGCTTTAATTGAGGAGATGATGACCAAGAATACGGTCAACATGGGTACCACTGCAAACAAGGTAGTATAGGTTAATGATCCTGCTTGTTCACGGCAGCGATCGGCTTCAAAACGTCGAATGACAAATAAAACAAACTGAAACCATTTCTTGTCGTAAAAGGGAAGTTTTTTTAAAAATGCTTCGATCATTCGTTCAAGTCTCGAGTTATTTTAGTCATGTTTATGCAATTTTCATCACTTAGCTTAACCAAAAAATAGGAAAAATACCGTATAGTTTTCTTTTTTCATTGAATTTATAAAAATGACGCAAGCTTATGTACTGGTGCTGTATTACAGCAAATATGGTTCAACACGTGAGATGGCACATTTGATTGCCAATGGAATTGAAGCGTCTGGAATGGCGGTAAAAATACGTACCGTTCCAAATTTATCCGCTGTGGTGACTGACGTGCAGCCCAGTATTCCTGCCGAAGGCGATATTTACTGTAGCTTAGATGACTTAGCGCATTGCTCAGGTTTAGCCCTTGGTTCGCCAACACGTTTTGGTAATATGGCGTCGGAAATGAAATATTTCTGGGATCAAACCACAGCGCTTTGGCTCAATGGCGCATTACATGGCAAACCTGCCTGTGTGTTTACCAGTTCAGGTTCAATGCATGGGGGACAGGAAAGTACTTTGCTGACCATGCTGCCACCTTTGTTTCATCACGGAATGATGGTCATGGGTTTAAGTAATGCCCATCCGGCATTATCAAATACCAAAACGGGTGGTACACCTTATGGTGCAAGCCATGTCAGTGGTCCACGCCATGATCAGTCATTGAGTCAAGATGAGCGTAACTTGTGTGAAGAGCTGGGTAAACGCCTAGGCGAAGTCGTCAAAAAGTTGATTTGATACTTACTTGCTCTAGGAAGTTGCGCTAACTTTGTAGCGAACGGGCAAGAAAAGGCTTAAATATTGTACTTTTCTTGCTTTATTTACGTGTGACGTCTTTTTATTTATGACGTTGTATACTGCCCAAAATATAAAAATAAATCTGTCGAACCATTCCTGAAATATTAAAAATAAATGATATCAACAATATATTGAAAGTTTTTAAATATAGCCTGCTCAGTGATGGTTTCGAGTCGAATATTGCTCTCTCTTTGGGCGCGTTTTTTTTATTTTTTGATTACATGATTTGTATTTAAATTTCTTCTTCTTTGGGGTGTGTGATGTCTATTATTAATTTTCTAATAACTTTCCTATGTTCCGTATTGGCTGCATCTTCCTTGTGTACGGCAATGCCAGTTTATACAGTATGGATTTCCCGCAAGAGAAAAAGACGAAGAAAAAGAATTTTTAGCGAAACAAGATCAAGTTAATGTGGACTCAAAATCTTTAACTGATGTTTCAAAATAATTGATTCGCCATGGTTTCGAATAGCATTTCAATAGACTAGAAATACATATTAGAAAAACAATAACCTATTAAAAAAGAGCGTAGAAACGCTCTTATTTAATTTAGCAGCAATCAAAATTAGTCTTGATCTTCAGTTTTTGCTGCATCTTCAGGTTGAGATTCAACTTCAAAGCGTTGTTTGCAGGCCTTGCATTGGTAATCTAAAAATATATTTTGATCTACAATCACACCTGCTTTTTTACCAAAGCGATGGCCTAAAAAGCCGCCTGTGATGCCAACGCTAATCGCCCCGACAAAAGTCCCAATGGTTCCGCCCATAATCACGCCAAGTGGGCCAGCAGTCACGCCACCAATCGCAGCACCAATAGATGCGCCAGATGCCGCACCACCGACAGTCCCTGCAGCAGTTCCTGCACCACTGAGTAAGACACCACCAATTTTTTGTAAGTTTTGTTCATGGTTACGCTTTTCAATATGGGTTGATCCACATTTTGGACATTTAACTGTCGTTTCCATGTTTTGCTCTTCTGTATTCATAACTTTCCATAGCCTTAAAAAATAAAGTGGCCGAATTTATGGTGCAGCATAATGTAATTTGACAGATGAGTAGTTGACCCATTCGATCAAATGCAACGATTTTCCTGAATTTTATCGAGTTTTGCACACCGATGTTTTGTCTGCTTGTAACTAAGGCGTTAAAAAGTGCGCTTTATGTCACCTTAATGGCAAATTTTTAGCAAAAAAAAGAACACCCGATGTGTTCTTTTTTCTTTTGAACGCAAACTTAGTCACGAACAAATTCAACTGTACCATTCGCCAGTGATTTCACACGTGCCAATGATTCAACGCGATAGCCTTTTTCAAGCAAAATATCACGACCAGGTTGGAATGATTTTTCAATCACGATACCGATACCCAATACTTCAGCACTTGCTTGATGAATAAGATCTGCAAGACCTAAAGCCGCTTGACCATTGGCCAAAAAGTCATCAATCACTAAAACTTTATCTTCAGCATTGATGTGCTTTTTAGAAATCGCGATCGTGCTTTCAGTTTGTTTGGTGAAAGAAAACACTTTTGAGCGATACAAATCATCTTTTAAGGTCAAAGATTGATATTTACGTGCAAAAATCACAGGAACACCAAGTTCAAGACCCGCCATAACTGCAGGTGCAATACCTGAAGCTTCAATGGTGATGATTTTGGTAATGCCAGCATCTTTAAATAGACGGGCAAATTCTTGACCAATTTGCTGCATCATTACAGGGTCAATTTGGTGGTTCAAGAAAGAATCGACTTTCAGAACTTCTTCAGAGAGAACGATACCTTCAGCTAAGATTTTCTGTTCCAGAGCGTGCACGGGAGAATCCTCGAGGGGCAGGTGCTTTTTAAAGCAAAAGCGTATTTTAAAAAGCACCGTGAAAAATGCAAGCGAAATTGATCAAATCAATTAGTTTGTTGCACCTTTATAGCCCGTTAACAATAAACCGTAAGAGGTTTTATTGTCTTGGTGGGAAACTTTGACAGGTAGGTAATCTAGTTTTGGTGCTAACCAGAAAGTCGTTTGACGGCCTGGTTTGTCATGACGCATCACGACTTTAACGGTGTCAAAAGTTCCATAAGTGGTTTTCACTTTTTCAGTGCCTTGTTTCACGAACTTACGAGCTTCAACCTCTTTGGCATCGGCAATGTAGTAATTCGATTTCAAACCACCATTTTTTAAATCTTCACGAATTTGCAATTCAGCATTGAGTTCATCTAACACACCTGATTTCCACGCAAATGAACGCGCTTTATCATCTTTTTTGGTATTAATGGTTTTTGCGCCAGCATTGAAATTGATGTTCATGGTGTTGTTGTGCACCAAAATTTTGCTGCTGCGGCTAAAGCTGTTCGAGTGAATTTGGCTGCCATTTAAACTAAAACGACTGGTTTCAGTTGCAGAGGCCATCGCACCAGCTTTTGCTGCAAAAACATACGTCCAGTTATTCCCAGATTGTTTTAGGGTACGTGTTGCAGAACCCAAGTTTTTGCCGTTGTAATTAAACTGGTAGCTTGCTTGGAATGGACTCATGGCAAATGACTGACTTGAGAAACCAGTCAAAAGCAGTGTAGTCGATACCCCAGCAACAAGACCTAAATTTTTCAAAACTGAATGTGCCATAAGTATGGTTTTCCTATTCAATAGAAGTGCGGTGGGCTAAACCACCTGATATATTTATTATGCGGCTGGATTGTGGAGAATCACGTCACAAATCCGTGCCTAATGTATATATTGTGTAGCGTTTTTATAGGTTCAAGATGCCTAAGTACAGGATAAGTCTAGCTTTCCTTTTGCTTTATAGGCGTGACTTCATCGTCTTTTAAATTTGAATCATCCCAGTCTTCCATCCGTTCTTGCGACATTTTGGTGAACAATGCGGTTAAATTAACATTACCAATCACCACCAATTCGGCCTCACGTAAAACAGCATGGTTGACATGGACTTTGCCCAGTGTGTCGATAATCGATCGACTTTTACCGAGCCAGCGATTCAGGTCTAAATACAGTAAATCATCTTTAACTTTGATCACATTGAGCTTTTCCAAAATCATACCCAATGGATCTTGGTTGAGTACTTTTTGATAGAACCATAACGCCATGCGCACGCCCATCTTATACAGAACATTTGGATACTTTGCTTCAATCACTTGTGTATCACTAATTTGTTCAAATACGATCAATTGGGTTTGTTTGTTGAGTTCCATCTGTACCAGTTTTAAATCAACAGAGAGTGTTATGATCAGCCCGTTATAATCCAATGTGGCATACAGTCGAAGCCAGTCATCATGCAGGTCAGCATGCAAGTCTTTGAGCATTTTCACATTATCGGTGACAAAGCGCTGAAATGTCGCATTTAAAAACACTTGAGACATTGGGAATTCACGCTCATCTTCAATAAATCCTTCAGCTTTTTGGTACACTTGGCGTATACGTTTAGCGATATTGGAAACTAGCGTTTGCATAAGAAGTGCATCCTGACAAATTATGTTTTTTGACGATGTTTATCTTGTCGATTTCTATAAAAACACAAGGTTTTGATCTTGCAGTTTAGCAAAATAAATTGCACCATTTTCATGATTTTAATTGTGCATTATCTATGTGTTGATGGATTTCTCGTTTTCATCAAAAAATGAATACGAGTTTTATTTTATACTGTTTTAAGCAGTTTGGGGAATGCGGCAAATAGTCGGTTTAATGTGATGCTGAAAAAAATAACGTTCATGCCCTTGATGAAAGAGTGGTGGAAAGATCCCATATTTGCAACTGCGTTGGTGTTTGCTGCTGTGTTGCATTTGGCATTTTTAACCATGCAATTTACCATGCCCCAAGAGGCTGACTATAACACCAAAGAAATTGCAGTTTCTTTACGTCCTACGACGGAAAAAATTGAACATGCAGACTTTTTAGCGCAAGCCGATCAGCAGGGCTCGGGGACATTCCGTGAGTCGCATCGGATGTCGAGTGACATGCCTGCACCGATGATCGAACAAAAAGCCGGTGAGCAAAAAAGTGAAGCTTTAGAACAACTGCAACAAAAGAAAGAGCTCAGCTTTGAAGATAAAGTGTTGATGACAACTTTGAGTTGGCAAAAGCAAGCGGAAGAAAACAGTCGCAAAAAAGCCGTTGAGGAGTTGAATAGTCAGTTTCAGGCCAAGGCTGCGATGGTGGCGAGTATCGAAGCTCAATATTTACAACGTCAGCAAAACTTTAGCCGTCAGCAAAAAATTAAAACCATTGATGGTATTCAAGCCAAGCAAGATGTTTCTGCGGCCTATATGGAAAAATTCCGCGAAAAAGTCGAGTTTTATGGCAACCGTTATTATCCTGAAGCGGCAAAACAGCAACAGCTACGCGGTGAAGTACGTTTAATGGTTATTTTGAACAGTAATGGCGGGATTCGTGCCATTCGTTTGATCGAAAGTTCAGGTTCAAGTTTATTGGATGAAGCTGCAAAAACCTCTGTGCGTAAGGCGGCACCTTTTGGTTTGTTTGATGCCAAAATGAAAGACATCTCAGAACTTCGTATTGTGCGTACTTGGCGCTTTGATCCTGCAGAAGCAGAGTTTGAGGTGCGTTAATCAGTTGTGATAGCGTCGCAAAACTTCGCAGATTTCGACGCTAAAACTCGCATACCATTGGTTTTTCCCCAATTGTTGCGCCACCAGATGTTGTGCATCTTGTTGCCAAGCTCGAATGTCTTCTAAGGTATTCCAGTAGGAAAGGGCGATTTCATGCTCACCCTCTGTCAGCGCTTCAAAATGTTGACAGTTAAAGTGTGTCAAGGCTTTGTCTCTAAGCTGCTGTGCAGTCGAAAAATACAGCTCATCAAGCGTACGAATGCGTGCTTTAAAAATCACGACATATTGCATATCTTTCCTTCCTTGGTTTTTATAATGTTAAAAAAGCGAGCCGTAGCTCGCTTTTTGGGTTCTTAATCTCTTTCCAGATAAGGGTTATCAAACCCCAATTTGGCTAAAATCTCGATCTCCAAAGCTTCCATTTCTTCAGCATCTTCATCAGAGGTTTCATGGTCATAGCCCATGAGGTGCAACGTACCGTGTACCAGCATATGCGTAAAGTGGGTCAGAGGTGCTTTGCTTTGTTCTTGTGCTTCACGAAGAACCACAGGAATACAAATCACCAAGTCGCCAATCGGAAATGAGTCTAAAACCGCCGCCATTTCATCAGGTAGGTCGCTTGGAAAAGACAGTACATTGGTTGGTTTGTCTTTACCACGATATTCCAAGTTCAATTTGTGGCTTTCGTCATTGTCCACACATGCAATACCGATCTCACAATCACTTTGTGTATCGATATGACGTAAAGCCGTTTCCACGACTTTTTTGATATGCGCACGTTTCACCACCAATTCAGGTGACTGAAAATTTTGCTGCAAGGAGAGATTAAGTTTCAAAATGAATCCTTAAATGTTTTCGTCTTGATGCTGCCCATCAGCTTTAGCATCATTGTCCGCCACCAAGGCTTCCTGACGTGCTTTACGTTCTGCACGTTGTTCAGTCGTGAGGCGATGTTGTTCGCTGTCCCATCCCTCATAGGCTTCAACAATTTTTTGAACCAATTGATGACGTACCACGTCACGAGAGTGGAAGCGAGTAATATGAATTTCTTTGATTTTTTCAATCACACGTAAGGCATGTGCCAAACCAGATTGTTGACCACGAGGTAAATCGACCTGTGTAATGTCGCCAGTGATTACTGCACGAGAACCAAAACCTAAACGGGTGAGGAACATTTTCATTTGTTCAGGGGTCGTGTTTTGTGCTTCATCTAAAATCACAAAAGAATGATTTAAGGTACGACCACGCATGTAGGCCAGAGGAGCCACTTCAATCACTTGACGTTCAATCAGTTTTGCGACTTTTTCAAAACCGAGCATTTCATACAAAGCGTCATATAGCGGACGTAAGTAAGGGTCAATTTTTTGGCTCAAATCACCGGGTAAAAAACCCAATTTTTCACCGGCTTCAACCGCAGGGCGAACCAATAAAATGCGTTGAATTTCGTTACGTTCTAGCATATCTACAGCAGCGGCGACCGCGAGATAAGTTTTACCTGTACCCGCTGGGCCGATACCAAATGAAATATCGCTTTGTAAAATACGCTGTACATAGCGTTTTTGATTGGCACCACGTGGATTGATCCGACCTTTACGGGTTTGTAGATAAACATTGTCTAAACCGGTATGCTCATTTTCAGAAAAATCTTCCTGAATTTCGCGGTCAGTCTGACTGCCTTGAATCATCATGTGTAAAATGTCCGCACTAATCTGTAGATTGGTTTCGGACTCTTCATAAAGACGGTGAAGGAGACTTTCGGCTCTCTCTACCGCATCGATTTCCCCATCGACAAAAAAAGCATCTGCACGATGATAAATTTTGACATCTAAACGTTGTTCAATTTGTTTGAGATGACCGTTATAGGCACCGAGCATGCTTTGTAAACGGTCAAGTGGAATACCAGCAAAAGTTACAGTACGTCGAATCGCTGCAGTCAAGAGAATTCCTTTAAATTGGTCTGACGATTAAGCTTACATTACGCCACGTCAGGCTCAAGATTCAAGAGTTCACCATAAACAAACTTCAAAGTTTTAATATCGGTCACTTCAATCTCTGCAAAACGCCCAACCCATGCAGGATCACCAATGAAGCTGACCAAACGTGTATTGTCTGCAGTACCAATCAGCAAGTTCGGATCTTTGTCAGAAACAGACTCAACCAAGACACGTTGAATGGTGCCTAGCATGGCATCAGTTTTATCGATACTGGATTGTTTAATCCATTGTTGAACTTTTGCAAGACGTTCTTTTTTCACATCTTCAGGGGTGGTGTCTTCAAGTTCTGAAGCAGGAGTACCCGGACGTTTTGAGTAGATGAAACTGTATGAATGATCGAAGTCCATATCTTGGATAAATTGATAAGTTTCTTCGAAGTTTTGGTCAGTTTCACCCGGGAAGCCAATAATAAAGTCGCTAGATAAATGCATATCAGGACGAACTTGACGTAATTTGGCAATCTTATCGATATATACATCAATCGTGTGGTTGCGCTTCATGGCTTGTAGCACGTCGTTTGAACCACTTTGAACCGGTAGATGCAAGTGAGAAACCATTTGCGGTAAGTCACGGTAGCATTGAATCAAGTCATCGTTAAATTCAAGCGGGTGCGATGTGGTGTAACGAATACGACCAATCCCCGGAATCTCAGCGACTAAACGTAATAAGTCTGCAAAGGTACAGATTTCACCTTCAAAAGTTTCACCACGATAGCCATTCACGTTTTGGCCGAGTAATGAAATTTCACGTACGCCTTTTTCAGCTAAAGTGGCAATTTCAGCCAATACGTCATCGAGTGGGCGAGAAACTTCTTCACCGCGAGTATAGGGAACCACGCAGAATGAACAGTATTTAGAACAGCCTTCCATGATAGAAACAAAAGCTTTAAAACCTTCTACACGCGGTTCAGGTAAAAAGTCGAATTTTTCAATATCAGGGAATGAAATATCCACCAACTGAATTTTTTCTTTTTTCGGTTTGATCACTTGCTCAGTATGTTGATCCAACATTTGTGGTAAACGGTGTAAGGTTTGTGGACCAAAGACCATATCAACATAGGGTGCGCGTTTTTGAATGTTGTCACCTTCCTGAGAAGCAACACAGCCACCAACACCAATCACCAAGTCTGGATTTTTTTCTTTCAGCTTGCGCCAGCGGCCTAACTCAGAAAATACTTTTTCTTGTGCTTTTTCACGGATTGAGCAGGTATTCATCAGGAGAATATCGGCTTCTTTAGGGTCGTTCGTCAGCACATAACCGTGAGAGTCACCTAAAAGGTCGCCCATACGTTGACTGTCATACTCATTCATCTGACACCCTTGCGTTTCGATGTACAGTTTTTTCACTGCTCCATCTTGAGCTGGGGTGTGCTGTGGCTGGGTAACAGTGTTATCTGGGGCAGCTTGGGCACTATTGGGGATGAAGGTTTGAACCGTCATGTAGGCTCCTAAAGGAATTTTATGAAAATCAATAACCATACGTGGCTGACAGACAATTCAATCAATTGAATTGTGCAGCTGCGGAGGTCAAAAAGGGGATTTTAAGAATGGGCAATATTTTAGCAGTAATTTACTAGAAACTTACAGCCTAAAATTACAACTCTGCCATATTGATTTATGAAGTAAAAATGTTTGAAAATTAATATTGGCTAATCATAAGGTTACATAACAGAACACAATGCAGAGTTTAGAATTATTAAACTAATTCCTAAACAAAGTTCGATGTGCTGTAACTGAGCAGAATGACATGAAAGAAGGCAAGTGGATGTTAAAACATAATTTTAAACAGAAAAATTACGCTAAATTACTTGCTTTGAGTGTCGGGCTCTCCGGAATTTCTGCGTTTGTCCAAGCCGCAGATGAGCAGTTTAACGATGCTTTACGTGCTGCGAATGCAGGCAATATTAGTTTATTACAACAATACCAATCATCCATGCAAAATGACGTTTTGGGCTATTATCCAGAATATTGGTTACTGAATAACAATTTGGCTTCACAGCCAGCAAGTGCCATTATTAATTTTGCACAGCGCTATCCAAATTCGGCAATGGCAGAAAAATTAGCCGCAGATTATGTTGAAGAAAAAGTCAAACAAGCTGATTTCGCTACAGCACAGCCTGTCTTGCAATATGTGACTAATGCTGACCGTGCTGAAACATGTGCCATGGCTCAAGTCCGCGCAAAGTCGGGCGACCCTCTGGTCTACGCAGAATTTAAAGATGTATGGTTGACCACAAACTCACAACCTGACTCGTGTACGGGCTTGGGCCGTATGATGCTGTCGAGTCCTTTAATGACTCAAGATGACCGCCATCAACGGATGTGGGGACAGTTAAGAGCGGGTCAGTCAGGACAAGCGATTGCGACTGCGCAAACCATTGGCGTAAATATTAATTTGTCACAACTCAACACCATTCAAGCCAATCCACTGAATTATTTATGGTCTGCACCCAAAGCCACAGCTGAAGATCATGCATACCTGATTTATGCGATGGGTCGCTTGGCCGATAGCGACTTAAATGGCGCGATTTCTTCGGTGAAACGTGCAGCAGAAGGCACACCAGCCGATGTGCAAAAAGCCCTATACCGTAGTGTCGGGTATATCGGTGGTACAACGGTAATGAAAAATAATTTCAACCGTGAAGTTCTAAATTATCTTGATTTGAGTTATGGACTGCCTTTTAGTGCAGAAGAAGCCGAGATTTATGCGCGACAAGCCATTCGTTTTGGCGCATGGGAAAGTGTCATTCGTGCAATTGATGCGATGAGCGTTTCGCAAAAGCAAGAAGACCGTTGGCAATATTGGTTAGCACGAGCATCTGAACAACGTGGAGATGCCTCATCTAAACGTGCGGCAAAAGACATTTATCGCAAGCTTGCCGTTGGCGATGATTACCATAATTTGTTAGCACGTGACAAAATTGGTCAGTCTTATAACAATATTCCGTCAAATGTGCAGCCTTCGTCACAAGATGCGCAGCGTCTCAGTCAGGATATTCACTTCCGTCGTGCCTTTGCATTGCGCAATATTAATGCATCTGACAGCTATATTAACCGTGAATGGAACTGGGCAGTGCGTCAAGCCTATTTAAAGCATGATGATGGCATGATTCTTGCCGCAGCTAAACGTGCAACCGATATGGGGTGGTATGATCGGGCGATTTATGCGGCAGATCGAACCACTAAACAGCACAATTATGCTTTACGTTATGCTATGCCGCATCAAAATTATGTGGTGAGTCATAGTCGTAATGCCGGCATTGACCCTGCATGGGCTTATGGTTTGATGCGTCAAGAAAGTCGGTTTGTCACTAGCGCACGTTCACATGTCGGTGCCGGTGGTTTAATGCAAATTATGCCAGACACCGCAAAATTGGTGGCTCGTCAGATGGGGGAGAGTTATAACCCCGCTGCATTAACGGATATGAATACCAATATTCGTTATGGCACTTTCTATTTATCGATGATTCAACGTCAATTGAGTAATAGTCCAGTCTTAGCGACCGCAGGTTACAATGCGGGTCCAAATCGTGCTCGACGCTGGCAGCCTGAATATCAAGCAATTGCAGCGGATCAATATACGGAATCGATTCCATTAACGGAAACTCGAGACTATGTAAAACATGTGATGACCAATGCAACCCATTACGGCCTTTTATTAGGTCAGGGGCCACAATCGATTGAAAAAAGAATGCAAATGATTCCATTACGGAATGCGCAATAAATTTTAAAGCAAGATGCGCCTGTTTTTAGGCGCAATATGGGTAAATGATGAATGCCGAAAATGGACATTAGACCTGCTTATCGAATACTGACATCACTGCTCATCGGCAGTGGTGCAGGCTTTGGTATGTCTATGCTTTCGGCTGCACCGGTTGTAAAAGGGTATGTGATGGATGTGCAAATGGTGCCTGCTGTTTGCGCCTATGACCCATTAAAAAGTAAAAAACGTAAATGTTTAGAAGGGTATTCACTCAATATCACGGGACTATATCCAGAAACTTCTACCCGTGATTGCACCACCAATAGTTCAGCTAAACTTTCTCCGTTGCAAGCCAAAGTGGTTGCACGGATTATGCCTGATGAAAATGCTCGCGTGGCGCTTTGGCACACTACCGGCGGCTGTATCCCAATGAATGCTAGTCAGTATTTCAGAACCATTATTAATCATGCAGATAAACTAAAAATTCCAGATGAATTGACTAGCCAAGAAACCCAATCCATTCAAGCCAATGTCTTGCGTAATAAAATGTTGCGTATGAACAGCGGATTGGTATCCCAAAGTATTGAATTTAACTGTATGCAAACCCGTGGTGGCAGTTTACTGACCGAGATTAAAATTTGCTATAAAAACAATGGGCAGTATAAAAGTTGCCCTGCGACTATCGTCGGAAATTGTCCTGCAACTTTCATAATTAAAGGTTCTTTCTAAGCTTTTTTCGGCATTTTATTTATATTTCCTATCATACTTTTGTTGAAAAGCATTCTCTTTTACATGCAAGCGTCAAAAGATTGGAGTACAATCTTTGCCGTTTATGATTATTAAGATTAGATAGAACAGCTATTTAATCATTATGACCTTCCTCAATTGGAGATAATTACATGAAGCAAGCAGTTCGTGTTGCCGTTACTGGCGCAGCTGGTCAAATCGGTTATAGCTTATTATTCCGTATCGCAAGCGGTGAAATGTTGGGTAAAGACCAACCAGTTATCCTTCAATTATTAGAAATTCCAGTTGAGAAAGCTCAACAAGCGCTTAAAGGCGTAATGATGGAACTTGATGACTGCGCATTCCCTCTTTTAGAAGGTATGATCGGTACTGATGATCCTAAAGTTGCATTCAAAGATGCTGACTACGCTCTTCTTGTAGGTTCACGTCCACGTGGTCCTGGTATGGAACGTGCTGACCTTCTTAAAGTAAACGGTGAAATCTTCATCGGTCAAGGCCAAGCGCTTAACGAAGTTGCTAGCCGTGACGTTAAAGTTCTTGTTGTAGGTAACCCTGCAAACACTAACGCTTACATCGCAATGAAATCTGCTCCAGATCTTCCAGCGAAAAACTTCACAGCAATGTTACGTCTTGACCACAACCGTGCGTTAACTCAACTTGCTCAAAAAGCAGGTGTTGCAGTTTCTGACATCGAAAACATGACAGTTTGGGGTAACCACTCTCCAACGATGTATGCTGACTACCGTTTTGCAAATGTAAACGGCGAAAGCTTAAAAGACAAAATCAACGATGCTGCTTGGAACAAAGACGTATTCCTTCCAACTGTTGGTAAACGTGGTGCTGCGATCATCGAAGCACGTGGTCTTTCTTCTGCTGCTTCTGCTGCAAACGCTGCAATCGACCATATGCGCGATTGGGCTCTTGGCACAAACGGCAAATGGGTAACTATGGGTATTCCTTCTGACGGTTCTTATGGTATTCCTGAAGGCGTAATGTTCGGTTTCCCTGTAACAACTGAAAACGGCGAATACAAAATCGTTCAAGGTCTTGAAATCGACGAATTCAGCCGTGAACGTATCAACTTCACTCTAAACGAGCTTGAAGAAGAACGTGCAGCAGTTGCTGACATGGTTAAATAATTTAATTTTTTAAATTAAATTATAAAAAGGCACTCCATTTGGGGTGCTTTTTTTATGGCCTGCGAAAAATACCACGCTTAATTTTTGAACAAAAAATAACACGTTGAGATGCTGTTGCAACTGACAAAGTCAAATAAACAGATAACTATAAAGATGGGAAAAATGTTATTGGCTTGAGGAGAACGGCAATGTTTGATCAACAACCGACGTTGGAACTATTTTTTGAACAATTGGGGTTGGATGCAACTCCGGAAGGCATCGATCAATTTATCGAAACGCATCAAATCACCATGGATGTTCCATTGCATGAAGCGCCATTTTGGACAAAGTCACAGCGTGACTTTATTATCAGTCATTGGAAAAAAGATGATGACTGGGCCATAGTGGTCGATATTTTAAATGAACAATTGCATACAGAACATAAGCTTTCCGGATCATGCAAAATCTAAATACAATTTGAAACAACAAACCTAGTTTTAACGCTAGGTTTTTTTAGCTTCATCATATAAGTTAATTAAATAATAAATGACAGATTAGTTGATAAGGAGGGCGAGATGCTCAATCAAAATAAACCATCCTTAGCTTTATTGTTTTCTCAATTGGGGTTAGCCAGCAGTCCAGCTGCGATCGAGTTATACGTGCGTACGCATCAGCTTGCTGCAAGTGAAAATTTACATGATGCGCCGTTTTGGAATAAAGCGCAGCGTGATTTTCTAATCAGTCATTTAGTGCAAGATGATGATTGGGTAATTTGGATTGATGAGCTGAATCAGCAGTTGCATATGGATGCATATAAGCTGCAGCCAGCATAAATTTCATTTCTCCACAAATAAAAAAACACCTCCTCGGAGGTGTTTTTTTTATTTAGTGCAGTTTGCTTTGGCGTAATTCTGCAAACCAGTCTTCTTGGCGATATGGATTAAATGCAGGATGCTCAAGTAAAGTGGTCAGTTTGAATTCTTGAGATTTGCAGTATTTATTTAACCAGTGGCGGGTTAAAGCAGGTTCCTGTTTTACCGCAGAGGCATAGGCCAGGTAGAAGTAAATGTCGCCATGTTCAGCTTTGGACATCGGTTTCATAATCTGCTGGGTAATCAGGGCATAGCGCTGCTCTTGGGTAATTTCAAAAAATATCATATAAGCTTTGGCTAAATGTACAGACAAATTGATGTATAGCTCAATCGGCATTTCTTCAAATTCAATCCGGCTTTGCTCAAGTAGAACAATGGCTTCTTGCAGAAAATACACTTGTTCTTGATGGTTCTTGCTTAAGCCAACCAATTGCAGACGTAAGTCAGCACGCTCAAGGGCAAGTTTAGGGCTGTTGCCTTGTAGAAATAATTGATCAGTTTCGCCAATACGCTGAATGATTTTATGACTGTTTTGACGCATCGGGTACATCCTCATCTATGAATGACTCATATATGAGGATAATTTAGGGGATTTAAAGGATGAATATCGAATTACCACATCGTGCTGTCATTACGCAGCCACGCCGTAATCGATAAACGCTGATGTTTGGCTTCGAGTACCTCGTGTAACAGGTCACTTTGGAATAAAGCAATGCGATTCGGTTTAGGTTCTAAAATATGCCAAACATCATTCTTATCTTGTAAGCGCAATTCACCGCCCCAGTCGGCTTGCCAATGTTCATGCAAATAATAAACTGCTGAAATGACACGTCCATTTTTGCCTTGAGGATTATCTTTATGCAGGGCATAAAATTCACCTGCGTTATAACAGGCAAAATGTGCTTCGACTTCGTGAATGCCAGAAAAAAATGCGCGATTAAATTGTTCTGATAAATGTTGTAACGCTTGAACGTGTTCTTGTGCGACATCTAAGGTGTCGTTAATCCATAAAATATGATCACTTCTAATTTTACTGATGACCCCATTTTGTACGGCTGCATCCCTAAATTTATTTAAATTTGACATACATTCTTCAACAAGTGCATGTATATATTCAGCAGGATAAGCGTCATCAATAATGCTAAACCCGTGTTGATCTAAATCATCGAGGATTTGATCAACGGGCCAAGACTTTGGGAGAAAGGCTGTTTCCATATACGATCCATAAAGTTGTGGAAAAAAAGGTGACGTATTCTAGAGCAAGAATAGCATCGGAATGAAACTATTTTTCATGCTAAAATGTCCGTTGATATCAGGAATTAAAGAAACATGAATTACCGTCACCATTTCCATGCAGGCAACTTTGCCGATGTGATGAAGCACGTTTTGCTGCTTCAGTTATTAAGTCGACTGAATGCAAAAGATAAACCTTATCGCTATGTAGATACACATGGTGGTGCAGGTAAATATGATCTTTCGACCTCTGAAGCACAGAAATCAGGTGAGTTTTTAAATGGTATTCATCGTTTAGTTAAGCTCGATGATTCGATTAAGCGTAATGCGCCTGAAGGTGTTCAACAATATTTAAAAGTTGTTGAAAAAATGCGTGAAAACTTTGGTAAAGGCGCTTACCCAGGCTCTCCATGGTTTGCGCTCGAAGGCATGCGTGAAACTGATAAAGCCACGATTTTTGAAATGCAGCGTGATGTGTTCCAACAATTGCGCCACAATATTTTTGATAAACGTGCAGGCTTGCATGAGCGTGATGCTTACGAAGGTTTATTGGGCGTAATTCCACCAAAAGAAAAGCGTGGTTTGGTCATGATTGACCCGCCTTACGAATTAGAACGTAAAGATTTTCCACAGCTTGTAGAATTATTGGTGGCTGCTTATAAAAAATGGCCGACAGGCGTTTTTGCGGTATGGTATCCAATTAAAGACCGCGCGATGATTGAACGTTTTGAAAAGAAAATGTACAAAACCGGCATTCGTCGTCAGTTGGTTTGCGAAATTTGTGTATGGCCAGATGACACTCCAGTCGGTCTAAATGGTTGTGGTTTATTGGTGATTAACCCACCTTGGAAATTCTCTGAAGATGCGGATGAAGCATTACAATGGTTGTTCCCACATCTTCGTATGAATGAAAATGGTGGTCATGCAGCCGTACGTTGGTTGGTTGGCGAATAATTTTAAACTTGAAAAAGAAAGGTCACAGTTAGGATCGAACAATGACAAATACAAATAAACCTGAGCGGGAAATTTCTTCAAAGGATGAAAATGCATTTGATGGCATTACATTTGAAGTTGAAGAAGAGGAGCACACCCATGAAGGGCATAAAGTGAAACGTCGTGGGATCTATCTGTGGCCAAACTTGATTACAACTGCAGCGTTGTTATCCGGCTTTTATTCAATAATTGCCAGTATGAATGGTGAGTTTCAACAAGCCATTTATGCCATTTTCCTTGCAGCATTATTTGATGGTTTGGATGGCCGTGTCGCACGTGCTATTGGCGCGCAAAGTCCATTTGGTGAACAGTTTGACTCCTTATCAGACTTGCTAGCATTTGGTGTTGCACCTGCCATTTTAATGTATAGCTGGAGTCTAAATGACTTAGGCCGTATTGGCCTTGCAGCATGTTTTGTTTACACCGCATGTGCAGCCTTCCGTTTAGCACGTTTTAACGTACAAATCGGGGTTGTCGATAAACGTTATTTTATTGGTGTTGCAAGTCCACTCGCAGCCGTTATGATTATTTCATTGGTATGGGTAGGTATGGATATCCCTGCGGTCTTCGACTTACGCGAAACAGGTATTCAGATTTTTAATGCGGTAGTGATTATTGCAGTGGGTCTATTGATGATCTCAAATGTAAAATACTATTCATTTAAAACGGTGGATCGTCGCCGTGTTCCATTTGCGGTATTACCAATCATAGTCTTCATTTTAGCTGCTGTAACGTATAATATTCCAATGGGTATTTTAATTATTTCAGTAATTTATGCATTGTCTGGCTTTGTCACAACCTTAATGGCAAAAAAGGCTGAAGCATGAGTTAAAACATGAAATAAAAATGAAAAGGAGCTTGATATGCAGATATTTCAAGATTTCTTGGATCAATCAAGACGATTGAATCAAGCTCCAGATATGCAACATAAAAAAATAAATCTACATGCGCCGAATACGCCTTACCCTTCAGTCCATTATGGACTCTGTCTACCGAATCTTCCTGCGCCCTTACATTATCTTAACTTTATAAGTTGGCTCGGTCAGCCTCAGATTCCCGCTTTTCAAAATCCTGTGTCCATTCAACAAGACGAACTCAATACAGCCACAGTATTGACCAGTGTGAGCGGTCATATGGTTGGGCAATTACAATCATATTCCATCAAAGACGACTGTGGTCTGAGTGATACTGTCTTTAAATTTAGAGATAAAGAGCAGATTGGTTGGGATGGAGCAGTATTTCAAATCCATCGAGAAGATACTGAACTCAGTTTAGATTTGTCCGTGCAAACAACCGATATTTCTTCGTGTTTAATTAAATTAAGATTAGGTCTAGCTGAATATTGGTCGGTGATGTGCCAATGTGAAGGTCAAATCAAATTTCAGAGCCAGATGTATGATGTAAATCAGTTGGCTGTTTTGTCTTATGCACAAATACGCAAGTTTCCATATTTACCTTTAGCGTTTTATACCCATCAGGTGATCAACCTTAGCCGACAGCGTCAAATCATCTTTATGCAAACGCGAGACCGCTATAACAATATTTTGAGTTCACGTTTATATCTAAGAGATTTAAATCAGCAGCAAGTGTTCATGGCAGACCAAGGTGTGTTCTTTAAAGTCATGCGCGTTTATCCTGTGGTTAAAACCCCAAATTTGCAAAAAATGTATTTGCCACGTGAATTTGAATGGATTTACCAAAATGACAAACTGAAAATACATGTACAAGCGCAGAGCCGTGGGGATTTTAAATTTGGACTCGGCGCAGGCTATGCAGGAAGCTTTAACTATCAAATTAAAATCAACGACGAAATCGAGTGTGGGGAAGGTGGCTACTGTGAATATGTCGATTGTCGAGCTTTAAAATGGCAAGAAAAGAATGAAAAAGATAAATTAACGGACAAATATGGAAATATTGTCCCTTTTATGCTCAAAAATAGTAAAAAAACTCAATTTAGTAGAATAAATAAACAAACGTAATGAAAAACTAAAAATAAATGAAAAAGGGTGTTGCAACGGATGTGAAATGCTGTAGAATGCACATCCATCGGCGGTGATGAAGATTAAAACTTCTGGTAAAACAATGACTTGGTTGAATTGATTAAGTTGGGTTTTATTTGATAAGTTTAAAAATAATTTAAATT
>NZ_VPEK01000050.1:0-11008 GCF_013417145.1 Acinetobacter sp. YH16044
TACTTCATGTACAACCATCATTTTAAAGGCGAAGCTATAATCACGTTGTGTGCGTTTAACTCGTTGTTCTTGTGCATGTTCCATAAAATAAGTCTCTTAAGGTGTAAACTTATTTCAGGACGGGACATAAAGCATACAAAAAAAGCCTGCATGCAGCAGGCTTTTTGGGCTTAGATTTTTGCCGTTAAAAATCAGCTTTCAACACGATACGATAACGCACGTTTCCTGAATGCAAACGTTCAATCGCTTCGTTCACCTGAGACATTGGATACATTTCAATTTGTGGAGCAATATTTTGACGTGCAGCGAATCGAAGTAATTCACGCAGTGCTGCAGGAGAGCCAGTTGATGAGCCTGTGACTGATTTAGCACCACTGATCAGCATACCTGCGGGGATTTGCATCGGCTCAAGTGCTAGGCCGAGCATGTGAACGCTTCCATTCGGTGCCAAAGTCGAAAGGTAGGCTTGCCAATCCAACGTCACATTGACCGTGCTTAAAATCAAATTAAACTTCCCACGCTGTGCTTTAATTGCAGCAAGATCACGACTATTCACCACATGGTCAGCTCCCATGGCTTTAAGTTCATCGGTTTTATCTAAGTTTGAACTGAACGCAGTAATTTCACAGCCCCAAGCTTTGAGCAGTTTAATCGCCATATGACCTAAACCACCAATGCCGATCACGGCAACATGGTGAATGGCCTGAATTTGGTGCTGTAAAATGGGATCAAATACCGTAATTCCGCCGCAGAGTAGAGGACCAGCACTGGTTGGATCAAGATCATCTGGAAGCGGAATAACCCATTGCCAGCCAGCACGGACTTTGTCGGCAAAGCCACCTGCATGACCGACGATCGTCGCTGTCTTGGTTCCGGTACATTGCACTTGGCGACCATCGATACACGGGTCACAGTGTTGACAACTTTCTGCTGTCCAGCCAATGCCTACACGCTGTCCGATTTTCAGTCCTTTGGCTTCGCTGCCGAGTTGGGTAATGGTTCCAATTACTTCATGCCCTGGGACCACAGGATAAACCGAAGATTTCCAATCATTTTGGATAATAGAAATATCTGAGTGACAAAGACCGCAATACTCGACTTTGACTTCAACCTGATGGGCTTGTAATTCACCTGCATCAAATTGATAGGGAACAAGGGCTTCACCACTGTTCATTGCTGCATAGGCGTGGATTGTATTGTCACTCATTATTCTATCCTTTATGTTTTGAGGTCATTCTTCGTGCGTGTATTTAAAGTCACAGTGATTTTCATGATCATTGACCATGCCGATAGCTTGCATCAGAGCATAGCAAGTCGTTGGGCCTACAAATTTAAAACCATGCTTTTTTAATGCTTTGGACATGGCCTGACTTTGAGCGGTTTGTGCAGGGGCGCTACGATATTCAACTACATCATTATTGGCAATTTGTCCTTCGACAAAATTCCAAAGAAATTCCACAGGATGAATCCCTTGGGCTTTTAACTGTTGCCATGCTTTGGCATTATCACGAATGGCAGTGAGTTTGCCGATATGGCGAATCAAACCTGAATCTTGTAATTTTTCTTGTAATTGTAGGTCACTCAACGCTGCGATTTCGGCAATGGGATGTTGAAAAAAATGCTGCTGATAACAGGCCCGTTTTTTCAGCACAGTAATCCAAGACAGCCCCGCTTGTTGTCCTTCAAGACACAGCATTTCAAAGAGATGCTGCTCATCAAAACTGGGTTTAGCCCACTCAGTGTCGTGGTAGGCAATATACAAAGGATCTTCGGAGCACCAAGCACAGCGTTGTGTCGTCATGTTAAATGCTCCTTTTGACTTAAATTTTAAAAGCTGTCCATTGATCGTTTTTATTGTCCCAATACAAGAGTTCCGCTTGATCGAGATCGGCAAATTGAATCCATACATCGTTACCCGATTTGTCTGCGTAGCCGGTGCTGATGAGTAATGCTTCTTCAGTGATCTCCATGATCCAGCCCTGATAAGACTGGCCATTGAGGCTGATTTTTTGTTGATTACCAGATTCTGCAAATTCCACCAGACGATTGATCAACGCTTCTGACATGTATGTTTCCTAAAATTAACGTAAATACGGATAGGGGTTAACAGCATTGCGACCTTTACCACCCAAGTAAATGCCATAATGCAAATGTGGTGCAGTATGTCGGGCATTGCCAGTATTACCTACATAGCCAATGACATCACCTTTTTTGACATAGTCGCCGACGTTTAAGCCGCGTTTATGACCATCAAGATGCGCATAATAATGCCAAGAACCTGCGGGCCCCATAATCCATATCACTTTACCACCCAAATTGTTATTACGTAAGTCAGCAACTAAACCTTCTGTAGCACTGAGAACTTTTGTTCCACGTGGAACAATAATATCAATGCCTTCGTGGCTTCGTCCTTGGCTACGCGCTGCGCCCCAAGTATCCTTGAGGGCACTTCGTTTGACTTGATGAACAGGAACAGGCAATTGATTGGATAAACGCATGTTTTGTAATTTTTTCACTTCATGAGCAGGCAATGTACTGCTAGATGGTTTGGGTGGAGTCGACGTACAGGCGCTGAGTAAAAGCAAAATAAAACCAATACCGCCAAACAACCCTTTGCGAAGCTGAAAAAATCCTTGAGTCACATTTGTCCCTATACAATTGATGAGCAGTCCAAAACTATGGCATAGAATAGCTTTCGAGTTCTAGCGTAGAAATAAGTTTTTTCATGGCGGTTGGAATACCGAGTGAAGTGGCTTGTATCGGTGTAAACCACTGTGCGTTGCATTCAATCGCTAAATGCTCTTTTTGATCTGCAGTACCGGTAAATACAGTAGCTTCTAAAAGCCAAGTGAAATGAGTAAAGCTATGTGATATCTGCACTTGAGTGGTGGTAGGTTTCAGACCAAGCTGCTGAGTGTGGGATTGAAACTCATGGGGTTGATCAAAAATAGGTAAACACCACAGACCGCCCCATAGACCGCTATTCGGACGTTGTATCCACAGCCATTCTCCTGCAGATTGAATCAGCATGACTTGAGCCTCTCTCACTGGAACAGGCTTTTTAGGCTTTTTATAAGGTAATTCAGTCTCTAAACCTTGTGCATGTGCTTTGCAGTGCTGTTGCATGGGACAATATAAACAGAGCGGTTTTTTCGGCGTGCAAACGGTTGCACCCAGATCCATAATCGCTTGGGTATAATCGTGGTTGCGTTCAGTGGGGCAGAGCTCTGTCGCCAGTTGCCACATGGCCCGTTCATGTACAGGTTTCGATAAATCATCTTCAATAGCAAAGAAACGAGACAATACACGCTTGACGTTGCCGTCCATAATCACGCCATATTGTCTTAAACCTAAAGACATCAGCGCACCCGCGGTAGACGGGCCGATACCCGGTAGTTCCATCCACTGCTCAAGATTGCTTGGAAAATGTCCCTGACGTGCAACAATACCCGCGGCTTTGTGTAAGTTCCGAGCCCGTGCATAGTAGCCTAAGCCAGCCCAATAGGGCGCCACATCATCCCAAGAGGCATGGCCTAAATCTTCAACAGTCGGAAACCGTTGAATAAATCGATCAAAATATTGTAAGACGGTTTTGACTTGAGTCTGTTGTAGCATAATTTCTGAAACCCATACTTTGTAAGGGTCATCCTTCACTTGCCACGGTAAGTCATGACGACCATGGACATCAAACCAGTCGAGAAGGGCATCAGAAAAGTTAAACATGCAATACAGTCAAAATTGAAAAAACCTGCCTAGTATACATCTTTCAATAGTCATTCTTTTTGTTCAAAACGAAAACTGTATATCAGGGGAAATGCAAAAATAGTGGCCATCAAAAAAGGAGCCGAGGCTCCTTAGTGAGTGTAAATTTAAAGTTTAGCTTTTAAAGCCCCAGCGGGTATCGAGCGCCAATGTTTGGTTTTCATAACGTGGAATAATGTGAATATGCACATGTTCAGTAGCTTCGCCAAAAACTTGTCCATCATTAAACCCAATATGAAAGCCAGTAGGTTGATAGCGTAAATTTAATTCATTACGTGCTTGTTCAAGTAAGGACATTAAACTTTTACGTTCTTTATCAGTAATTTCAAAAAAAGAACCAACGTGACGTAGCGGGACAATGACAGCATGTCCTTTAGACAGTGTGTGTGGTTCAGGAAGTACAACTCCAAAATCATTTTTTGCAATCACGTCATATTCGTCAAAATTGCAATATGGACAATTGAGATCTGTCATTGTGCTCTCCTCATTTTTATAAATTAAATATTGGTATTGGTTCTTAGCGCTTTAAGAACCAAGCTGGCGTGCTAACAAGGCATACATGGCCGCTAAGCTTTGTTGTTCTGCAGTAGCGTTATAAGCTAAATCTACGCCGTTGGCTTTGGCGCGTTCATCCGCCATCGGGTTGCTAAAGCCATGTTTTGCACCTTCAAAAATATTGATTTGATACTTCACTTGGGCAGCATCCATTTCATTTCTAAAGGTCGCAACATCTTCTAAGCTCACCATCGAGTCGAGCTCACCATGTTGCACTAAAATCTCTGCTTGAACTTGTCCTGTTTGTGCAGGAGTCGCTGTAGCAAGTGTTGCATGGAAGGTCACCACAGCTTTTAATGCAGCACCTGAACGAGCTAAATCCAGCACGACTTTTCCGCCATAGCAAAAGCCTATAGCTGCGAGTTTATCTGCATTTACTTCTTTTTGCTGTGCCAAAGTGTGTAATGCAGCCGACGCACGGGTCACGATGGTGTCGGCATGATCAAAAGTCTGCATCATCCATTCATAAGCTTGCTTGGCATCTGTGGTGACTTTTTTGTCACCATACATATCCAAAGCGAAAGCAGCATAGCCCTGTTCTGCCAATTCACGCGCACGTTGTTCGGTATATTCATTGCGTCCCCACCATTCAGGGGCAACTAACACACCTGCAATCGCAGTGTCTAACTCTGGAGCAGCAAAATAGCCAAAAAGTTGAGTTCCATCCGCTGCTGTATATTGAATTTCGCGCGTCTTAATTTTAACGGTCATGGTCAAATCCTTATGTGCGGCTACGCAGTTAATGAAGATTTAAGATAAAGGGAAAATAGTTTTTGTGAAATAAATATAAGATATCAATGTGAATTTTAAGTCAAATCAATCAAAAAAATTGTAAAAGAAAATAATGGAAAGAAGAAATATTGAGGAGCACCGAGATTTGTCGATGCTCCTAAAGAGAGTATTGTTATTTCGGGAGAACTTCAATGAGCTCTACATCAAAAATCAGCGTGCTATTTGGCTCAATGACGTCTGCTGAACCAATTTGACCATAGCCCAAATTGGCAGGAATGAAGAAGCGATATTTTGCACCTTCTTTCATCAACTGTAGACCTTCTGTCCAACCCTGAATGACTTGACTCACTTGGAACATCGCAGGTTGGTTGCGTGCAATTGAACTATCAAAAACAGTACCATCAATTAAGCGACCTTCATAGTGAACTTTCACTGTTGAATTTGCTTTGGGTGACTTACCTTTGCCAGCTTGAATGACTTGATACTGCAGGCCAGATTTCGTGACCTGAATGCCCGGTTTTTTGGCATTTTCAGCAAGGAAAGCGGCACCAATGGTGGCATTCGCATCCGCTTTTTGCTTCAGTTCAATCAGTTGTTTCGCTTCGGTTTGCTTTTTATATTGGGTTAAGGCACGGGTCATTTCTTCATCTGTTAATGACGAAGCTTGACCTTTAGAAGCTGCCTTTAAACCTGCAACAAATGCATCAATATCCAAATCCTTAATGGATTCAGCATTACTGCGTCCCATTAAATAACCAAAACTATAACCCACTTGTTCTGCAGCACTACTTTTATTACTGACATCTTTGGCAAATACAGTGCTTGAGCAGAATGCCAAACACAACATACTGATCTGTAATTTCATGACCGAGTCTCAAAATAAAGCAGGAGAGCGAAAAGCTCTCCTGTACCGGTTTTATTATTTAACTTCAATGAGTTCTACATCAAAAATTAAAGTACTGTTCGGTGGAATCGTTCCCGGAACACCTTGAGCACCATAACCTAGGTTTGAGGGAATATATAAAGTAGCTTTGCCGCCTTCTTTCATTAACTGCAGACCTTCAGTCCAACCCGGAATTACTTGGTTCAACGGAAATTCAATTGGCTCGCCGCGCTGTACTGAACTATCAAATACAGTGCCATCCACTAACTTACCTGTGTAGTGAACTTTAACAACTGATGTGGCTTGCGGTTGTTTACCTGTACCTTCTTTCGTTGTTAGGTACTGTAAACCAGAAGCAGTGGTTTTAACCCCAGCTTTACTTTTGTTTTCTGTTAAGAAATTATCGCTGCTACTTTGTGCTTGCTTATTGCTTTCGAGCTGCTTGTTTTGCATTTCTTGCTGGAACTCAGCATATGCTTTTTGTAATTCTTCTTCAGTATATGCAGGTTTTGCACGAGCATGACCCGCACGAACGCCAGTGACAAAGCTATCAATATCTAATTCTGGAGGCGTTTGATGGGCAACTTCATAACCAAGTGCATAACTGATTTTAGCGACAGCAGAAGCATTTGCAGCTGGTTGAGTTGATGTTGCTGATTGCGTAGCAGGTGTTTTAGTTGCATAGTAAACAGGAACAAGTGCGGCACCGCCGAGTAATACAGCGACAGCGATAGGTAGGGCCTTACTCATATATTTTCCCACAATTATTTTATATGTAAAAAGTTGCTGAAATTCTAGCAGACTTTTCCTGTTCAGCGCTTACCTATCTCTATGATCAGGTAAGGTGCAGGAAAGATCATCATAGTCATGTTCTTATTTTTATACTATAACGGTATGAATATATAAAACATTTTTTATACAGAAAGATGCATGCAACATAAATTTCGAAAATAAAAAAAGCCACCGTATTCGGTGGCTTTTTTGAATAGGCTTGAATTAGTCTTGGTCTTTTGAAGCTTTATAACCATAAGAATAGTTATAGCCATAACCATAACCTGCTGAGCTACGTTGAATGTCGTTTAGAATAATACCATTGACCTTCACACCCACTTGTTCAAAGCGGTTCACGGTTAACTCTAATTCTTTCAACTGAGTTTTCGCATAACGAGCAATCACCAGATTCACGCCAGCAAATTGCGAAATAATGATACCGTCTGTCACCGCAAGTACAGGAGGGGTATCAATGATCACATGATCAAACATCGGTGAAATCAAATCTAAGAATTCTTTGAATTTACCAGAACTTAAAAGCTCAGATGGGTTAGAAGGGCTTTTACCACGAGTAATCACACTTAAATTTGGAATTTCAGTGGTTTTAATGATGCTGTCTAGATCACGCTGACCATTTAAATATTCAGAAAGACCTGGTTGGTTGTCATGATTGAAGTATTTGTTTAAATACCCACGACGTAAATCGGCATCAATAATTAAAACACGTTTATCGCTTTGCGCAAGAATCGTAGCCAAGTTGGTTGAAATAAACGATTTACCAACTTCTGGTGCAGGCCCAGAAATCATGATCAGGTTGTTTTTTGCAGATGTCAGTGCAAAGTGAATGGCTGTACGCATGCTACGCAAACTTTCAATCGCAATATCATCGCTATTTTTAACTGCAAGTACAGGAATGGTCTTTTTCTTCTTGAGTAACTTGATGCGACTTTCTTGAACAGGTGAACGTGGCACAGTTGCATAAACAGGAAGATCCAGATTATTTTCAATTTCTGATGAATCTTTGATCCCTGAGCGAAGCATGTTACGTAGTAGTGCAAGTAATGTACCGAGGAAACCACCGAGGAAAATTGAAAGTATCAATATTTGTAGTTTTTTCGGCGCAATTGGTTTAATCGGTTCTACAGCAGTATCCACAATACGCACATTGCCAATTTCACCAGCTTTGGCAATACGAAGCTGTTGGTAAGAGTTAAGTAGAGCAGTGTACAGTTGTTGCTTGACTTCAACTTCACGATAGAGCTGTAAATAACGACGTTGTAAGTCTGGTAATTTTTTTAAGGTGGTATTGAGTTCACCAATTTTGCTATTGATTGCACCCAATTGAGCATTCATTTGCTGCATCACTGGATGTTCAATGGTGTACTTCGCAGAAGCTTCAGCAACTTTTTGCTCTAATTCAGCTTTTTGAGTTTCAAGAGTGACGCTTTGAGTTAAATATAGCTCAGATTCTTTAGTGACATCGACAGTATTAAACTCTTGACGGAATTTGTTAAATTCACGTTCTGCGACATCAAGCTGTTGTTTTAATTCAGGGAGTTGTTCGTCTAGGAATTTTAATGTTTGTGCACTTTCAGCCGAACGTCTTTCAATATTTTGATGGCTGTAGGCTGCTAAAATGGCATTTAAAACTTTTGTAATATGTTCTTTATCTTGGCCCTGATAGTTAAGGCCAAGCACGCCCGTCATTTTACCTTTTTCAGCAACAGAATAATTTGCCAAAATACTATCAACTGCGGCAGGTAGAGACTGCTTTTGAATTAAATAGTGATCTTTGAATTGATCTTTACTATAAATTGAGATTTCCCAAAGGCCTTCTGCAGTACGTAAAGAATTTTTTTGGTTCAATGGTGCTGTTAAAATTGTTTGCTCAGTCTGAAGATCAATTAAAGAAAATTTATTTTCTTGAAACTGTACACTAAGGTTTTTGTCACGATATTGCGCAGGGATATCAAATTGGCGGATTTCAAAACTTTTTTCATTATCTTTGAAAACGACTGATTTATTTTTATATTCGGTGGCATATTCATGCGGTGAAAATAAACGATCAGTGAAAGAATTTTCAGTACCAGAAATTTTTAGATCGAGATGTAAGTTTTGAATCACGGTACCTAGAACTAAACGTGATTTAAGAATCTCAATTTCTGCTTGGGCGGGTTGTTTTTGATCTATCATATTAGAAAGATCACCTAACAACGCAGCAGAAGCTCCTTTATTCTCTTCGACTTGAACCATTGCATTGACTGCATAAGTATCAGGAGTGGTTCTAAGATAAAGTAAGGCACATACAAGACTTAAAATTACACATAGAGCAATTAACTTCCACTGTGCAATCAGAGAGAAAAATAATTCTTTTAAATCAATTGTATCTTCTGTATTGGTATTTTGGCTCATAATCGTACATCAAAAGTTAAATTTGTTTAGTCCAATCTGCAACGCAAGATTGGATCAGTTCTGAGGTCTGGTCAAAAAAGGCTTGATCGTGCTGGTATGGGTCAGGCACATTTTTACCTTGCCAATGTCCTAAACGAAAGGTCTTTCCCTTTGCAAATGGCCATGTTTGTTCAATATGCTTTTGTTGATTTGAACTCATGACTAAAATTAAATCTGATTTTTTGATCAGTTCAGCATTCAATTTTTGCGCAATGTGTCCACTCATATCTACGCCAATTTTTTGCATACAGTATTGAGCTTTTTCATCTGCTGCATGTCCAATCATCCCTGCGATTCCCGCTGAATAAATATTCAGATCGGGATGATTCTTTTTCAGAAGATATTCTGCCATAGGACTTCGGCAAATATTACCTACACACACCACCAGAATATTTTTAAATAACATTATTGACCCATTCTGTCGATGTTATAGATCATATTTGAGAAAGGAATCACCTGATTGATCACACGCTGCCAACGTGCCAAGCCAGATGCATCAACATATACAATATCGTTGCTACGCATTCTGAACTGGTTTGCGAGTCCAAAGTCACCAATACTGGTTAAATCCAAATGATAAATTTCGGTCATCGGACTATTCATATCACTACGTACTACGTAGATTTTACCTCGACTTGCAGAAAGCGAGTTTACCCCAAGACTTTCGCCCAAGACATCACTTAAACTCATTCCTTGATCACGCATTGGTAGGGATTGATTTTTACCAGATTCACCCATTACATAAATTTTCTGATTTTCGCGTGAATTGACATAAATTGTATCGTTAGGCTGTATGAGTAGATTATGTAGTGAATAGCCAGCCTTTTCTAACTGAATGCTATTTAAGTTGTAAGTTTGTCCTTGGCGTACCAAGGTAATAGACGTATTATCGCCAAATTGCGTATTCACACCGCCAGCAAGACCAAGTGCAGTATATACGCTGGTAGGTTGGTCGGTGAGATTAAATTGCCCACCTTTCATTACATTACCTTGGACAGAATAACGCTGGCCTTGGTAGGAAAGAACGCGAACAATCACATCAGGAGTTTTCAAATAGCGGGCAAGTTGGCTACGTAACTCCTGATTAACTTTTGTTAGGGATTTTCCGGCAGCTTTATATCGGCCAATAATAGGGAATTGAATATAACCATTTTGGTCGATTTGGTAACCGTTTGATTTTATCGCTTCTTCATTACTAATGGTATTTGTAGGTGGCGTTATTTCCGGATATGCCCATAAATAAATGGATAAAATATCACCAGAATTTAATCGATATTGTTGTTGTTGTTGATTGAAAAGGTGAGCAAAATTTTGTTGATTAATCTGTGCGGGTTGAACGGCTGCTAAATTGTCTTGTGATAATTTGATGACATTTACAGTTGAACCTAGATCTGTTTGGAAAACACCTTCTTTTGGTAAATCATATGTTTGAAGACCTGATGTGATTGCACAACCCGTCATACCTAAACTGAGTGCTAACAAGAAGCTATAACGATAGTAACTCACTCGAAATCCTACTTATAAAAATAATTGAATTGTAAAAAAGGCAATCGCCTGATTTTTAAAATATATAACGCAGCATTTTATACTATGTAAAGTAAACATCCTAGGATTTGCTGTCAAAATGTGTTGCTACAGTGTAATGATTATTGTGTGAAATAAAACACATATATGTTAATGAATACATAATAAATTCATTTAAGTAATTGGTGTTAAAAATCAAATATTAGGGTGTGTTGACATTTACAGCCGATAAATTGAGCTAAAGAGGCAACCATATAAATATACAAGCTAAAGCAACAGCGCTTTGATAGTTACGTTTTAGCTTATCGTATCTTGTGGCAATTCCTCTAA